>NZ_LWCT01000048.1:0-185129 GCF_001650455.1 Plantibacter sp. H53
GTGGTGGGGTCCGTCGGGTCGGTCGGGTCCGTGGGGTCCGTGGGGTCGGTCGGGTCCACCGGAGTGGTGGGATCGGTCGTCCCGGGACCTGCGGTCTCGCTGTCCCCGATCACGGAGATCGCGTTGCCGCCGATCGTGATCGGCAGCTCCAGGCCGAGGTCGATCTGGTTCCCACCGCCGAGGCTGTCGTCACCATCCGTGGTCGACGAGCCTCCGCCGGACGATGCCGGAGCGGAAGCCGAGGTGCCGGTCGACTCGGAGTCGCCGATCACGCTGACGGCGTTGCCGACCACGGAGATCGGGAGACCGACGTCGCCGAGGACCTGGTTGCCACCGGCGACACTGTCGTCACCGGTGGTGGTCGACGGCGATGCCGGAACAGCCGCGCCACCCGACGTGGCAGGCTCACCCGCCTGCTCACTGCTCGAATCACCGAACAACGAGATGGCGTTCCCACCGACCGTGACCGGAACGGTCACCACCGGAGACACCTGGTTCCCACCGGCGACACTGTCGTCACCGGTGGTGGTCGACGGCGATGCCGGAACAGCCGCACCACCCGACGTGGCAGGCTCACCCGCCTGCTCACTGCTCGAATCACCGAACAGCGAGATGGCGTTCCCACCGACCGTGACCGGAACAGTCACCACCGGAGACACCTGGTTCCCACCGGCGACACTGTCGTCACCGGTCGTGGTGGCCTCGTCGGTGACCGGCGAGGCGGACTCCCCCGCCGCCGGTCCGGACGTCGAACCCGACTGCTCGGCATCGCCGATGATCGAGATCGCGTTGTCCTCGACCGTCACCGGGATGGAGACGGGCAGCTGGACCTGGTTCCCGCCCGCGACACTGTCGTCACCACTGGTGGTGGCGGCCGGGGCCGGCTCGGGTGCGGGCTCCGGTGCTGGTGCGGGCTCCGGTGCTGGTGCGGGCTCCGGTGCTGGTGCGGGCTCCGGTGCTGGTGCCGGCTCCGGCGCGGGTGCCGCCTCCGGTGCGGACGTCGCCGACGAATCGCCGACGACGCTCACCGCGGTGTCGACGATCTCGACGGGGGCTTCGAGGACCACGTCGACGAGGGTTCCGCCGAGGATGCTGTCGTCCCCGGACGTGTCGGCGTTGGCCGCCGTAGCGCCGAGGAACGTGAGTCCCGCGACGAACAGGCCACAGTAGAGGCCTTTCTTGACATACGAATTCATGATTCCTGCTCCTTGCAGAGTGACTGATGTGCTCCCGTGGTCGGGAGGCTTCGGACCGTTGAACCGCCCAGTGGGCGGGCCTCCGCCGCGAACGGCAGAGTGATCCGGGGTCAGTCAGGAGAGGTATCGGAGGGGAACGTGGGTGAAGCCGGGAGGTCTTCGTCTCGCGCGGGTCCGCGACGGTCGTCGCCGGGCGCAGGGAGGATGACGGAGATCGACTGTTCGGCCGCTGCGGGACCGCCGACGGCACCACCGGAGCCGGAGGATCCGGAGCCACTCGGCGTGACGGCCCAGCGGCCGTCGGCGTCCGGCAGCAGCGGAAGGTTCGCAGGAGTGGCGGGGAGACTGGACGATCCGACGGCGGCGGCGGGCACGGCCGTGGTGAACGACGTGTCTTCGTGATCCTGGCCGCCCGACACGAGCGTCGAGTCGCGCTCCTGGACGGACGGCGGTCCGAGGACCGTCGTCGGGAGGACCGCGCCGACGGCGGTCGAGTCCGTGGCCGACACGTCCTCTGCCGGGCCCTGCGGAAGCGCTGGGACGACCGGATCGACGATCGGCGTACTGGGGACCGGGACCGCGGCGACGACGTCGGCGACGCCGGTCAACGTCTGGTCGACTGTTTGCACGACCGGATCGACGATCGCGGCGACGGGTGCTGTGCCGACGGTCTCCTCGACGACGTCGTTCACGACCGGTACCGCTGCGACGGTCTCGTCGACGACGTCGACCACCGGTTCGAGCACGGTGGTGTCGACGACGTCGACGACCTCGACGACAGCACTGACGGGGTGTTCGAGCGAGCCGACGACCTCGGTCACCGCGCCCAGGAGCGACGGATCGGTGGCACCGTCGTCGGCATGCGCGGAGGACGGCGACCCGAAGAGGGCTATCGCCGTGAACGCCGCGGCGGCGAAGCCACCGAGCGCCAGGGCGCGCCACAGGGGGAAACGGGTGCCGTCGGTCGACTGCTCCATGCGTATCCCCCCAATCGGGTTACAGTGCAGTCACTGTACGCCCAACCCCGAGGCGGTTCAACCCCTTTTTTACGACATGGAAAACCCCGGTCAGGAGGACGTTCGGCGACGATGTCGCCAAGCCGTGCTCCCGACCGGGGTGGTGGTTTGGTGGGGTTTCCGCTACTTCTTCCCCTGCGCCGCGACGGCGGCGGCGCCTGCTGCCGCGGCCTCGGGATCGAGGTAGCGAGCCGGGGCGACCGGACGGAAGTCCGCGTCGAGCTCGTAGACGAGCGGGATACCGGTGGGGATGTTCAGCTCGGCGATCTCGTCGTCCGAGATGTCGTCGAGGTGCTTCACGAGGGCGCGGAGCGAGTTGCCGTGCGCCGTCACGAGGACGGTCTTGCCGGCAGCCAGGTCGACCGTGATGTCGGACTCCCAGTAGGGCAGCATCCGGTCGATGACGTCCTTCAGGCACTCGGTGCGGGGCAGTTCGCCGTCGATCCCGACATACCGGGGGTCGTCGGCCTGCGACCACTCGTCGTCATCGGCGATCGGCGGCGGCGGCACGTCGAAGGAACGACGCCAGGTCTGGAACTGCTCCGGACCGTACTCGGCGAGCGTCTGCGCCTTGTCCTTGCCCTGCAGCGCTCCGTAGTGACGCTCGTTGAGGCGCCAGCTGCGCTTGACCGGGATCCACATGCGGTCGGCGGTCTCGAGGGCGAGGTTCGCCGTCTGGATCGCGCGGGAGAGGACCGAGGTGTACAGCACGTCCGGGGTGATGCCGGAGTCGGCGAGCAGCTCGCCCGCACGCTTGGCCTCGGTGACGCCGAGTTCGCTGAGTCGGACGTCGACCCAACCGGTGAACAGGTTCTTCTGATTCCAGTCGCTGTTGCCGTGGCGCAGCAGGACGAGGGTGTAAGTCTCAGGCATGTCCCCCAGCATACCGACGGCGCATGACCGCGAGGTGGACGATGACCCCGCTCCGTGAGGGAGAATGGGTCCATGCCCGTCGGATCGATCACCCGCGGGACGACGGGTACGAACCGGCTCCGGCGGGTGGACCGCTGGATCGCGATCCACCCCTCGCTCAGACGGACGACGAACCCGCTGGTGGTGGACCTCGGCTACGGCGCGAGCGGCGTCACGGCGTTCGAACTGCACGACCGACTGCTCGCCGTCCGACCCGACCTACGGGTCATCGGATTCGAGATCGAGCCGGGGCGCGTCCGCACCGCTGATGCGCAGCTGCGGCAGGTGCGAGCGGGCACGACCCGGTTCATGCCGACGGCTGCGGTCTCCTTCGCGCGCGGCGGGTTCGAGGTGCCGACCGGCGACGACCGCCCCACGGTGATCCGGGCGTTCAACGTGCTCCGGCAGTACGACGAAGTCGAGGTCGCGGGGGCCTGGCGCCTCATGGCGTCGCGGCTGCAGCCCGGCGGTGTGCTCGTCGAAGGGACGTGCGACGAGATCGGACGGGTGTCCAGCTGGATCGCGGTCGACGACCAGGGGCGTGGTGAGTCGTTCTCCATCAGTCTGCGACTCGCCGAGCTCGAGCTGCCGTCCATCGTGGCCGAACGACTGCCGAAGGCGCTGATCCACCACAACGTACCGGGCGAACGGGTCCATGCGCTCATGACGGACCTCGACCGCGCCTGGCGGATGCACGCACCCCTGGCGGTCTACAGCCCGGTCCAGCGCTGGTTGGCGACCGTCGGGACGCTCCGGGACAGCGGGTGGCCGGTGCTGGCCGGCCGCAGCCGCTGGCGCCTCGGCGAGCTGACACTGCCGTGGTCGGCTGTCGCCCCGAATCCCTCCCCGACGGACTGAGCGTCGGGGAACGCAGCCGTCAGAGCGAGGGCAGCGCCGCCTGCGCCTCCGGCGTCGGCAGCCCCGTCGCCGTGAGCAGATCGACGAGGTACGGCCGGAGTACGAGCACGAGCGCCTGCTCGGAGACCGAGGCGTCGGGGAGCACGGCGACCGGCTCGAGGTGCTTCGCGATCTCCAGTAGGGACTGCCTCGCGACCGGCTGCTGGGCGATGTCACCGATCGACTGCGACAGGATGCCGAGCGCGACGGAGGTGCGCGCGAGCAGGTCCGCGAGCTCGGGACGGCTCGTCGCGTCGCGCGACACGTAGTCGATGCGCCGGGCGATCACCCGGAGGTTGCGGGTCGCGAGGTCCATGCCGTCGAGCATGGTCCGCTGCCGTTCCAGGTCGAACACCGCCTTGCGGAGGAACGGCGAGATGCGCGCGATGGCGAGTCCTGAGTCGAGGGTTCCGCGCCACGCGTCCAGGGCCGGCTGGGTGGCCCTCGCCCGTGCGAGCGCGCGGTCCGCCTCCTCGAGGTCGCCGAGACGGAGGGCGGCGACGAGCGAGGCGAGGGTCCGGACGTGTTCGTCGATGAGCCGCTGGCCGTCACGGCGAGCACTCCGGCGCGGGTCGCGCGGGATGAGCGCGGTCGCGAGCAGGGCGAAGACCCCGCCGATCAGACCGTCGAGGGTGCGCACGAACGGGCCCCCGTCGGGCACGGGCAGGAGCATGACGAGGACGGACTGCACCGCCGCCGCGATCGCGAACGACGCCGCCGGCGACAGGAACCGGGCGACGAGCAGCGTGAGCACGAGCGCGACCGCGAGTTGCCACGTCCCCTGACCGAAGCCGAGGAGCAGGATCTCGGCAAGCGCGATCCCGACGCTCATCCCCACAGCCGTCTCGAGCACCCGGATCGGGCGGGCGTCGCGAACGAAGCCGAGACTCGAGATCGTCACGGTCAAGGCGAGGAGTGGCACGGCGTGCCCGAGTACGTAGTGGGAGAACGCGTACGCGCCGATCGCCGTGGCGCTGACCTGCAGCACGGCCGGCACGGATCCGACCAGACGATGCCAGGCGTCGCCGAGCGCGATGCGGCGACGAACCGCAGCGGTCCATCGGTCGACCCGTACGCCCGGGTCCGAGGCGCCGTCGCTCCCCACCGGGGTCAGCGCCGGACGGCGCCGAGTCGCGGCAGCCGCGGCACGTTCGCCGTGGCCCCGGCATCCGCCGGCACGACGATCTCCTGCGACGCCGCGACGTCGATGCCGTCGGCCTCCACCGTCAGCACGGCCGCCGGATCCGCGGAGCGCTTGACGATCGCCAACGCCACCGGGCCCAACTCGTGGTGGATCGCGCTCGAGGTGATGCGTCCGACGGGTTTCCGGATCGCGTCGTCGCCGTCGCCGACGAGCACCACGTTCGAACCGGCCGGCGGCAGGACCGCGTCGGAGCCGTCGAGGAGGAGCATGACGAGACGCCGCGGCGGATGCCCGAGGTTGTGCACCTTGGCGACCGTCTCCTGACCGCGATAGCAGCCCTTGTTCAAGTGGACGGCAGAGCGCAGCCAGTCGAGCTCGTGCGGGATGCTCCGTTCGTCGACCTCGGACTGCAACCGCGGGCGCCACGCGGCGATGCGCAGGGCTTCTGCGGCCAACGAACCCGCGGCGGAGAACGCCCCCACGCGGATCTGCTGCACGAGCGACTCGAGCTGCTCGCGCGCGACGATCGTCTCGGTCCACGTCCACGCTGCACCCGGGTGCTCACCCGTCGCGTACTGATGCCCGCCGACCGCGACCTCGGACCACGGATCGTGCCAGACGAGCGGCATGCCGTTCGGCTCCGCGGCCTCGACCGTGAGACCCGCCGCCGCACCGATCACGGCGTACCGCTCGGTCACGATGGCCACCTCGACGCGCAGCATGAACCGCATCCGATCGAGCCAGGCGTGGAGGGGCGCAGCATCGTCGGCCTCGGTGACGAGCCACGTGGTCGTCCCGTCGTCGAGCAGCTTGACCGCGTGCTCGATCCGGCCGCTCTGGTCGAGGAAGAGGGTCTCCGTGGAGATGCCGGCGGACAGCGACCGCAGCTCCTGGCTCGTGATGGAGTTGAGCCAGCTCAGCCGATCAGGGCCGGTGACCGTCACGATGCCACGGTTCGAGAGGTCGACGATCGCCTTCCCGCTGGCGATGAGGCGCTGCTCGATGTTCGGGCTGCCGTAATGGGAGGGGACGCCGTGGTCGACGGCGTCCGCCTGTTCGACGGCACCCGGCAGCGTGAGGAAGGGCGAGCCCGGAATCGCTTCCGGCGTGACCGCTCCGGTGGGATCGGTCACGTCAGTCGGCTTTGGCCAGGCGCGCCGAGGCGTGCGTCCGGAGATCCTGCCCCAGGGCGGCGATGTCCCAGGCCCAGAGCAGGTGGTTCTCCACGAGGCCGTACAGGCGGGTCGCGGCGGCGTACTCCTTGGCTCCAGCGGTCCGGACGACGGCGTCGGTCGCGAGGTCGATCCGCGGGCCGTCGATCTGACCGAGGTAGAGCTCGCTCACACCGTTCGGGTGGACGATCGAGACCTGTAGGGGGAAGGCGCCGGTCGACGTACGCAGCGTCTCGACCGATTGCGCCGTGCCGAACGGGCGGGGGCCCTGCCCTGGGAGCATCCCCGGCCCGGGATCGCCTTCGATCAACGGGCGCTCGAGGCGCCAGTAACCCGTCTCGGTGACGAGCGGCTCGAGCACACCGGACTCGTCGACCGGGTGCGCCTCGGGCGCGACGTCCGCAGCGGTGTCGTCCGACAGGGCGTCCTCGTCCGTGGACGAGGCCCCCTCGGCGTCACGAGGGGGCTGCTCGGGCAGGAGCCAGGTGTAGGAGTTGTAGTTCAGGTACGGCAGGCCGTCGTGGCTGAAGCTCACGCGCTGACCGAACTCGCGGGTCACGGTCTCGTCGCCGACCCGGTAGTCGATGACGCCGGTGCCCTCCCAGACGCCGATGAGCCATGACAGCGGGACCAGTTCGCTCGGCAGGCCGCTCGGGATCTCGATCATCGAGGGACCCGGACTAGCGCTGACCGCGGTACAGGTTCTTCAGCACGACCACCGCGGTGAACGCGATGGCGAGACTGGCGAGGACGAGCAAGCCGATGAAGAAGATTTCGAGAGCGAGCAGCATGGGGAAAGTCTACCCCGAGGCCAGGGCGATGAGGCCATACACGGCACCGCCGATGGCGAGGATGAGGACGGCGCCGGTGACGCTCGTCGACATCCGATCGACGAATCCCACCTTCTGCCGCGTCAACAGCTGTGCCGAGAACGCGGCCAGCGTGCAGAGGCCGAGCGTGGCCGACAGCCCGAAGAAGGTCTCCCCCGGACTCCAGAGCAGGCCGGACACGACGACACCGACGAGCGCGAGCGCCCAGATGGAGACGACGCTGATCCAGCGCAGCCGGGGGGAGAGAGTGGTTTCGCTCACGGACCCATTGTCACAGAGCGGACGCCATCCGACCACCAGCGGGCGCCCGGTGCGACGTGGGGTGCGGTCGTTCGCCTAATATGGTTCCAAACTCAGTCGGGAGGATGCGCGTGGCGCAAATTTTGGTCTTGACCTCCATGGTCGGCACCGAGGTCCTCCCATCCCTCGGGCTCCTGAGCCACCGCACCCGGCAGATCCCCGCCGACCCCGCACAACTCGTGAACGCTCCGAGTTCGGATCTCGTCCTCGTCGACGCCCGCCAGGATCTCGCGAGTGCCAAGTCACTCTGCAAGATCCTCGGTGCGTCCGGGCTGTCGGTCCCACTCCTCCTCATCCTGACCGAGGGCGGCCTCACGGCCGTCAGCGCCGACTGGGGTGTGAACGACGTCATCCTCGAATCCGCCGGGCCGGCCGAGGTCGACGCGCGGATCCGGCTCGCGATCGGCCGCGCCTCGCAGGAGCACTCGGCGAGCAAGATCCAGGCGTCCGGCGTCGTCATCGACGAGGCCAGCTACTCCGCGAAGGTCCACGGCAAGCCGCTCGACCTCACCTTCAAGGAGTTCGAACTGCTCCGCTTCTTCGCGACCCACCCCTCCCGGGTGTTCACGCGCGAGCAGTTGCTGAGCGAGGTCTGGGGCTACGACTACTTCGGCGGTACGCGAACCGTCGACGTCCACGTCCGCCGGTTGCGCGCCAAGCTCGGCGACCTCGAGCAGCTCATCGGCACCGTGCGCAACGTCGGCTACCGCTTCAACGTCTACGAGGACGATCATGCCCCGGCTGACGCTGTCGGTTCGTAACGTCGACGACGCCCGCACCCGGGATGCGCTCGAGCGCGTCGTGCGCACGGCGTCGCTCGTCGACGGCCAGCCGCCGTTCAGCGATCAGTCGCTCATCGACGCCGCGTCCGGCGCCCGGACGCTGATCCTCGCCGTCGAACCACAGGACCCGCCGGTCGACTCCGACGACTTCGCCGTCGTGGGAGCGGCCATCCTCGGACATGGCGAGCTGGAGTTCGTCGTCGAGCCCGAGTGGCGGGGCCACGGCTACGGTCGCGCCGCACTGCGCGGCGTCCTCGCCAACTGTCCCCCGCAGGTGCGCATCTGGGCACATGGCGACCACCCCGCCTCCCGGGTGCTCGCGCAGGAGTTCGGCTTCTCGCCGATCAGGACGCTGCTGCAGCTCCGCCTGACCAAGACGCCCACGAGCCGCGCGCGACCGGCCACCGCCGGGCACGCTGATGTCACGGTCGGCACGTTCCGACCGGGAATCGACGAGGAGGAGTGGCTCGAAGTCAACGCGCTCGCCTTCGCCGACCACCCAGAGCAGGGACGCATGACCCTCGACGATCTCCGCGCCCGGGAGGCCGAGTCCTGGTTCGACGCCGACGACTTCCTGCTCGCACGAGGCTCCGACGGCGACCTCCTCGGGTTCATCTGGTTGAAGGTCGAGGACACGGTCGGCGAGGTCTACGCGGTCGGCGTGCACCCGGCGGCCAGTGGCCGAGGGCTCGGGCGGCTCCTGATGGAGGCCGGCCTGGCCCGCCTGCGGGATCGACGGGTGGAGGCGGTCACGCTCTACGTCGAAGCCGACAACCTCCCCGCCGTGTCGCTGTACCGATCGCTCGGATTCACCGACCACACCATCGACGTGCAGTACGCGAGAACCGACGCCTGATCCCCTCCACAGCGGTGTGGCACTGCGGCATTTACACAGTGTTCACCGCAGTCGTCGCGACCACCCCCGCCACGGTGTCATGATGAAGGCATGCCAGCAGACCCAACCGTGCTCGATGTCGGCCTCGATGGAGACGAAGAGGACTTCGACCCCGCCTTCGAGCGGAACGATCCCGCGCTGCCCGAACACCGCTACCTCGACCGCGAACTCAGCTGGCTCGCCTTCAACCAGCGTGTGCTCGAGCTCGCCGAAGACCCCGCGCTACCCGTCCTCGAACGCGCCAACTTCCTCGCGATCTTCGCCTCGAACCTCGACGAGTTCTTCATGGTGCGGGTCGCCGGCCTGAAGCGCCGCATCCTCACGGGCCTGGCGGTACCGACCAACGTCGGCAACGCTCCGGCCGACGTCCTGTCCGAGATCTCGCAGCAGGCGCACGTCCTGCAGGAACGGCATGCCCGCGCCTGGCACGACCTCGTCCGCCCCGACCTCGCCGAACGCGGGGTCACGGTCGTCACCTGGGACTCACTCGACGCAGCCGACCGCGAGTACCTCAGCGAGTACTTCAGCAACCAGGTCTTCCCGGTGCTCATGCCGCTCGCGGTGGACCCGGCCCACCCGTTCCCCTACATCTCCGGCCTCTCGTTGAACCTCGCGGTCCGAGTGCGGAACACCCGGACCGGGCGCGAGGAGTTCGCCCGGCTCAAGGTCCCGCAGATGATGCCGCGCTTCGTCCGCGTCGGTCCGGCGGAGCGCCGTTCCGCGTCTCTGGACACCGCCCCCAGCGTGCGCTACATCGCCCTCGAGGAGGTCATCGCCAACCACCTCGGCCACCTCTTCCCCGGCATGGAGATCGTCGACCACCACGTCTTCCGCGTCACACGCAACGAGGACATGGTGATCGAGGAGGACGAGACCGAGAACCTCATCCAGGCCCTCGAGAAGGAGCTGCTGCGCCGCCGGTTCGGGCCGCCCATCCGGCTCGAGATCACCGACGACATGGACGACGTCACCCTCGGACTCCTCGTCCGCGAACTCGACATCACCGAGCAGGAGGTCTACCGCCTGCCATCGCCGCTCGACCTCGGCGGCCTCTTCAGCCTCGCCGGCATCGACCGTCCGGACCTCCAGTACCCGAAGCGGGTACCGACCACGGCGCTGCAGTTCCAGCCCGACGAACCGAACGGCAAGCCCGACCTCTTCCGGTCGATCGCCCGTGAGGACGTCCTGGTCCACCACCCGTACGAGTCCTTCGCCACGAGCGTGCAGGCGTTCATCGAGCAGGCCGCCGCCGACCCGCACGTGCTCGCGATCAAGCAGACCCTGTACCGGACCTCGGGCGACAGCCCCATCGTCGAAGCACTCATCGACGCGGCGGAGGCCGGCAAGCAGGTCCTCGCGCTGGTCGAGATCAAGGCCCGGTTCGACGAGCAGAACAACATCTCCTGGGCCAGGAAGCTCGAGAAGGCCGGCGTCCACGTGGTCTACGGCCTCGTCGGGCTGAAGACGCACTGCAAGCTCGCGCTCGTCGTCCGACAGGAGCGCGGGGTCCTGCGCCACTACAGCCACATCGGCACGGGCAACTACAACCCGAAGACGAGCCGCATCTACGAGGACCTCGGTCTCTTCACGGCCGACGACCAGGTCGGTAAGGACCTCACCCGCCTCTTCAACGAGCTGTCCGGCTACGCGATCGAGAAGAAGTTCAAGCGCCTCCTGGTCGCGCCGCGCCACCTGCGCAAGGGCCTCCTCAAGCACATCGAGCAGGAGCGCACGAACGCCGAGGAGGGCAAGCCGTCCGGGATCCGCATCAAGGTCAACTCGATGGTGGACGAGGCGATCATCGACGCGCTCTACCGGGCCAGCCAGGCGGGGGTCCCGGTCGACCTGTGGGTCCGCGGGATCTGCGCGCTGAAGCCCGGCCAGCCGGGGATGAGCGAGACGATCCGCGTGCGCTCCATCCTCGGGCGCTACCTCGAACACTCGCGCATCTTCTCGTTCCACAACGACGGGGACCCGCACGTGTTCATCGGCAGTGCCGACATGATGCACCGCAACCTCGACCGCCGCGTCGAGGCGCTCGTCAGGCTCACCGACCCGAAGCACCTCGAGGCGACCGCCGCGATGTTCGAGCAGGCACTCGACGAGCAGACGTCGTCGTGGTGGCTCGACGCCGACGGCGTCTGGACGCGCCACGCGGTCGACGCTGACGGACGACCGCTCACGGATCTGCAAGACTCCCTCATGCTCGAGACCGCGGCCCGCCGCCGGCCGAGGAACCGTCGCTGACGACTTCGCACCGCGACCCACCCGAGCACCACGACACGACGAGGCAGTGACTATGACGACGACGGCAATCTACGCAGCCGGTGCCGTGTGCTGGCGCCTCATCGACGGCAAGGTCCACCTCCTCGTCATCCACCGGACGGTGTACGGCGACGTCACGATCCCCAAGGGCAAGGTCGATCCCGGGGAGACGCTCGCGCAGACGGCCGTGCGGGAGATCAAAGAGGAGACCGGCCTGAGCGTCCACCTCGGTGTGCCGCTCGGCGTCTCCACGTACCCCCTGTCGAGCGGTCGCGAGAAGATCGTCCACTACTGGTCCGCGGAGGTCACCGACCAGGCCGTCCGCGAGAGCACGTTCATCCCGAACGGCGAGGTCGCAGCTCTGGAGTGGGTCACCGTCAAACGGGCACGGAGCTACCTCAGCTACGAGCGCGACGTGGAGATCCTCGACGCCTTCGCCGCGCTGGTCGACGAAGGTGTCACCGCGACCTTCGCCCTCATCGCGATGCGCCACGGGAAGGCCACGTCGCCCTCGGAATGGTCCGGTGAGGACGCGACCAGGCCGCTGGCGCCGCGCGGGGTCAAGCAGGCCGCGGGGAACGTCCCGACCCTGCTGGCCTTCGGCCCCCGCAAGATCGTGACGAGCACGGCCGTGCGCTGCGTCAGCACCGTCAGCCCGATCGCCGCGGCCGCGGGTATCGAGCCCAAACGCTCCGACCTCATCAGCCAGGACGCCTACGAGCGGGGCGAATCCGACGTCCGCCGGGTCGTCGGTCGCCGTGTCCGGGCGCTCAAGACGGCCATCCTCTGCAGCCACGGGCCGGTCCTCCCCGAGATCCTGCACGAGATCGCGCTCGCCACCGGGTCCACCCGAGGCTCCTACCTCGGGAGCGCCGCCGCACTCGAGACCGGGGCGTTCTCCATCGTGCACCTCTCTCGGACGAATCCGAGCTCCGGCATCATCGCGATCGAGACGCACGAACCCCGCGTCTGACCCATCCGATCGCAGCCCCTGAACAGGGGCCGTTCGTGGTGCATTCGCGGCGTCGCCACGTCGGACGCCATGAACCCGTCGATATCCGTTCACCCGTTGTTTACCATCACGGGGGATGCTCGTCATGCCGCATGGTTAGCGTCACTGACGAGCCAGCACCGGCTCGCACCCACACCAATGAATGGACATCCCTGTGAAGTTCTCACGTTTCGGCCGCGTCGCGGTCGTAGCAGCAGTCGCAGCCGTCGCACTGACCTCCTGTGCGGCCAACGAAGGCGGCGCCACAGCCACGAGCGCAGCCGCCAGCGACCTCAAGGGCAGCCTGGCCGGTAGCGGCGCATCGTCGCAGGGCAGCGCCCAGGAAGCCTGGGTCGCCGCCTTCCAGACGGCCAACCCGGACGTCACCATCAACTACTCCCCCGACGGCTCCGGCGCCGGCCGCAAGGCGTTCATCGCCGGCGGTGTGCAGTTCGCCGGTTCCGACTCGGCGCTGTCCGACGAGGAGCTCACGAGCACCTTCGCCGCATGCGCCGCGGACACCAAGGCGATCGACCTCCCGGTCTACATCTCCCCGATCGCGGTCATCTTCAACATCGAGGGTGTCGACGAGCTCAACCTCGACGCCTCGACCATCGCGAAGATCTTCGCGGGTCAGATCACCAGCTGGGACGACCCGGCGATCGTCGCTCTGAACCCCGACGCGAAGCTCCCCTCCACGGCCATCACCGCCGTCCACCGTTCGGACGACTCGGGTACGACGAAGAACTTCGCCGACTACCTGGGCAAGAACGCGCCCGACGTCTGGACCGCTGAGCCGGCCGACACCTTCCCGTTCCAGTCGGGTGAGGGCGCCAAGGGCACCTCCGGTGTCGTCGACACCGTCAAGGGTGGCACCGGCACCATCGGCTACGCCGACGCGTCGAAGGCCGGCGACCTCGGTGTCGCGAAGATCAAGGTCGGCGACGAGTTCGTCGAGTACAGCGCCGAGGGTGCTGCAGCCGTCGTCGAGGGCTCGCCGCTCGTCGAAGGCCGCGAGGCGAACGACATCGCCATCAAGCTCGACCGCGAGACCACGGACGCGACCCACTACCCGATCGTGCTCGTGAGCTACCTCATCGCCTGCCAGGAGTACGCCGACCCGAAGGTCGCCGACCTCGTCAAGGCGTACGCCGGCTACATCGCCAGCGACGCCGGCCAGGAAGAGGCTGCGAAGTCGGCCGGTGCTGCGCCGCTCTCCGCCGACCTCGCCAAGAAGGTCCAGGACGCGATCGCGACCATCAAGTAGTCGAACGGTCGAGCGTGCCGGGCCTTGCCCGGCACGCTCGACCTGCGTCACCAGTACTCGCAACACTCGCAACACCCGCAGTAGCCGCTCCCCGAGTCCGTCGAGGGGCACCACCATCGCATCGAGAGAACGGGAACCCATGGCTGTCGAGGCCCTAGCTGCGAGACCCAAAGCCAAGCAACGAGTCGGCGACCGCGTCTTCTCGACGCTCTCCCTCGTCTCCGGATCGCTCATCCTCGTCATCCTGGCGGCGGTCGCGATCTTCCTCATCGTCCAGGCGTTCCCGGCCCTCACGGCCGACTCCTCGTCGTTCACCGGTGCTCCGACGAGCTTCTGGGCCTACGTCGGCCCCTTCGTCTTCGGAACCATCTGGGCGGCCATCCTCGCCCTCGCGATCGCCGTGCCGCTCTCGCTCGGGATCGCGCTCTTCATCACCCACTACGCGCCGCGACGACTCGCGGTCGCCCTCGGCTACGTCATCGACCTCCTGGCCGCCGTGCCGTCGGTCGTCTACGGCCTCTGGGGCGCGCTCGTGCTCGCGCCGTTCGTCCAGCCCTTCTTCGCCTGGCTGTCCGAGAACCTCGGATGGATCCCGCTCTTCGGTGGCACGGTGTCCGGCACCGGTCGCACGATCCTCACCGTCGCCCTCGTGCTCGCGGTCATGATCATCCCGATCATCACGGCCATCTCCCGGGAGATCTTCCTCCAGACCCCGAAGCTCCACGAGGAGGCCGCACTCGCGCTCGGCGCGACGCGCTGGGAGATGATCCAGATGGCGGTCCTGCCGTTCGGCCGTCCCGGCATCGTGTCCGCCTCGATGCTGGGCCTCGGACGAGCGCTCGGCGAGACGATGGCTGTGGCCCTCGTGCTCTCCCCCGCCGCCGTCTACTCATTCTTCCTGCTCACCTCGAGCAACCCGAACACCATCGCGGCGAACATCGCCCTGAACTTCCCCGAGTCCTTCGGCATCGACGTGAACAAGCTCATCGCCACCGGCCTGATCCTGTTCATCATCACCTTCGTGGTGAACTTCATCGCCAGACTCATCGTCAACCGTCGTAAAGAATTCTCGGGAGCGAACTGATGACCGCCACGACCGACCGCCGTCAGGCGTCCATCGCCACGCCGTTCTCCAACTCGCTCACCGCGGGCAAGCTGCCGAGGTTCGCTCCGCTCACCATCCTCGCGGGCAGCCTCATCGTCAGCGGAGTCATCTTCCTGCTGCTGCAGCAGTCGACCGCCGACAAGAGCTACAACGTCCCCGGGGCCGTCGTGCTCGGCGCCGCGCTCTACGCGGTCACCGTCTACGTCGCGTCACTCATGGTCGAAGGTCGCCGGAAAGCCAAGGACCGCCTGCTCACCACCCTGGTGACCGCGGCCTTCGTCGTCGCCCTCCTGCCGCTCGTCTCGGTCGCCATCACGGTGATCTCGGCCGGCGCCGCCCGGTTCGACCTCAACTACTTCTCGCTGTCGATGCGGAACGTCGTCGGTGAGGGCGGTGGCGCGCTGCACGCCATCACCGGCACGCTGCTCATCACGCTGGCCACGTCGATCATCTCCATCCCGATCGGCATCCTGACCGCCATCTACCTCGTCGAGTACGGCCGTGGACGGCTGGCGCAGGGCATCACCTTCCTGGTCGACGTCATGACCGGCATCCCGTCGATCGTCGCCGGCCTGTTCGCGTTCGCCCTCCTCGCGATCTTCTTCGGCCCGGGCGTCCGGCTCGGCATCGGAGGCGCCATCGCGCTGTCGCTGCTCATGATCCCCGTCGTCGTGCGGTCGAGCGAGGAGATGCTGAAGCTCGTTCCGAACGAACTGCGCGAGGCCTCCTACGCGCTCGGTGTGCCGAAGTGGCTGACCATCCTCAAGATCGTCCTCCCGACCTCGATCGCCGGCATCATCACCGGTGTGACGCTCGCCGTCGCCCGCGTCATCGGTGAGACCGCGCCCCTCCTGATCATCGCCGGCTTCACCCAGAGCATGAACTACAACCTCTTCGACGGCCCGATGATGACCCTCCCGGTCTTCGTGTACACCCAGTACGCGAACCAGGGCACCGACGGGGCCTCCTACGTGGACCGCGCCTGGACCGGCGCGCTCGTCCTCATCCTCATCGTCATGGCGCTGAACCTCATCGCCCGACTCATCGCCAAGATCTTCGCCCCCAAGTTCGGCCGCTAGGCCGCGAGCAAAGGAACCCCGTGTCCAAGAGCATCGAAGTCAACGACCTCAACGTCTTCTACGGCAGCTTCATGGCCGTCGAGGGCGTCTCCCTCCAGATCCAGCCCCGCACGGTCACCGCGTTCATCGGCCCCTCCGGCTGTGGGAAGTCGACCTTCCTCCGCACCCTGAACCGCATGCACGAGGTCATCCCCGGCGCACGCGTCGAGGGCGAGGTCCTCATCGACGGCAACAACCTCTACGGCCCGGGCGTCGACCCGGTCCTCGTCCGTCGCCAGGTCGGCATGGTCTTCCAGCGCCCGAACCCGTTCCCGACGATGAGCATCAAGGAGAACGTCCTCGCGGGCGTCAAGCTCAACAACCGGAAGATGTCGAAGTCCGACCAGGACGCGCTCGTCGAGCGTTCGCTCCAGGGCGCCAACCTCTGGAACGAGGTGAAGGACCGCCTCGACAAGCCGGGCTCCGGCCTCTCCGGTGGTCAGCAGCAGCGTCTCTGCATCGCCCGCGCCATCGCAGTCTCCCCCGACGTCGTCCTGATGGACGAGCCCTGCTCGGCCCTCGACCCGATCTCCACGCTCGCCATCGAAGACCTCATCGAGGAGCTCAAGCAGGAGTACACGATCGTGATCGTGACGCACAACATGCAGCAGGCGAGCCGCGTCAGCGACAAGACCGCGTTCTTCAACATCGCGGGCACCGGCAAGCCGGGCAAGCTCATCGAGTACGACGACACCACGACGATGTTCTCGAAGCCGTCCGTCCAGGCGACCGAGGACTACGTCTCGGGTCGCTTCGGTTGATCTGACGCCGGCACCACGACAGCCCCGCCCGGGATTCCCGGGCGGGGCTGTCGTCGTCTGCAGCACGTCCGCGAGTCTGTCGAGGTGAAGCCTGCCGACAGGCTCTCGCGGACCGGAGGGAACGGACTACGCCGTCTCGATGACCATGATCGGATCGGTGGTGGGCTGCTTGGAGCCACCCTGCGGCTCGACCGTCACGCCGACCTTGTCGCCCGCACTCATGGCGCCGTCGAGGACACGCCAGGTGGTGCCGTTCGCTGCCGAGAAGGTGCCGGCCGAGACCGGGCCTCCCTCGCCGATGTACCAGAGTTCGTAGACCTTGTCCGACGGCAGGGACCCGAGTCCGTCGACGAGCAGGGCGGACTTGCCGAGCTCACCCGACCAGACGAGGGTCGCCGTCGCATCGTCCATCGACACCTTCGCGCGCTGGACGTCGGACGCCGCGTTGATCTCCGCGAGCGCGACCGTCTGCGTGAGGGATCCACCACCGAAGGTGTTCGCGAGTCCGACACCGCCGAAGATGAGGCCGACCGCTGCTGCGGCGCCGACCACCATGCCGACGACGCTGCGACGCCACCGTGAGGCGGCCTTGCGTTCCGCAGCACCGACCACCGGGATGGTCGCTGCTGCCGCGGGCGGTGTGGCCATCGGTGTCGAGACCGGCGTCTCGTCCACCTCTGGGACTGCGGTCGGAAGCGCCTGCACCTCGGCGACAGGAGCATCGACGGGGGCCTCAGCGGGCAGCTGCGGCAGGTTCTGGATCGCGGCCATGAGCGAGTTCTTGAGCGCTGCCGACGGCTGCACGGGAGGTGCTGCGAGGTCGAGCATGGCGACGGTCTCCTCGAATTCCGCCGCTTCCTCGCGGACGGACTCGTGTTCGGCTCGCAGGCGGTCGAACCGCTCCTGCTCGCGCGGGGTCAGGGTGTGCAGCGCGTTTCCGGCTGCCAGGTCTGTTGCATCGTCTCGCTCGGTCATGTACGCACCCCCAACTCGTCTCGAAGTCTGATCATTCCGTCTCGCAACCTGGTCTTCACCGTGCCGATCGGCACGCCGAGCAGGTTCGAGATCTCGCTGTGACTGTAGCCGCCGTAGTAAGCGAGCGAAACAGCCTCACGTTGCAGCTCGCTCAACCGGACGAAGGCCCGCTTGACGCGTTCGTGCTCGATCCGGATCTCGACCGTCTCCTGCACGTTGTCGACACGCTCGTCGAAATCGCGGATGCCGATCTTGAGATCGCGGTCGCGTCCGGCCTGTGAGGCGCGCACGCGGTCGATCGCACGACGGTGGGCCATGGTGAGCACCCATGTCGTCGCCGTGCCCTTGCCCGCCTCGAACTTCTGGGCGTTCTGCCAGACCTCCAGGAACACCTCCTGGGTGACCTCTTCGGACTGCGCGTGGTCGACGAGCACCCGCTTGACGAGTCCGAGGACCCGCGGGGCGATGTGGTCGTACAGCTCGCTGAACGCGACCTGGTCGCCGCCGGCCACTCGGACGAGGAGCGCGTCGAGCACGTTCGCCAATGACACCTGCGGTGCAGCGTCGGCTTCCGGTCCCGTGGTCACAAGTCTTAGCTTCTCACGGACACCGGCCATTTGCGCGACGCCCACCCGAGGTCGGGTCTGCGTGTACAGTGCGGCGGTCATACACGGAGTTCGGTGCCGACCCGGGATCCGATTGGAGGAATCGACGCGATTCGACACCCCAGTTCCGGTGTCATCACGGAATGGGCGGCAGGAGGGCGGAGACCTCCGGAGAAAGCAAGTGCCAGGCCGCAGAAACGCCTCTCGGCGCAAGGCCGCTCGAAGCGGCGATTTTTGGAGCCCGGGGTTACTGCGGCCCGGCTGAATCAGTGTAGCAAGTGATCGGCGATGGATATTCCCAGGTACCGGGCCTTGACCGGACGGGTCGCGTCAGTCCAGGGAGTCGGTGCGCCACAGCCGCGCGCAGCCGGCGAGTTCCTCGGCGATGGTGCCGAACCGCGCGGCTTTCGTGGTGAGTCTCGCGGCGTCTGCGGGGTCGACGGCGTCCCGGTCGTCCGCGAGGGAGGTACAGCCGACCGCGTTGATCCGACAGAAGGAGGCCGCCCGCTCGAGGGCGATCGCGAAGTCACCGGTGTACAGGCCACGGAGGATCTGGTCGGCGAGGACGATGATCTCCTCAGGCCCGGTCGGTTCGGCCGCGCCGGCGATCACGGGGTCGACGGTGGTGATGAGCTCGGTGCCCCGCTGGAAGCTGAAGCTCGTCCCCACCGGGTCCTGCCGGATGAGCAGGCGCAGCAGGTAGATCCGCCAGAGGGCTCCTGGGAGACTCCGCGGGCTGGCGTGCGACCAGAGCTCCGCGATGGCGTCGATCCCGTGCTCGTCCGTGTACGTCACGAGGCGATCGACCACGGCAGGGTCCGGGTCCGCCCGCACCCGGGTGAGGAGTGCGACGGCCGTCTCGTGCGTGATCCTCGACACGGCCTCCGGGTCGAGACCACCCTGGATCGCTTCGAGCATCGACGGCGGCAGCTTCGTCGGACGATGGAATCCCTCGGTCATGCCTGCTCCTCCCTGCGACGCGCTTCGCGCACCCGACAACGGTACTCGTCCCGGCGGGCGATCCTCCCCCGTCGCCCGGACCCGCGCGTCAACGGGTGCCGTCGAAATCTCGTAGAGTAGAGCGCGTATGGGCCTGTAGCTCAGTTGGCAGAGCATCGGACTTTTAATCCGCGGGTCGTGGGTTCGAGCCCCACCGGGCCCACCACGGACGCGGCACTCGTGCGCGTCACCTCGGGATGCACGGTCGTCGCACGCCCATCGCCAGGTGGATCGCTAGATCGACGCGGCTGGTGGCGCCGGGCGCACATCGCCCCCAGCGCCGAAGGCGTCCTCCCGGACCTGCGTCGCCGCTGCCCGCCTCGTGTCGGGGACGATGGCGTCGATCGCGAGCCGCCACATGCGGTCGACCGACGCTGCGATGTCCGAGCGGCCGACCGTGGCTTGGGCGGTGAGCTGGACGCCGGTGAAGAATCCGATCAGCGTGCGGGCCAGGTCCGGTGCCGACATCGAACTCTCCAGGTCGCCGGCCTGCAGCGCCAGGTCGAGCTGAGCGGCCGTCCCCGAGATCCAGTCCTCGTAGAACGCGCCGGCCGGTTGGCTCAGCGAACCCTCATCGAGCGTGAGTCTGATCCCGGCGCGGACGACCGGGTCGTTCTCGAGCTGGTCGACCATGGCGCGAGAAATGCGGATGAGCCGCTCGAGGACTCCGTCGTACTGTTCCGACACCCGTGCCATGAGCGGCATCGACCGGTCGTGCTGCTCGTGGATGACCGCGAGGGCGATCTGCTCCTTCGACTTGAAGTGGAAGTACATGGACCCCTGCGAGATCCCGGACGCCTCCGCGATCATCGACAGACTCGCGTTCCCGTAACCGATGCGGTCGAAGACGGTCGCGGCTCCCTCGACGATCGCGTCCTGCGTCACCTGTCCGCGTTCCTGCGTGGGCGTTCGTCGCGTCCCCGGCATCCTGACCTCCTCGGGCAGCCTGTGCTCCGGCTCCGATCCATCGGCGCCGTATCCGTCGACCGTGGCCGGTCGGGGCCTCAGCCTAGAGGCTCGGAGCTCGCACAGCCGACGTCTTTCTCTAACTGGTACGAACGACTTATTCGTGTCACACTGATAGAGGTGATGCCGACGCAGTCCACGCGTCAGTGGGCTGCGTGCTCGCGACAGGGGTGCGCGACGCTCATCGCCTCGACCGGTGGGTCGCGCAGGGATCGGGGGATCCAGCGCTGCGTGATCCACCCGGTCTCACACTCGACGTGATCAGCGCGCGAGCAGCTCCGGGAGGCCGAACGCCGTCGCCCCGTCCGCAAGGCTCGCGTCGATCGAGACGAACGACAAGACCGTGATCGCGACCCCGACACGTGCAGCCGCTTCCAGCTTGTGGTGGCCGTCGAGCACGAAGTGCACAAGACCGGTGTGGGCGTCGAAGCTGTCGAACGGCTGCGTCCGGTCCAGCACGGAGACCACGAGCACGGTCGCCGCTCCCCCGGCTCGAAGCCGCTCCTTGTACGAGGCCACGCGCTCGCGGTCGTTCCGACCGGGCTGCACCATCGGCACCAGGAACTCGAAGAGGGTCTCGTGCTCGCCGGTCGTCCGGGTCGAGCCGCGGTAATACGCGGTCGCCGGGTCCTCCGGCGCACCGAGCGTGGGGTCGATACCGCGATGCACGACCTGTTCCCGCGAGAAATAGTCGTGATCGTCACCCGGAGCGACCAGGACGGGCTCGATGGACAGCAGGAGCGGCAGGTAGGTCCCCTCGGGCAGGATCGTCGACACGAGGTCGCGTAACGAAGGATTGTCGATCGCGGGCACGCCCTCGTCCAGGTGATCGTGCAGTGCGTCTGCGGCGAGCGCCCGAGCAGCCTCGTCCAGACGACGGAACAGCAGCGCGCAGCTTCCGCACGGGAAGCTCAACTCGAACGCCTGCGCGCCATCGACGATGAGGTGGCGTCCACCGGGCTCGCGGAAACCAGTGAAGCGCAGTGGGGCGTCCGGTGTCCCGAGGTGGACCGGTGCCGCTCGATCGAGCAGCCCGGTTCGAGATCGGGCGGGTCCGTCGGTCATCGAGCTACTTCCGGACGGCCGGGATGATGACGCCGTCGATCACCGAGATGAGGAAGTCACGTGTCACCGGCTCCCGCAGCATGAGGACGCGATAGCTCACCATCGCCTGGCTGATCAGCGCAAGGGTCTCCACATCGGCGTCCGCGCGGATCTCACCGCGGTCGATCGCGCGCTGCAACAGGAAGCGGTTGACCGCCATGCGCGGCTCCACGATCGCCGCATGGATGGACTCGGTGAGCTCCGGGGCATCCGAGATCATCGACATCACGCCGGCGAACACACGCATCTTGCGCTCGCCCTCGGCGATGGACGGCGCCTTGATCATCGCGACGAGGTCGCCGCGGAGTGAGCCGGTGTCGGGCAGCTTCGAGAAGTCGGGATCGATCTGCTTCATGCAGGCGACCGCGTCGATCACGAGTTCGGACTTCGACGCCCATCGGCGGTAGAGCGTCGCCTTGCCGGCCTTCGCCCGCGCGGCGACCATATCGACCGTCATCCCGGCGTAGCCCGTGTCGGCGAGGACGTCGAGCGCGGCGTCGAGGATCTCGGCGTCCCGCGTGTGATCGCGCTTCCGGCCGAGCTTCGGCGCTGCGGGTGGGGTCTCGAGCTGCGTCATCGCGGCTCACCTCCCTTTCGTCTCCGAGAACAGCATAGTTCAGGAACTCGAACGTTCAGGAACTATTCGGTTCCGAAACTGTCCAGTTCCGTATAGAGTCCTCAGCATGACTTCGAACCTCGCCGCCGGAACCCCGGCAGTCTCCTCACGCCGCTGGTGGACGCTCGTCACCGTCGGCCTCGCCCAGCTCATGGTCGTGCTCGACGCCACCGTGGTGAACATCGCGATGCCCGCGGCTCAGGCCGATCTCGGATTCTCCGACGGCGACCGCCAGTGGATCGTCACCGCCTACTCCCTCGCCTTCGGCAGCCTGCTGCTGCTCGGCGGACGCCTGTCCGACCTCATGGGTCGCAAGCGGGCGTTCATCATCGGGCTGGTCGGGTTCGCGATCGCCTCGGCCCTCGGAGGCGCCGCGGACTCGTTCGGCACCCTCGTCGCCGCGCGGGCACTCCAGGGCGTCTTCGCAGCCCTCCTCGCGCCGACCGCGCTCGCGATGCTCACGACCACCTTCACGATCCCGAAGGAGCGCGCCCGCGCGTTCGGCGTCTTCGGGGCGATCGCCGGCGCAGGTGGCGCGGTCGGTCTCCTCCTCGGCGGATTCCTCACCGAGCAGTTCGACTGGCGCTGGAACCTGTACATCAACGTCGTGATCGCCGTGGTCGCCATCGTCGGGGCGGTCCTCTTCATCACCACACCGAAGACGACCGGCCCCCGCCCCAGGCTCGACGTTCCGGGCACCGTCCTCGTCTCGGGTGCGTTGTTCAGCCTCGTCTACGGATTCGCCAACGCCGAGACCGACGGCTGGGACTCACCGCTCAGTTGGGCCTTCCTGGCCGCCGCAGCCGTGCTCCTCGTCGTGTTCGTCCTCTGGCAGCGCCGGGCCGCGCACCCGCTCCTCCCGTTGTCGATCATCCTCGACCGCAACCGCGGCGCCGCGTTCATCTCGGTCATGATCGCCGGGGCCGGGATGTTCGGCATCTTCCTCTTCGTCACCTACTACCTACAGGCCTCGCTCGGGTACTCACCGCAGCAGACGGGCTTCGCCTTCCTCCCGATGATCGCGATGCTCGTGCTCGCCGCACAGCTGGGGACCAACCTCCTCGTCCCGCGGTTCGGGCCGAAGGTCATGGTGCCGTTCGGCATGACGCTCGGGGCGATCGGCATGCTCCTCCTCACCCGACTCGACCTCGACAGCTCCTATGTCGGCAACGTCATGCCCGCGCTCATGGTGCTCGGCTTCGCGATGGGATCGATCATGCCCGCCTCGATGCAGACCGCGACGCTCGGTGTCGACCGGGCGTTCGCCGGGGTCGCCTCGGCGACGGTCAACACGAGCCAGCAGGTCGGAGGGTCGATCGGTGTGGCGCTGCTCAACACCCTCGCGGCGAGCGCCGCCACGGCGTACGTGACCGACAACGCGCCGCCCACCCCCGAGGTGCTGGCGCAGGCCGCGATCCAGAGCTACCAGACCGCGTACTTCTGGGGTGCCGGGTTCTTCGCGGTCGGTGCGGTGACGGCGGCGCTGCTGTTCCGCCGACGCAACCAGGGACTCGCCCTGCACCACGCCCCGGAGGCGTCCGCGGAGCCGGTGCTCGCGCACTGATCCGACCGGGTTCCGAGCACCGGGCCGTCGCGCACTCGCGCGGCGGCCCGGTGCGTCATCGGAGGGTCTCGCGTTCGGCCGTCAGGCGGAGGTGCGGAGGATCGAGGTCATCTTCTTCCCCTTCGCGACCTCGTCCACGAGCTTGTCCAGCTGACGGACGCGCTGCATGAGGGGGTCCTCGATCTCCTCGACGCGGATGCCGCAGATGAGGCCCGTGATGAGCGACGCATCGGGGTGCATCGCCGGCGCGTCGGCGAAGAAGGTCTCGAAGTCCGTACCGTCGGCGAGCACCCGTTCGATCGCGGCGTCGTCATAGCCGGTGAGCCAGGTGATGACCTGATCCACCTCGGCCTTCGTACGGCCCTTCCGCTCCACCTTCGCGACGTAGAGCGGGTACACGCTGGCGAAGCTCGTCGTGAAGATGCGATGTCCGGCCATACCGGTCAGTCTCCCACCGTCGAGCGTTCGAGACCAGGTCGATCACTGGGTATCCGTCGCTCGTCGTCCATCGCTCGGGGGACGCGTGCTGCCGCGACGGCTGCCTACCCTGGCAGCATGACGAACCCTGGACAGGACCCGCAGACGCCTTCGCCATCACCCTCGACGACACCGGCCTCGACGCCGGCCTCGACGCCCGTCGATCCAGCAGTGCCTCAGCGGCAGCTCGCGACGTACGACCACGCCCTCCGCGCCGCACCAGCCTGGTGGCGTGGCGCACTCGCGCTCCTCCTGCTCGTCGTCGGGTTCCTGATCCTCTCGATCGCGCTCGGCGGCATCGCGCTCATCGTGGACGTGGCCACCGGGGCGTACACGCTCGACGACGTCGCGAATGGCCTCATGACGCTGACGCCGGTGACGATGCTCGCGAACAACCTGTCGCTCGCCGCGCTCATCCCGGTGTCGATGCTCATCCAGTGGGCGATCTTCGGTGTCCGTCCACGGTGGCTCTCCTCGGTGGAGGGGCGCTTCCGCTGGCACTGGCTCGGGCGTCTCGCGCTCATCATCGTCCCGGTGTGGATCGTGTACGTCGGCGCGTCCGTCCTGCTCTCCCCGCTCGAGCCCATCGTGGTCGACGGCACCATGATCGCGATGCTCGCCGTCGTGATCCTCACGACGCCGCTGCAGTCTGCCGGCGAGGAGTATGGGGCCCGCGGCCTCATCCAGCGCTCCGTCGGATCCTGGTTCAGTCGACCGATCACCGCGTTCCTCGTCGGCACCGTCGTCTCCGGCGCGGTCTTCGCCTCGGTGCACTTCGCGGGCGACCCCTGGCTCATCGCCTACTACTTCGTGTTCGGCGCCTCGATGTCCTTCGCCGCCCGCGGGACCGGCGGCCTCGAGGCTCCGGTGCTCATCCACGCGACGAACAACGTCCTCCTCCTCGTCCCCACAGCCCTCATGTCGCAGACCGACCAGGTCTTCGAACGGGGCGAGGGCGCCGGCGGACCGTTCATGCTCATCCCGATGGCGCTCTGTGTCGCGGCAGCCGTCGTGAGCACCTGGTTGGGGCGCAGGAACGGCGTGACCGCGACGGCTCCGCTGCCGCCGAGCCGGGTGACGAAGCAGCACGGGACACCGCCGGACGCCCTGGCCGCTCCAGTGGCTACGCCGACGCAGCTGCCGACGACCCCGCAGGATCCGTCGGCGGCTCCACCGCGATGACCTGCCCACCGGTCACCCGCACGAGCTCCTCGAAGGTCGTCGGGAACACCGTGTGCGCATGGCCGGCTGCGGCCCAGACCTCCGGGTAGGCGGCGAGCGCCTCGTCCACGTAGGTGCGGATCGGTTCCGGGTGACCGACGGGCGCGACACCGCCGATGACCTGTCCCGTCGCCGCCTTGACGACCTCGGCGTCAGCGCGCTTCAGCCGTCCACCGAGCCGCTCGCCCACCCAGGCGGTGTCGACACGATGGGCACCGCTCGTGAGGATCAGGGTCGGCGCGCCGTCGAGCGTGAACACGAGGGAGTTCGCGATCGCCCCGACCTCGATCCCCAGGGCCTCCGCTGCGAGCGCCGCGGTTCGAGCAGCATCGTCGAGCCAGGTGATCTCGCCCTGGGCTCCGCGATCACGCAGCGTCTGCTCGACGATGGACACGGCCGGATGCGCTCGATCAGTCATGCGACCATGCTGCCGCACCGGGCCGTCGGCGCGCGAGTGCCGGGGCGCGACGCGATACGGACTGCTGGACGCGAGGTCAGTCGCCGAGCGGGACGAGCGTCACCGCGAGGCCCGCTTCCCGGAGGAGTGCGATGGTCTCGGGCGCGGCCCCGTCGTCGGTCAGGAGGGCGTCGAAAGCCTCGAGCCCGGCGATCCGGCCGAGCTGCCGCACACCGAGCTTCGAGGCGTCGGCGACCACGACCACCCGCTCGGCGGCGCGCACCATCCTGGCCTTCACCTCGGCCTCGGGCAGGTTGACGTTGGTCACGCCATGGCCTGCGTCGACACCGTTGCACCCGATGAAGGCGAGATCGGCGTGGACCTGGCCGAGCAGCGAACCGGCGAGCGGATCGACGAGCGAATGCTGGAGCGGCCGAAGCGATCCACCAGTGACGATCACCGAGAACCTCGGGATCTCCGACTCGAGTTCGAGCGCGATGGTCAGGCCGTTCGTGATGACCACGACGTCGGCGAGGTCGCGGCGAGCCTTGAGCGCGCGGGCGAGGGCGAGGCCGGTGCTGCCGACGTCGACGATCACGCTCTGACCGGAGCGCACCATCGCGGCCGCCGCCTCTCCGATCCGCTGCTTCGCGTGGGCCGAGGTCGCGGTCGCGAGTTCGATCGGCGACTCGACGGCGCCGCGTCCCTGCACGGGCATCGCCCCTC
Organism: Plantibacter sp. H53; assembly: GCF_001650455.1. NCBI lineage: Bacteria > Bacillati > Actinomycetota > Actinomycetes > Micrococcales > Microbacteriaceae > Plantibacter > Plantibacter sp. H53. The sequence continues at coordinate 26,302 of NZ_LWCT01000048.1, forward strand.
CGTGCACGCGGACGGCCTCGCCCTGGTCGACGAGGGTGTCGAGGTCCGTCCGGGCGGTCACCCGTGAGACGCCGAAGTCGTCGGAGATGTCGGCGACGCGCACGAAGCCGCGCTCATCGAGGAGCTCGCGGATGCGGTCGCGTCGCAGTGGGGCGGGCAACTGCATCGGCTCGTCGTCGGACATGCTTGAATCTTCGCTGACTTGCCTATACTTTTCAAGGCGAAACGTTGTACGTTTCCTTTCGACAACCCGTTCTGAGGATCCCCATGCCCCCACTCGACGACACCTTCGTCATCGACCCGGCGATCGCGAGCTCGACCCAGCGCCTCGCCGACGGTCGCGAACTCATCTACTTCGACGACGTCGACACGACGCTGCCCGCGGAGCGCCTGCCCGACGCACGCGAACTCGCGCCACGACCACCGACCGCGTCCATGCGCCAGGACCCGCTGACGGGTGAGTGGATCTCTATCGCCGCCGCCCGCCAGAACCGCGTGATGCTGCCACCCGCGAACCTCGACCCACTCGCGCCCGCGAGCCCCTCGAACCCCTCCGAGATCCCCGACCAGTACGACGTCGCGGTCTTCGAGAACAAGTCGCCGTCCTTCGGACCGCTGCTCGAAGACGAGAACGCACCGGTCGATTTCGCCGACCTCGAGGCCATCGGAATCGGCCGGACCCGCACCTCGGTCGGCCGCTGCGAGGTCGTGAGCTTCAGCCCGTCGAGCACCGGTTCCTTCGGCTCGCTGTCCCGAACCCGGGCGCGCACGGTGATCGAAGCGTGGGCCCGCCGGACGCACGCACTGTCGCAGATCGACTCGATCCAGCAGGTGTTCCCCTTCGAGAACCGTGGCGAGCAGATCGGTGTCACCCTCCACCACCCGCACGGGCAGATCTACTCCTACCCCTACGTGACCCCGCGCACGCAGCGACTCATCGCCGCTAGCGAGGCCTACGGTCCCGGACTCTTCGCCGACATCCTCGCCGCGGAGCAGGCCGACGAGCGCGTCGTCCTCGCCGGCGAGCACTGGACGGCGTTCGTCCCGTTCGCCGCGCGCTGGCCCATCGAGGTGCACCTGCTCCCCCACCGGCACGTGCCCGACTTCGCCGCGACCTCGCTCGAAGAACGCGACGAACTCGCCGTCCTCTACCTGCGGCTGCTGCGCGGCGTCGACGCCCTGTACGACACCCCGACCCCGTACATCGCCGCCTGGCACCAGGCCCCGACCCGTGTCCACCGCGACGAGCTCCGACTCCACCTGCAGCTCACCTCCCCACGTCGTGGAGCCGACCGCCTGAAGTACCTGGCCGGCTCCGAGGCCGCCATGGGCGCCTGGATCGGCGACGTCCCGCCTGAGACCACCGCCACCGCCCTGCGCGCCGCGATCGCCGCAGCCGACGAGGAGAACCCCGTATGACCGACCTGCAGCGCACCGCCACGAGCGGATTCGAGAACGCCTTCGGCAGCGAGCCGCACGGACTCTGGACCGCGCCCGGCCGCGTGAACATCATCGGCGAGCACACCGACTACAACGACGGCTTCGTGTTCCCGATGGCGATCGACCGCCGCACCGTCGCAGCCGTCCGGCGTCGCGACGACGACCGCATCCGGGTCTCGAGCAGCTTCTCACCCGAGATCGTCGAGGTCTCGGTGCGGGCGCTCGATCCCGACGCACTGCACGGCTGGTCCGCCTACCCGCTTGGCGTCGCATGGGCGCTCGGCCAGTTCGGGGCTCCCTTGCAGGAGCTGCCCGGTGTCGACGTCTACATCGACTCCGACGTCCCGGTCGGGGCCGGCCTCTCCTCCTCCGCGGCCATCGAGGCCTCGGTCGGCGTCGCACTGAACGAGATCTGGCACCTCGACCACGACCGCCGGACGCTCGCGAAGATCTGCCAGCTCGCCGAGAACCGAGCGGTCGGCGCACCGACCGGCATCATGGACCAGTCGGCGTCACTCCTCGGCCGGCGTGACTGCGGCGTCTTCCTCGACTGCCGTTCGCTCGAGACCGACGTCATCCCCCTCGGCTTCGAGGAGCACGACCTCGAGCTGCTCGTCATCGACACGCGCGTCGAGCACGCCCATGTGTCGGGCGGGTACGCCGCACGTCGGGCGTCCTGCGAGGCGGGCGCCGCAGCGCTTGGAGCCGACTCGCTCCGCGACGTCACGGTCGGCGACCTCGACCGCGCTCGCGAGCTGCTCGACGACGAGACCTTCCGCCGCGTCCGTCACGTCGTGACGGAGAACCAGCGTGTCCTCGACACCGTCAGGACCCTGCGCGAGCACGGGCCGACGTCGATCGGCGAGCTGCTCGTGGCCTCTCACGCGTCGATGCGCGACGATTTCGAGATCTCGGTTCCGGAACTCGACCTGGCCGTCGAGACGTCGATGGCGGCGGGTGCGATCGGGTCGCGCATGACCGGTGGTGGCTTCGGGGGTGCGGCGATCGCCCTGGTCCCCGTCGCCCTGGCGTCGGCCGTGGCCGAGGCGGTCACGGCGGCGTTCGCCGAGGCGTCCTTCACCGCCCCGACCATCTTCCCCGTCCGCCCCGCCGCCGGAGCCACCCGAGAATCCTGACCTTCCCCTTCCCACCCCTGCCCGCGAACTGTCAATTCCGGCTAGTCCCGGCCGCTCGGACTAGCGTCGAGTGACAGTTCGCGGGCTGGGTGTGGAGAACTTCCGACGCTGAAACACCGCAGTCGGCACCGTGGTGGGATGGTCCGCCGACGTCCCCTCCCCCTCGAACTCAGCAAGCAGCCGTTCTCCATGGCCGAAGCCGACGAACTCGGCGTGCCTCGATCGCGGCTACGAGCGCGCGACCTCGCCACGCCGCACCGAGGCGTCCGGGCACCGCTCGACCAGCCCACGGACATCCCCGGACGCTGTCACGCCTATGCCCCACTCCTCCACGATGGGCAGTTCTTCAGCCACGTGAGCGCGGCGGCCTTGCACGGCCTCCCCGTGCCCACCTGGGAACACGAGGCACCACTGGACGTCGCGTCCATCGCGCCGGCACGCGCGCCTCGAGGATCGGGCGTGCGTGGGCATCAACTCGACGGGGACCACTGGGAGGTCGTCGCCGTCGAAGGGCTACCGGTACTGACCGCCGTCGACGCCTGGTGTCAGCTCGGAACCCGACTCCCCTTGGACGACCTGGTGATCGCCGGCGACGTGTTGCTCCGCCGCAAGCGACCACTGGCATCGGAGCAGCAGATCGTCCGCGGGCTGGCACGGATGAACGGCCGTCGCGGCGCGAAGCGGCTGCGGCTCGCGTTCTCGATGATGCGGCCTCGGACGGATTCGCCGATGGAGACCGCATTGCGCCTGCTGATCGTCCGCGCGGGCCTTCCGGAACCACTCGTCAACGAGGTCATCTCAGACGCCCCCGGACGTTTTCTGGCCTTGGGCGACCTGGTGTATCCCGAACAGCGGGTCCTCGTCGAATACGACGGCGGCACCCACTTCTCGGATGAACGGCAGATCTTCCACGACATCGATCGCCTCGACCGAGTCATGGCAGCGGGCTGGCGGGTCATCCGGGTGAATCGCTCGCACCTGACGGACCCGTCGCCCATCCTCACCGCCCTGGCTCGCGAACTGTCACTTCCGGCTAATCGCGGGGCGCCGGACTAGCGTCGAGTGACAGTTCGCGGGCTGGGTTAGGGGGTGGCCATGCGGACGACGTTGGCGAGGAGTCCGACTCTCGTCATGGGACCGACACCACCGGGGTTCGGGCTGATCCACGAGGCGACCTCGGCCACGTCGGGGGCGACGTCGCCGACGACCCGGGACTTGCCGGTCCCGGGGTCGGTCTCGCGACTCACACCGACGTCGAGGACGATGACGCCGGGCTTCACGGCATCGCGCGTGACGATCCCGGGGACGCCCGCCGCGGCGACGATCACGTCGGCGGTGCGGAGGATGTCGTCGAGTCCGACCGTTCCGGTGTGCGTCAGCGTGACCGTCGCGTTGTATTCGCGACGGGTGAGCAGCGGGCCGATCGCGCGACCGACGGTGACCCCGCGGCCCACGACGACGACGTGCTTGCCCGCCCAGCTGATCCCGTGACGTTCCACCAGCTCGATGACGCCCTTCGGCGTGCACGGCAACGGCGTGTGGATCGGGCGGTTCACGTTGAGCACGAGACGACCGAGGTTGGTCGGGTGGAGCCCATCGGCGTCCTTCTCGGGATCGATGCGCTCGAGGATCGCGTCGGTGTCGATGTGCTTCGGCAACGGCAGCTGCACGATGTAGCCGGTGCAGCTCTCGTCGGCGTTGAGCTCGTCGAGGACGGCCTCGAGCTCCTCCTGCGAGACCGTCTCGGGCAGGTCGCGTCGGATCGACTCCATGCCGACCTCGGCACAGTCGCGGTGCTTGCCGGCGACGTACCACTGCGAACCGGGGTCGGAACCGACGAGGACGGTGCCCAGCCCGACCGAGATGCCGCGCTCCTTGAGCGCGGCCACCTCGATCGCGAGTTCGGACTTGATGGCGGCGGCAGTGGCCTTACCGTCGAGGATCTGTGCGGTCATGTGCCCGCCCCTACTGCTGGAGGCCGGGGTAGAGCGGGAAGCGCTCGGCGAGCGCCGTGACGCGCTCCCGGAGGGCTCCGGCCTCGGCACCGTTGCGCAGCGCGAGAGCGATGATGTCGGCGACCTCGGCGAACTCGGTGTCGCCGAAGCCACGCGTCGCGAGTGCCGGGGTCCCGATCCGCAGACCGGAGGTGACCATCGGCGGGCGCGGGTCGAACGGCACCGAGTTGCGGTTGACCGTGATGCCGACCTCGTGGAGGAGGTCTTCGGCCTGCTGGCCGTCGAGCTCGGAGGTGCGGAGGTCGGCGAGCACGAGGTGCACGTCGGTGCCGCCGGTGAGGACGTCGATACCGGCGGCCTTCGACGCCTCGGAGGTGAGCGCCTCGGCGAGGAGCTTGGCACCGCGGAGCGTCCGCTCCTGGCGGTCCTTGAACTCCGCCGTGGCGGCGAGCTTGAACGCGGTCGCCTTGGCGGCGATGACGTGCATGAGCGGCCCGCCCTGCTGGCCGGGGAACACGTTCGAGTTGAGCTTCTTGGCGAGCTCCATGTCGCGGCTCACGATGAAGCCGGAGCGCGGGCCGCCGATGGTCTTGTGCACGGTGGAGGAGACGACGTCGGCGAACGGCACGGGCGACGGGTGGACGCCTGCGGCGACGAGGCCGGCGAAGTGCGCCATGTCGACCCAGAGCTTCGCACCGACCTCGTCGGCGATCGCGCGGAACGCGGCGAAGTCGAGCTGGCGCGGGTAGGCGGACCAGCCGGCGATGATGACCTGGGGCTTGTGCTCGAGTGCTTTGTCGCGGACGACGTCCATGTCGACGAGGAAGGTCTCGGGGTCGACGCCGTAGGAGACGGCGTTGTAGAGCTTGCCGGAGAAGTTGAGCTTCATGCCGTGCGTGAGGTGGCCACCGTGGGCGAGCTCGAGACCGAGGATGGTGTCGCCGGGGGTGGCGATCGCCGAGAGGACCGCGGCGTTGGCCGTGGCGCCCGAGTGCGGCTGGACGTTCGCGTACGCGGCTCCGAAGAGGCTCTTCGCCCGCTCGATCGCGAGGGACTCGGCGATGTCGACGAACTCGCAGCCGCCGTAGTAGCGACGACCCGGGTAGCCCTCGGCGTACTTGTTGGTGAGGACGCTGCCCTGCGACTGCAGGACGGAGACGGGCACGAAGTTCTCACTCGCGATCATCTCGAGGGTGTTGCGCTGGCGACCGAGCTCCTGCTCGAGGACCGCAGCGATCTCGGGATCGACCTCGGAGAGTGGCGCGTTGAAGGTGTCGGACAAGACTGGCTCCCTTTTGTGACAGAACGGATGTCGGTGATGTGCCGTTTCGGCCCAGGCGTGCGGCCGAATCCGCCCTTGTCTTCAAGGTGCAGGGTCGCTCCCCGATGGTGAACCATCTGAGGCGGAGCGGAACTCCGTCTATACGCCAGTTGCGACTGCTAGCAGCATAGCAACGGGACGCCCGACGCGCACCGTCCTGTGGAGGGGGCGGGCAGCGGTGGGGGCCGGTGTGTCAAGATGGCCCGACGCTTGTTCACCCTCCGAACAAACCCCGTTCCGGCCCCACGATCCCGCGTCGCCGACGCTGAAGGAACCACGCATGAGCCTGCTGCCCCGACCCATGTCGCAGACCACGGACGTCTCCGCTCCCCCGTTCCGGTTGTCGGCGGATTCGGTGATCCGTACCGACCCGTCGGCGGCGACCACGGCTCGGATCCTCGCCGAGGCCCTGCGCGCCTCGACGGGCTTCGACCTCCCGGTCGAGACCACCGGCACGGAGGAGGTCGCGGACTCGGCGGGTGCGGACATCTCGCTGTCGGTCGACCCCCGCCTGTCGACGACGAGCGGGGCCTACCGATTGACCGCCGAGGCCTCCGGTGTCGAGATCGTCGGCGCGGACGCCGACGGGGTCCACCATGGCACGCAGACACTCAGGCAGCTCCTCCCGCCGAGCAACTGGGCGTCGACGGCCGACGCACAGGACTGGATCATCGCAGCGACCGTCATCGACGACGCGCCGCGCTTCGCGTACCGCGGCGCGATGCTCGACGTCGCGAGGCACTTCTTCACGGTCGCGCAGGTGCAGCGGTTCATCGACCAGATCGCCGCACTCAAGCTCAACCACCTGCACCTGCACCTCACCGACGACCAGGGGTGGCGCCTCGAGATCGCCGGGTGGCCGGAGCTCACCGGGATCGGTGCGGCGACCGCGGTCGGTGGTGGTGCGGGCGGCTCGTACAGTGCCGACGACTACCGGGCGATCATCGAGTACGCCGCCGACCGCCGCGTCACGATCGTCCCCGAGATCGACGTCCCCGGACACACGAACGCGGTCCTCGCGGCGTATCCCGAACTCAACCCGGACGGCGTCGCCCGCGAGCCCTACACCGGCACGGAGGTCGGCTTCTCGAGCCTCGACATCCATGCCGAGTCCACCTACATGTTCCTCGACGACGTCTTCACCCAGCTCGCCGCGATGACTCCGGGTCCGTACCTCCACCTGGGTGGCGATGAAGCGCTCGCCACCACTGACGCGGACTTCCTCCACTTCGCCCGTCGGGTGTCCGAAGTGGTCGCCACGACCGGGAAGACCGCGATCGCCTGGCACGAGTTCGGCGCGTCTCGGGACCTCGCCCCCGGCACCATCGGCCAGTACTGGAACTACGTCTCCCCCGAGGACGGCCACGCCGACAAGCTGCGCTCGTTCGTGGATCAGGGCGGGCAGGTCCTCATGTCTCCGGCCGACGTCGCCTACCTCGACATGCAGTATCCCGGCGTCGCGACGGCCGGCCTCACCTGGGCGGACGGCCCCACGAGTGTCGAACGCTCCGCCGTCTGGGAGCCGACCGAGATCGTCGAAGGTGTCGGAGAGCAGGACATCCTCGGCGTCGAGGCCCCGCTCTGGACGGAGACCGTGGCCGACGTGCAGACGCTCGAGTTCCTCGTCTTCCCTCGGATCGCGTCCATCGCGGAGATCGGCTGGTCGGAGCGACGCACGCCGGACTGGAGCGACTTCCGAGACCGGCTGGCCGGCCTCGCTCAGGGCTGGTCGGCCGCGGGCATCGCCTTCCACCGCTCCCCCGAGGTCGGCTGGCTCGACTGATCCGGGCGACGGACGGGAAGGCGGCCGGGAGTGGCGCTCGCCCCCGAGCACCACTCCCGGCCTGTCGACGGGTACGCACGAAGGCGCCCCCTCCCGTCGAGATCTGCAACGTTTCGGGTCCGTTGCCCGATGCACGCCGGCCGTGGCGCGCATCGTGGCCGTCCGAGGACGACCCAGCCGGGTCCCCGTCGCCGGGAATCCTGCTGTTCATCCTGAGAGAGTGCATCCCGAACAGGTCATGACGCGGTTTCCCAGAACAATCGGAACGGATCTTCCTCGGCGCCAGCGGCTGTCCGCGAGACACCTCGTGCCAAGATGAGGGATCGGCGTCATGATCCCGCTCCACCCGACTCTCTTGGGCGGGCACGGTGCCCGGTAGTGCGCAGCTCGCAGACGGAGGCATCATGAGCCTGGACACATCCCCGGCTTCATCGCTCACCGAGCGATCGGATGCCGAGCTCATCGAGCACACCCGCACGGGCTCGCAGGACGCCTACGCGGAGCTGTGGCGACGACACTCGAACGCCGGACGGACCGTCGCCCGGTCCGTCACCTCGAGCCTCGATCCCGACGACCTCGTCTCGGAGTCCTTCGCCCGCATCTATCAGGCGGTCCGTCGCGGGAAGGGACCCACCGGCGCCTTCCGCCCCTACCTGTTCACCACCATCCGGAACACGGCGGCCGCGTGGGGCCGATCGCGTCGGGAGACCTCGCTCGACACCCTGGACTCCTTCGAGGACCCGGGCACGAACGAGGCCTCCTCGATCGAGGCCCTCGATCGCAGCCTGAGTGCCCGAGCGTTCCGGAGCCTGCCGACCCGATGGCAGGAGGTGCTGTGGTACACGGAGATCGAGGCGATGACGCCTGCGGAGGTCGCGCCGCTCCTCGGGATGAAGGCCAACTCGGTGTCCGCGCTCGCCTACCGAGCACGCGAGGGGCTGCGCGAAGCGTGGATCCAGGCGCACCTGCAGGCCGTCGACGACGACTCGGAGCACGCCTTCACGATCAGCAGGCTCGGATCGTACGCGCGCGGGAACCTCTCCGCCCGGGACACGGCCAAGGTCGAGTCGCACCTGGACGCCTGCCAGCGGTGCACCATCGTGGCCGCTGAGGCGAAGGAGGTCGGCTCGCGCATGGCGCTCGTCCTCCTCCCCCTCGTCGCAGGCGCCGCCGGTGCGGCCGGCTACACCGCGTGGTTGCAGGCGAACGGCCCGTCGGCGACCGCGGTCGCCGCGATGCCTGCCGGTGTCACCGGTGGGGTCGCAGTGACGGCGCATCTGGGCACCTCGGTGGCGGCCTCCGGTGGGGTGGCGGCCTCCGGTGCAGCCGGTTCCGGTGGCGCCGCGTCGGGTGCCGGCGCCGCGTCGGGTGCCGGCGCCGCGGGTGCTGCGGCGGCGGGTCTCTCCGGCGGGATCATCGCCGCGATCGGTGTCGGCGTCGTCGCAGCGGTGACCGCCGCCGCGCTCGTCCTGGGTCCGGTGGTGTTCCCGCCGACCGCCGACACGCCGACCTCCGGCACGGCTGCTGGGCCCACCGATGCGCCCGCCGCCCCGTCCCCGGATGCGGCCCCGATCGCCGGCCCGACGCCGACACCCTCCTCCCCGGCGCCGGCACCGAGTCCGAGTCCGACTCCGACTCCGAGTCCGAGTCCGAGTCCGAACGAGGACGGGACGCCGGATCCCGTCGTGGTCTCCCCGCAGGTTCCGACGCCCGCTGCCCCACCGGTCGCTCCGCCCGTCACCCCGGTCGATCCCGTCGACCCGACCGAACCCACAGCGCTCCCGGTGCCGACCATGGTCGCCGACTCCGGCGGTGGCTACCTGTGGCCGACGTTCAGCGGCACGGGAGCGGCCGGAGCCACCATCGACGTCCTCGACGGCGACCTCGTCGTGGCTTCGACGGTCGTGCCGGGGTCCGCGCAGCGGTCATCGGTCGCAGCCGCCCCGGTGACCGGGACCTGGTCGACAGGACCGGTCGTCCTCAACCGGTCTGGGACGTTCACCCTCACGGTGCGCCAGACCCTCGGTGACCAGGTCACCGTGTCCGCGGAACCTGCCGGCATGACGATCTCCGGGCCCTCGATCTCCGGATTCGAGACGATCCTGTCATTCCGGATCCTCGAGCCGGACGCACCGATCGTCATCAGCGGCGCTCAGAACGGTGCGATCGGGTACACCCTCGACGGTGGTGACGAGCAGCGCGTCGCGCTCGATGCCGACGGTCGGGCGACGCTCACCGGCGCCGCCGTGGCCGGCGGGTTCCACGAGCTCAGCGTCTGGAGCGTCGACCCCGCGGACCCATCGCGCGTGGGACCTGCGACCTCCGTCGAGTACCTCTCGCTGACCGGACTCCTGAGTACCGAGTCCGCCGTCGATCCAGCGACGGCCCCGCTCCCGGAAGCGGTTCTGGACACCGCACCGGAGGCGGTTCCCGCTCCGCTCCCTGTTCAGGCCGTCGTCGAACCGATCGCGGACCAGATCCCGGTGGAACCGGCTCCCGCGACGGAGCCGGACATGCCGAGTACGACCGAGCCTGATCCGGCGACGGAGACGGAGACGCCGGTGGAGACCGCACCCGACGTCACCGCGCCGACCGATGGCGCAGACGCCTCACCGGCGCCGACGACGGACGAACCGGCGGTACCGTAAACGGTCACGCTGAGCGCGTCCGCAACGGCTCGTGCTCGATCAGACGGATTCGCGCCTGCGGGTGCGCAGCACGTCCGCGGCGAGGAGCGAGGTCGCGACCACGGCGAGGCACACGTACACCCACGGCAGCACGCCGAGACCGATCTCGGCGAGGAGCAACGCGCCGAGCGCCGAACCGCCACCGATACCCGTGTTGAACGCGGTCGTGTAGAACGCGTTCGCGGTGTCGCGGATGCGCGGGCTCGCCGCGTGCAGGAGGCGCGTCTGCATGAGCGGCGGCAGCATGCCGAAGGCCGTCCCCCAGAGGAAGAACGCGACGAGTGCGCCCGGAAGCCACTCTGCTGAGAGGGCGAGGACGCTCACCATGGCGGCAGACACGGTCAGGGCGACGAACAGGCCGGTGGTCGCACGCCTCGCGAAGACGCTGCCGGTGAGGATGAGGCCGATCGCGCCCGCGACGCCGTAGACGAGGAGGAGGATGCTGAGCTGGCCGGCCGGGACACCGACCTCGCCGATGAGGAACGGTGCGATGTAGGTGTAGAACGCGTAATGGCCCGCCATGATGACGCCGACCGCGATGCAGACGATCGCGACCGGGATGATGCTCGGATCACGGCCCGTCGCACCCGAGGCTGCCGCGTGCGACTCCTCCCGACCGACGGGCGGCAGCTTCCACCACACGACGACGGCGCCGAGGAGCATGGCTGCGGCGAGCACGCCGAACGCGAGGCGCCAGCCGAGCGCGTGCCCGAGCGCGGTGCTGAGCGGGACGCCGAGGACGAAGGCGAGCGTGCCTCCGGCGATCGTCACGGACACGGCACGGGCGAGCTGTTCCTTCGGGACCAGGTGACCGGCGTACGCGCCGACGACCGCCCAGAAGACACCATGGGCGAGCCCGCCGAGCACCCGGGTGGCGACGAGGAGTTCGTAGTTCGGGGCGAGCGCGCCGAGACCGGTGCTCACGCCGAGGACGACGATGACGGCCACGAGCAACGCGTGTCGCGGCACACGCCTGGTGAGGTGGATGAGCGCGGTGCTCGACAGCACCACCGTGAACGCGAACACGCTGACGAGGAGCCCGATCTGCGACTCGGTCACGCCGAGCGAGGCGCTCATCTCCGGGAGGAGGCCGGTCGGGATCATCTCGCCGGTGACGGAGAGGAAGGTGCCCGCCGCGAGCGCGATGAGGCCGACCCAGGGGAACGGCGGTGACGACGGCTTGGTGGGTTCGGCGGCGCGCGCCGAGGAGGGCGAAGAGGAGGTCATCGGATTGCTCCAACGATGGCGTTCACTCGTCGACGGACGTGGCGGACGAGTTCGTCTACGCGCTGATGTGCGCGCCCAGGGTCAACCGACATCCGGCGACCGCGGACGAGTCTACCCGAGGCCGGGAATGCGGAGGGCTCGATCCGACGTTGCAGCTGACGTGAAGGTGACAGAGAGGCCGCTCATGCGCATTGCAGAACTCGCTGAACGAACGGGTGTCCCGGCCACCCGGCTCCGCTCCTACGAGGAGGAGGGACTCCTGGCGCCCGTGCGCGCGTCGCACGCGCCCGACGAGTACGAACCGTCCGCGATCGACCACGTCGTCACGGTCGACAACCTGTTCGACGCGGGGCTCACGACCCGTCTCGTGCGCGTGGTCCTCGATCTCGACGACGCGCGCACCTCGCGTGCCGTGCCCGACTGCTCCCGCGCGACGGCCGAGTCGCTCCATGCGCAGATCGCCTCGATCGACGCCCGCATCGACTGCCTGCGGCAGAGCCGTGAGACGGTTCGGTCGTACCTGCGGCAGTCCTCCCACGCCGACCTCGTCGACGAGCGGTCCGTCCCTGCGGCGTGAGCGGTCGGGTCCCGGTAACCTGAGTCGGTGACGAACTCGACCGATCCCTCCGCTGTGCCATCGACCACGCACGAGCGCTCCGTCCACTGGGTGCTCTCGATCATCTGCGAGGACCGGCCCGGTATCGTGCATGCGATCAGCGGTGCGATCGTCGAGGCCGACGGCAACATCACCGAGAGCCAGCAGTTCTCGAGCGATGACACCGGGCGGTTCTTCATGCGGCTCCAGGTCGAGGCTGCGGTCTCGCGCGAGCGCTTCGAGGCGGCCATCGCACCGGTCGTCGAGCGGTACGGCCTCCAGTGGCGGCTCGACGTCGTCGGTCGCCCGCTCCGGACGCTCGTCCTGGCCTCGACGGCGGCACACTGCGTCAACGACCTGCTCTTCCGCCAGCGGGCCGGCCAGCTCCCGGTCGAGATCCCCCTCGTGCTCAGCAACCACGGTTCGCTCCGCGATCTCGCCTCCTTCTACGGCGTGCCCTTCGAGGCGCTGCCCGTGACGGACGCAGCCTCGAAGGCGGCGTTCGAGGCCAGGGTCGTCGAGGCCGTCGAGGAGCACGACATCGAGCTCGTCGTCCTCGCGAGGTACATGCAGATCCTGTCCCCCGAGCTCTGCGAGCGCCTCGCCGGTCGCGCCATCAACATCCACCACTCCTTCCTGCCCGGTTTCAAGGGCGCGAACCCGTACAAGCAGGCGCACGCGCGCGGCGTCAAGCTCATCGGTGCGACCGCGCACTTCGTGACGAGCGACCTCGACGAGGGACCGATCATCGAGCAGAACGTCGTCCGCGTGGACCACTCCCGCTCCCCCGCGGAGCTCGTCGCCATCGGTCAGGACGAGGAGAGCCGCACCCTCACCCAGGCGGTGAAGTGGTTCGCCGAGGACCGCGTCCTCCTCGACGGGGCGCGCACGATCATCTTCCGCTGACCCGGAGCGGGCTCTCGGCCACGCGCCGTAGAATCGTGTGGTGTCTGAACGAACTCCCGCCGACGTGAAGATCGGCCCCAACGAGATCCTGCGGTTCTTCCTCGAACTCTTCGCCTTCTTCTCGCTCGGCTTCTGGGGCGTCGCGGTGTGGCCGTTCCCCCTGAACGTGGTCGTCGGGATCGCCGCGCCGGTCGTGGCGATCATCCTTTGGGCGCTGTTCCTCTCGCCGCGCGCCGTGATCCGCATCGACCTCTACGGCCAGGCGGTCGTCGAGCTCCTCATCTTCGCGGCGGCGGCGCTCGCCTGGTTGCACCTCGGGCAGCCGATCATCGCGACCGTCTTCGCCGTGGTCGCCGTCGCCAGTGGTGTCATCCGCGGCCGGAAGCAGCTCGCATGACCGAGCTCCTGATCCACTCCGCCACCAAGGTCGACGTCGACGGCCACCAGGACGCCTTCTGGCTGCACGCGGTCGACGGTGTCATCCGCTCCACCGGTACCGGCGACGACTGGCGGTCCCTCACCGTCGGCGACGACGCATCCGTCCTCGACGCACACGGCGGCCACCTCACGCCGGGGTTCATCGACCTCCACGTCCACGGCGGCGGCGGTTCGTCCTTCGACGACGGACGCGACGCCATCGGACGCGCGCTCGCGGTGCACCGGGCGCACGGGACCACGAGGACGCTCATCAGTCTCGTCTCGAACCCGGTCGACGCCCTCGTCGCGAGTCTCGAGGGGATCGCCGACCTCGTCGCCGAAGATCCGCTGGTCCTCGGAGCCCACCTCGAAGGTCCGTTCCTCTCATCGGCCAAGAAGGGCGCACACGACCCCGGGGCGCTCATCGACCCGAGCCCGGCCGTCGTCGAACGCCTCATCGACGCGAGCCGAGGCACGCTCCGGCAGATCACGATCGCCCCTGAGCTGCCGAACGCCCTCGAGGCGATCCAGGTCCTCGTCGAGGCCGGCGTCATCGTCGCCGTGGGTCACACCGACGCCGACGAGGCACTGACGAAGACGGCGTTCGATCTCGGTGCCCGACTCGTCACCCACGTGTTCAACGCGATGAACGGGATCCACCACCGTGCGCCCGGACCGATCATCGCCTCCTTCGCCGACGAGCGGGTCACGGTCGAGCTCATCCTCGACGGCGAACACGTGCACCCCGACGTCGCGAAGCTCGCCTTCGAGCAGGCCCCGGGCCGCGTCGCACTCATCACCGACGCGATGGCCGCAGCCGGTTCCTCCGACGGCCGTTACCTGCTGGGAGCGCTCGAGGTCCAGGTGACCGACGGTCTGGCGCGGCTCGTGGAAGGCGACTCGATCGCCGGCTCGACGCTGACGCTCGACCGGGCGCTCCGACTCGCCATCACCAGCGGTGTCGCGGCGGACGCGGCGGTCGGTGCGCTCACGAGCACCCCGGCCCGTGTCCTCGGCCTCGCCGACCGCTTCGGACGACTGGCCCCGGGATACGCCGCGGACGCCGTCCTCCTCGACCACCAGTGGAACGTCCAGGCGGTCTGGGCCGACGGATCAGCCCTGCCGCGATGACGACGCCGACCGTCCTCGACGCGCTCCGTGACGCCCTCGGCGACGCGGTCTCGACGACGGACGCCGTCCTCGCGGACGCACGGTCCGACAAGTCGGGTCACGTGTCCGACGCCCCACCCATCGCCGTGGTCTCCGCACGCTCCATCGAGGACGTCCAGACGGTCATGCGGATCGCCACCGCGACGGGGACGCCGGTCGTGACGCGCGGCGCCGGTACCGGACTGGCCGGCGGCGCACTCGGCGGCGCGGGCGAGATCGTCCTGTCGACGCTCGAGATGCAGCGCGTCCTGGAGATCAACGAACCCGACCTCCTCGCGGTGGTCGAACCGGGCATCATCAACGGCGCCTTCAACGACCTCCTGCTCGCCAGGGGGCTCTGGTTCGCGCCCGACCCGGCGAGCCGCGCGATCTCGACCGTCGGTGGGAACATCGCGACCGGTGCCGGTGGCCTGCTCTGTGCCAAGTACGGCGTGACGCGCGACGCTGTGCTCGCCCTCAAGGTCGTCCTGGCCGACGGACGGCTCATCAGCGTCGGGCACCGGAGCGTGAAGGGGGTCACCGGCCTCGACCTCACGAGTCTCATGGTCGGATCCGAGGGCGTCCTCGGCGTCATCGTCGAGGCGACCGTCCGCATCCGTCGCGTGACGCCGGGCACCGTCGCGACCATCGCCGGGTACTTCCCCAGTGTCGTCTCGGCCGCGGAGGCCACCGCCGCCGTCACCGCGTCCGGTATCCAACCGTCGATCATGGAACTCCTCGACCCCGTCGCGCTCGTCGCCGTGCACCGCTACCTGCAGTTGCCGATCCCGAACAGCGGAGAGGCGCACGTCGTGATCCAGACCGACGGCCCGAACGCCGAGGCGGAGGCCGCCGCGATCCTCGAGGTGCTCCACGCCGGCGGCGGGCGTGCTGAGATGTCCACCGACCACGCGACGGGTGAGCACCTGTTGGCCGTCCGCCGTGCCCTGCACCCCTCGCTCGAGCAGTTCGGCACCCCGCTCATCGAGGACGTGTCGGTCCCCCGCAGCCAGTTGGCGGCGATGTTCACGGCGATCGGCGAGATCGAGCGCCGCTACGGCATCTCCATCCCGACGGTCGCGCACGCGGGCGACGGCAACCTCCACCCGAACTTCGTCTTCGAGGGTGTCGAGGTACCCGACCTCATCTGGCAGGCCGCCGACGACCTCTTCACCACGGCGCTGCGGCTCGGCGGCACCCTCACCGGCGAGCACGGCATCGGCCTGCTCAAGAAGCGCTGGCTCGGCGACGAGCTCGGCGAGGATCAGCTCGCGCTCCAGCACGGGATCAAGCGGCTTTTCGACCCCGAGAACCTCCTCAACCCGGGCAAGATGTTCTGAGGCCCTTCGACAGGCTCAGGGACCGGAGGAGGTCGCGCTCAGGGACCAGGGCGAGGCGTGCTCAGGGGCAGGGAGACGGCGACAGGCCCAGGGCCCGGACGGATCCGGCCCCTGAGCCTGTCGAAGGGCACTACGCGAGCGAGGCCTGTCGGGCGACGACCTGCGCGAGCACCGCGGGAGCCAGCGGGTGCTCGGGAGCGAGGCCGGTGACCTCCTCGACGAAGGTGCCCGGCGCGAGCTCGTGGAGCTTCGCCTGCAGGTGGACACTCTGCTCGTCGTCGGCGACGTCGAACTCGAGCGCGGCACCGATGGCCGAGACGAGTGCGTCGTGGGCCATGCCGCGCTCCGCCAGTTCTGCGGCGGGCCCGATGAACCGCTCGGTCCGGCTCAGCTTGCGCAACGGCTGCCGACCGACGCGCTCCACGGTGTCGGGCAGGTGCACGTTCGCGAAGCGACGGAGGATCGTCTCGCGGTACTCGCGTTGCGCGTCGACGTCGAGCCCGTGCTTGGCGACGAGCAGCGCGGAGGTCTCCTCCAGCACCGCGCCGACGGCCGCGGCGATCGACGGCTCGGCGAGCGCTTCGGCGATGGTCCCGATACCGGCGCGCGCACCGAAGTAGGCGACGGAGGCGTGGCCGGTGTTCACGGTGAAGAGCTTCCGCTCGATGTACGGCGCGAGCTCCTCGACGAAGTGGGCACCGGGGATCGACGGCAGGGAGCCGTTGAACGCCGGGGTCTCGATGGCCCACTCGTAGAAGGTCTCGACGGTCACGTCGATGCCCTGCCCGGCGGGCTGGCCCGGGACGATGCGGTCCACGGCCGTGTTCGCGAACACGGCTCGGGCCGACAGCGACGCCCAGGCCTCGTCGCCGACCGCCTGGCGCACCTCGGTGGCGAGGAGGTCGGTGGCGTTGATCGCGTTCTCGCAGGCCATGACGGCGAGCGGAGCGGCGTCGGCCGGACGCGCGGCGATCCCACGCGCGATGACCGGAGCGACGAAGCGCAGGATGGTCGGCCCGACGGCGGTGGTCACCACCTCGGCGGCGGCGATCTCCTGGACGAGGGCCTCCTCGTCGGCGGCGCTGTTGATCGCGCGGAACCCGGTGACGACCGTGTCCTTCGCGCCGTCGCCCACCTCGTGCACCGTGTAGCTGTCGGCCGCGGCGATCGCATCGATGAGCTCGGCGTTGACGTCCGCGAAGACGACCTCGTAGCCGCCCTCGTGGAGGAGCAGACCGACGAAGCCGCGCCCGATGTTGCCGGCGCCGAAGTGGACGGCTCGCATCACTCGTTGACCTCGCTCAGGAGCGCGTAGAGCTCCTCGGGCGTCTCGGCTGCGAGCAGCTTGGCGACCTCGTCGTCCTCGGAGAAGATGATGGCGATCTTGGAGAGGATCTCCATGTGCCCGCCGTCCTTGCCGGCGATGCCCACGACGAAGCGGACCTCGTCGCCGTCCCAGTCGATGGGCGTCTCGTAGCGGGTGAACGACAGGGCGGAATCACGGACCGCCTCCTTCGCGTCGTTCGTCCCGTGCGGGATCGCGAGGAGGTTGCCCATGTAGGTCGACACGGACTGCTCGCGGGCGAGCATGGCCTCGAAGTACTCGTCGGTCACGGCTCCGGCCGCTTCGAGGGCGTCGGCAGCGCGGCGGATGGCCTCCTCCTGCGTCACCGTCCCGGTGACGATGGTGATCCGGTCCTGGGTCAGTACCTGCGACATGTCTTCCTCTGCATTCGTCGTGCGGGGCTCCGCCGGTGCGGTCCGGAGCCGGGTGAAGGGCGGTGGATGGAGCCCCGGGGCGCACGCCCTTCGCGTGCGCCCCGGGATCGTTCCGTTGCTAGTGTGCTCCCTCTCCGCGGAGCAACTCCACCACTTCGTCGTACTTCGGAGAGTTCATGAAGTTGTCGACCGACATGTGCACGGCACTCGGGGTCTTCTCCTTCGCGCGCTCCGTCAGCTCGCGCTGGGTGATGACGAGGTCGACGTCGTCGGCGAGGTTCGCGATCGCCTTGTTGGTGACGGTGATCTCGTCGATGCCGGCCTTCTTGATCTTGTTGCGGAGCACCGAGGCACCCATCGCACTCGAACCCATACCGGCGTCGCAGGCGAAGACGATGTTGCGGATCGGGCCGCGCTCGAGCGTCGTGACGACGCCCTCGTCGACGACGTCCGCACCGGCTGCGGCGCTTCCGGCGGAGAGGTTGCCGAGCACGCTCGACTTCTTGCCCTTGGCGGCTTCGGTCGCGGCGACGGCGGCCGAGAGGTCGCCGGCGTTCTCGTTCTCGAGGTCGCGCTTCCGGCTGGCCCGCAGGATGATCGCGGAGATCGCGAACGAGACGGCGGCTGCGACGATGACCGACAGGATCACGCCGACGTAGCTGTCGGGAGCCGTCTGGATGAGCACGGCGATGATGCTACCGGGCGAGGCCGGGGCGCGGAGACCCGTATTGAACGCGACGTTCGTCGCCACACCGGCCATACCGCCACCGATCGCGGCCAGGACCAGCATCGGCTTCATGAGCACGTACGGGAAGTAGATCTCGTGGATGCCACCGAAGAACTGGATGATGACCGCGCCGGGGGCCGACGCCTTCGCGAGACCGATGCCGAAGAAGCAGAACGCGAGCAGGATGCCGAGGCCCGGGCCGGGGTTCGCCTCGAGGAGGAACAGGATCGACTTGCCGGTCTCCTCGGACTGCTGGACACCGAGCGGGGTCAGCACACCGTGGTTGATGGCGTTGTTGAGGAAGAGGATCTTGCCGGGCTCGATGAAGATGCTCGCGATCGGCAGGAGCGAG
Organism: Plantibacter sp. H53; assembly: GCF_001650455.1. Taxonomy (NCBI): domain Bacteria; kingdom Bacillati; phylum Actinomycetota; class Actinomycetes; order Micrococcales; family Microbacteriaceae; genus Plantibacter; species Plantibacter sp. H53. The sequence continues at coordinate 45,056 of NZ_LWCT01000048.1, forward strand.
TTGGCGACGAGCCAGTCGACGATGCCCTCGAGGAAGCTGCTGAGCGCGGTGACGATCGGTGCGATACCGAAGAAGCCGCCGATGGCAAGGAGGGCCCCGAGGATACCCGCGGAGAAGTTGTTGACCAGCATCTCGAAGCCGGCCTTGATCTTGCCGTCCCAGATCCGGTCCACCTGCTTCATGAGCCACGCGGCGAGCGGGCCCATGATCATCGCACCGATGAACATCGGGATCGCGCTGCCGACGATGACACCCATGGTCGCGATGGACGCGACGACGCCGCCGCGCTCACCGTAGATCATGCGGCCACCGGTGTTCGCGATGAGCAGCGGGAGCAGGTACGTGATCATCGGGCCGACGAGGCCGACGTACTGCGGGAAGGTCGTCCCGTCGTCGGCCTGCGCGAGCGCCGTCGCGGCACCCTGCCAGCCGATGAGGTCGGCGTTGCCGAAGCCGCCGAGGATCCCGTTCGGGAACCAGCCGGTCGCGATGAAGAACGCGGTGATGAGGCCCCAGGCGATGAAGGCCGCGATGTTCGGCATGACCATGCCGGAGAGGAAGGTGCCGAATCGCTGTACGCCGACTCGTGCACCTCCCGGCTTCTTGGGAGTAGACGTCGTTGTCATGATGATGTTGCCTCTTTCATTTCGGGAGTCGTTGCAGCGGTGGCCGCTGCCCTGGCTTCGGCCGCACCGTCGGCGGCCAGTGCTGCTGCCGCGATGCGCCGGGCATCGTCGAGCGTGTACTGCTGGAGGGAGTGACGGACGTCGGCGAGCGCCGACGGTGACATGGACAGGGTGGTGGCGCCGAGTCCGACGAGGACGACGGCGAGGAGCGGGTCGGCGGCTGCTTCGCCGCAGATGCCGACCGGCTTGCCGTGGTGCTGGCCGGCTTCGCCGACGAGCTGCACGAGGCGGAGGACCGCCGGGTGCCACGGGTCCTGGAACGCGCCGACGGAACCGAGCAGGCGGTCCGCGGCGAGCGTGTACTGCGTGAGGTCGTTGGTCCCGATCGACGCGAATCCGGCGTGGGCGAGGACGCGGTCGGCGAGGAGGGCGCTCGACGGCACCTCCACCATGACGCCGGGCGTCTTCAGACCGTACTCGGCGGCGATCGCCATGAAGTACTTCGTCTCCTCGACGGTCGACACCATCGGGGCCATGACCCAGAGGTCGGCGTCCGTCGCGGCGTCGGCCTGGGCGAGCGCCGTGAGCTGCTCGCGCAGGATGTCCTCGCTCGCCCGCAGCGCACGGAGGCCACGGAGTCCGAGCGCCGGGTTGTCCTCGTGCGCGTCGTTGAGGAATGCCAACGGCTTGTCGGCTCCGGCATCGAGGACGCGCACGACGACCTTCTGGCCGGGGAAGGCGTTCAGGAGCTTCTCGTAGTGTGCGCGCTGCTGCTCGACCGTGGGCGCGAGCGCCTGGTCGAGGAAGAGGAACTCGGTGCGGAAGAGGCCGACGCCCTCGGCGCCGAGCTCTGCGGCGGCGTCGGCGTGCTCGGCCGAGCCCAGGTTGGCGAGCAGCGGCACCGGTGTGCCGTCCGCCAGTGCACCGGGGACGACCGGTGCGTTGACGAGCGCGAGGCGGTCGGCGATGCGCTGCTCCGTGGCGGCGACGAGCTCGGGCGTCGGATCGACCGTGACCTCACCGGCTGCCGCGTCGACGACGAGCGTCGTGCCGTCGGTCAGCTCGGCTGCTCCGACGACGCCGACGATCGCGACGATCGACTTCTCGCGGGCGAGGATCGCCGTGTGCGAGGTCGGGCCGCCGTCGCTCGTGACGAGGCCGAGGACCAGGTCGAGGTCGAGTAGGGCGGTGTCGGCCGGCGCGAGGTCGCGGGCGACGAGGATGAACGGGTGGCCGGGTGAGGGGACGCCGGGTGCCGGCACGCCCATGAGGTCGGCGATGACCCGCTGTGACACGTCGTCGAGGTCCGCGGCGCGCTCCCCGAGGTAGCCGCCCATCGCGGCGAGCTGGTCGCGGAACGAGGCGAAGGCCGCGTGGACGGCCCACTCGGCGGTCTTGCCGTCCGCGAGCCGTGTGGCGATCTCCTCGGCGAGGGTCGGGTCCTCCGCCATCATCGCCTGGGCCTCGAGGACGTCACGGGCAGCACCACCGGCGGCGGCGCCCCGGGCTTCGAGCTCGCGGGCGACCGCGGCGAGGGAGGTGTTCGCGCGCTCGGTCTCGGTCGCGAGGTCGAGGGTGCTGGCGACGTCGGCGGGCGCGGGGAGCGGGTCGGCCATGCGGGCCACCGGGCCGACGGCGACGCCCTGACCGATACCGATGCCCTGGAACGCGGTCATCGGACTACTGCTCGTCATGGTCGGTCACCAGGAGCTCGGAGAGCGTGTCGAGGGTGCCCTCGGCTGCGGCGCCCTCGCCGTCGACGGACAGGGTCACGTAGTCGCCGTGCTCGACGGCGAGCGCGATCACGCCGAGGATGCTCGCCGCGTTGACGGGCTTGCCGCTGCCCTTCGCGATCGTCACCGGGACCCCGGCGTCCTTCGCAGCCTGCGTGAACAGCTTCGCGGGCCTGGCATGCAGGCCGTGCGACGAGCCGATGCGGACGGTTCGAGTTGCCATGGGGGTTACCTCCTGGTTGGTGATTGGATCGAGAGGACGAGTTCGAGGGCTCGCGCGCCACCCTCGACGCCGAAGACGTCGCCGAGCAGGACCGCGACCGCGGTGCCGGTGGGCTCGGCTGCAGCGCGCAGCGCGGCCTCGTGGTCGGCGAGGTGGGCGCCGACGAGCAGGACGTCGACACCGTCGAGGGCGATCGTGCCGCCGAGGACCTGCGATTCGGCACCGGCCGCGACGGAGACGTCGATCGATCGGTCGGCTGCCGCGCGACGCAGGCGTTGGGCCATGAACGTGCTCGACGCACCCGCGCCGCAAATCACCAGGATCTTCATCGAACCTTCTCCAGAACCGCCGATTGCCTACCAACCCATCATTCCGTCGCGCCCCTCGCGGCTCCACCAGAAGCTCTTCCGCCGGGGCGGAAAGGTCGTCGAACGCGCGGAAGCAGTCGGGAAGGTGGTTGACTCGGTGGAGCGGTTCGCCCGGACCGCGCGACGGCCGACCGACGGAGAGGGCATCGTGGCACGCGAGAAACACGACCGCATGCTCGGCTACCTCGCGGGACGGGACGGCTGGACGACGGCCACGGAGGTCGCGGAGGTGCTCGGCGTCACACCGCGGAGCGTGCGCAGCTACGTCACGGCGGTCAACACCCGCACGGCACCGCACGACGTCGTCGAGTCCGGGCCGAACGGGTATCGACTGAACGCCGACGGCTACGCGGTCTACCGGCGACGAGCCGCATCGGCGTTCGAATCGGAGACGCCCCGGGATCGGCTCTACGGGCTCGTCCGGTTGCTCATCAGCGCGCCCTCGGGAATCGACGTGCACGAGACCGCACAGCGGCTCCACGTCAGCGAGTCGACCGTCGAGGGCGACCTGGGCCGGGTCCGCGCCATGCTCGCCGACACCGCCCTCACGCTCGACCGTTCCGGATCGACGGTGACGATGGCGGGCGGTGAGACCGAGCGACGGCGCCTCCTCAGCCGGATGTTCCGCGACGAGACCGATCGCGGCATCGTCGAACTCGAGGCGCTCCAGCGGGCGTTCGCGCCGAACGAGTTCAGCCCGTTCAAGGGCGAGCTGCTCGAGGCCTTGACCGCGCGCGGGTACTACGTGAACGAGTACGGCATCGCGAACGTGCTGCTCCACATCGCGATCGCCATCGACCGGGTCACGAAGGACCGTCCGGCGGAGCCCACAGACCATGCTCCGCGCACCCCGGAGGTCGAGGCGGTCGCGGAGGATCTGGCGCGGCTCGTCGACGCCCACTTCCACGTCGCGCTCGGCGAGGGCGACCTCGTGTACCTCAGCTACCTGCTCGTGACACGGGTGGTGACGCCGGGCAGTGGGGCTCCCGCCGAAGTCCTCGTCGACGACTACGTCAACCAGGACGACCTCGCCGCCGTCCGTCAGGCCGTGGACCGCGCCGGCCGCGAGTACCTCGTCGACCTCTCCGACGAGGACTTCATCATCCGGCTCACCCTCCACGTCCAGAACCTCATCCGTCGTGCACAGGACCAGTCCTACTCACGCAATCCGCTGACCCGCTCGATCAAGACCTCGTACCCGATGATCTACGAGCTCGCGGTCTTCATCGCCAGCCAACTGCAGCGGCACGGCTCGATCATCATCAACGACGACGAGATCGCCTACATCGCGATGCACGTCGGCGCCCAGCTCGAGCAGAAGGCCCGCAAGGAGGCCCTCCTCGGCTCCACGATCGTCTCCGCCGGCTACTACGACATGCACGAGGTGCTGCGTCGACGCGTCGAATCGCAGCTGGGCGACGTCCTCGACGTCCGATCCGTCATCACCCGCACCGATGTCGACTGGGCCGCCATCGACACCGACCTCGTGCTCACGACGATCGAGCCACCGGCCCCTGCCGACGGCATCGTCGTCATCCAACCCTTCCTCACCGCGGCCGACGTGGAGCGCGTCCGGAGCGCGGTCAGCCGCGTGCGGAGGTCGTCCCGCTTGTCGGAGATCACCGACGAACTGCTGCAGTACTTCCACCCGGACCTCTTCCTCCGGAACGCGCACGCCGAGGACGAGGAGGGCATGATCCGCCTGCTCGGCGAGCGCATGATCGCCCAGGGGATCATCGACGAGAGCTACCTCACCGCCGCGATCGAGCGGGAGCGCATGTCGTCGACGGCGTTCACCGACACCTTGGCCGTGCCGCACGCCATGGCGATGACCGCGCACTCGACCGCCATCGCGATCGCGGTGAACGAGACGCCGATGGAGTGGGGCGGAGCGCGCGTGAGCGTCGTCGCACTCGTGGCGTTCAGCGAATCGGGTCGCGCCGCGTTCCAGACGGTCTTCGACCAGTTCGTCGAGGTGTTCTCGGAGCGCTCGAGCGTCGCCCGGATCATCCGCCGTTCCGAGGACTTCGCCGGCTTCATCGACGAGCTCGTGCACGTCATCGACGGCTGATCAGCCGTCGAGCCGCCCCGGTCGCCGAGTCGCCCTGGTCACCGAGCTGCCCTGGTCACCGAGCCGGTCGAGGTGCTCAGACGTGTTCGGTGACCACGACGGCGGTCGTGCCCGGCTCGAGTGCCTCGAAGACGTGCGGCACGTCCCCGGCGTGGGCGAGGTAGTCCCCCGGACCGAGTTCGACCTCCTCGCCGACGGGTCCGATGGACGCGCGACCGGTGCTGAGGATCCAGTGCTCGACGACGCCCGGCATGTGCGGCTCCGAGCGCCTCGGCTCCCCGGGTTCGACGACGATACGGTAGATGTCGCGTCGGGCGTTCGGCGGGCAGGCGGACAACACCGTCGCGACGTAGTCCGCCCCGGACGCGGCGAGGGTCGGCCCCTCACCGGCACGGATGACCTGGACCGGCCGTCGCGCCGGCTCGACCAGGCGGGCGAAGGGGACGTCGAGGGTGACGCTGAGCGCCCAGAGGGTCTCGAGACTCGGGTTCCCGAGCCCCGCCTCCAGCTGCGAGAGGGTCGACTTCGCGATCCCGGCTCGACGGGCCACCTCCGCGAGTGAGAGGCCGGTTCGCTGCCGCTCGCGGGTCAGCGCCGCCGCGACCGCGGCGTGCGGTGCTCCGTCGTCGGATGGTTCGACCTGCGTCATGCGTTCGCTCCAAGGTATTACGCGTTCGATTTGACGAACGCTTCGTACGCGTTCAATATAGTGTACGTGCGTTCGATATGGAGTCACCTCGGTCGGCCGACCACGCGGGCCATCGCGCTGGTCTGCGTCGCCGACGGACTGGTCGGCATCTCCTACGGAGCCGTCGCCGTGCACTCGGGCATCCAGCCCTGGGTCGTCCTGGCGCTCGCCCTGCTCGTCCTCGCCGGCGCATCGGAGATCCTGTTCGTCGGGATCGTCGCGGCCGGCGGGAGTCCGCTCACCGCAGCGCTGGCAGGGCTGCTGGTGAACGCCCGTCACCTGCCGTTCGGCCTCGCGATCCACGAGGTCGTCGGCACGGGCTGGCGCCGCGTGCTCGGTACACACCTCCTCAACGACGAGTCCGTCGTCTTCGCGCTCGATCAGGACACCCTGGAGCGGAAGCGCGCCGCGTTCTGGGCGTGCGGCCTCGGCATCCTCCTCTGCTGGCCGGCGGGCGCGGCACTCGGAGCCTTCGCCGGCACCGTGATCGAGGACACGGACGCCTTCGGACTCGACGTGATGTTCCCCGCCGTGCTGCTCGCCCTCATCTTCCCCGCCCTCCGCGAGCGCCGCACACGCCGAGCCGCACTCGTCGGCGCGGTCGTCGCCGTCGCCGCGACGCCGTTCCTCCCCTCGGGGATCCCCGTCCTGTTGTCGCTCGTCGGCCTCCTGTTCGGCTTCGGCCGGAAGCAGCCGAAGCCGGAGGTCACCGCGTGAACCAGTCGATGCTCGTGCTGGTCGGGGTCCTCATCCTCGCCGTGGGCACCTACACGTTCCGCCTGGCCGGGCCACTCCTGCGCACCCGCGCCGAGGTCTCGGAACGGGTCGAGACCCTGCTCGCGGACGCCGCCATCGTCCTGCTCATGGCGGTGCTCACGACCACGGCCCTGACCCAGGACCAGCACTTCGCGGGATTCGCACGACTCTCGGGCGTCCTGGTGGCCGGCGTCCTCGCCTGGAGGAAGTCGCCGTTCGTCGTCATCGTCCTCGCGGCGGCCCTCACCACGGCACTCCTCCGACTGGCGGGCGTCGCCTGAGCCGTCAGATACCTTGCCAGGCGGGCTTGTTGGCGTACGCGTAGCGGTAGTAGTCGGCGTGCTGCAGCTCGGACGCCGCCGCTTCATCGAGGACCACCGTGGCGCGCGGGTGCAGCTGCACCGCCGAACCGGGGAGGTTCGCGGAGAGCGGTCCCTCGAGCGCGGCGGCGATCGCAGCGGCCTTGCCCGCACCGAAGGCGAGGAGGACGAGGTGCCTCGCACGGAGGATGGTGCCGAGCCCCTGGGTGATGCAGTGCATGGGGACGTCGTCGATCGAGTCGAAGAACCGTGCGTTGTCCCGGCGAGTCTGCTCCGTCAGGGTCTTCACGCGGGTGAGCGAGGCGAACGACGAGCCCGGCTCGTTGAACCCGATGTGGCCGTCTGTCCCGATGCCGAGGATCTGCAGGTCGACGCCACCGGCGGCCTGGATCGCCGCTTCGTAGTCGGCGCCCGCGTGCTGGATGGTCTCGGCCGCACCGTTCGGCACCTGGATGCGCTCGGGCACGAGGCCGAGCGGCTCGACGACCTCACGCGTGATGACGGAACGGTACGACTCGGGGTGCCCGGCCGGCAGGCCGACGTACTCGTCGAGGGCGAACCCTCGCACCTGCGAGAGGTCGAGGCCGCGGGACCGGGTCGCAAGGGCCTCGTAGACGGGGAGCGGGGTCGAACCCGTCGCCAGCCCGAGGACGGCGTCCGGACGCTCCTCGATCAGGGAGACGATCGCCTCCGCGACGAGGGCGCCTGCGGCACCACTGTCCCCCACGATCACGACTTCAGCCATGCGACGGTTCTCCTCTTCCCACGAGTGCTGCGCCGATCGCCGCGACGGGGGATCCCGTCGGCACGAGGCGCACGCGCTGTTCCAACTGCAATGATGCGACGAATCGAGACCCGGCCGCGGATTCGGCCAGAGCCTCGCGGATGACGGCGAGCAGGCGCTCGCCGAGAGCGGTGAGTCCTCCTCCGAGGACGATGTCGTCGGCGTCGACGGTGAGGGTCAGGATGCGGACGGCCGCGGCCGCACCGTGACCGAGGCGTGCGCGGAGGGCGACGGCCCGCGGGTCCCCGGCGTCGGCGTGGTCGAAGAGGTCGAGCACCGGCAGGGCCACGTCGGCTCCCCAGGCGGCGGAGACCGCACCGCCGGCGGCCATGGTCTCGACGCACCCCCGCTGTCCGCACCCGCAGCGGTCACCGAGCGGATCGACGGACAGATGCCCGACCTCGCCGGCGACCCCGCTCGAGCCCTGCCAGAGCCGGCCGTCCGTGACGATGCCGGCGGCGACGCCCGTGCCCAGATTGAGGTAGGCCATCGTGCCGGAACCGTCGAGCAGCTGCCAGGCGCCGAGGGCGGCCGCCTTCACATCGTTCTCCACGGCGACCGGGACCCTGAGTCGCTGGGTGAGGATCGCACCGAGCTCGAGTTCCTCCACGTCGAGGTTGACGGCGTGGGTCACCCGGCCGGTGCCCGGGACGGTCAACCCGGGGATACCCACGCCGACCGAGGTGAACGCGTCGATCGGGCGCGCGACGGCGTCGGAGAGCCGACTGACGGCCTCGACGGCGGTCTCGACGACGGCTTCGGGCCCGCGTCCCGTGACCAGCCTGAGCCGATGCAGGAGCGCGCCGTCGTCCGTCACGACGACGGCATCGGTCTTCGTGCCGCCGATGTCGAGTCCCACCCTCACGCGGTTCGTCTCCGGAGGGCGTCGTGGCGCGTCTGCATGCTGTGGTTCCTTCGATCCGTGGAGCGACCCGCTCGCACCACCGGTTTGTTCGCCAAGCTTACAAATAAACGGGGCTCGCGTCCATGTCGGCGACGACCACGCACCAGCGTCGGACGGCGTCCGCCTGCGGACTGCTGGCTCCACCGGGTAGCCTGGAGGCCGACCCGCAGCGCGCGGGCGGGCCCGCCACGGGCACCGAACACGGGGGAATCACACCACCATGAAGAAGAACGCAGCAGCATTCCTCGGCGCGATCGCCGTCTCGGGCCTGCTCCTCACCGGCTGTGCCGGCGGCGCCCAGAGCAAGGAGGATGCGTGCAAGCTCATCCAGTCCGAGGTGACGGAGTCGGCTTCGCAGCTGCAGTCGGGCCTGAGCTCGCTGTCCTCCGACCCCGAGGCGGCCGTCACCCAGCTCGACGACTTCTCCGGAACGTTCAAGGCGGCGGCCGACAAGGTCACGAACGATGAGGTGAAGACCGCGGCGAACGACTCGGTGAAGGCACTCAACGACTTCATCGACGTCGCGAAGACGGCTGTCGACGACCCGCAGAACGTCGACCAGACCGGGCTCACCGATTCGCTCACGAAGCTCCAGGACGAGTTCACGACGCTCGGCAACACCTGCAGCCTCTAGCTCGACACGACTGACGACGGGCCCCGGATCGGCTGATCCGGGGCCCGTCGCCGTCTCCGGGCCGACGGCTACTTCACGGATCCCTCGGTGAGCCCGCCACGCCAGAAGCGTTGCAGCACGATCATCGCGATCGCCAACGGGATGATCGACAACAGCGCGCCGCCGGTCGTCAGCTCGTAGAACTCCGGCAGGCGGTCGACCTGGCTCCGCCAGTTGTTCAGACCCAGGGTGATCGGGTACAGCGTGCTGTCGGACAGCATGACGAGTGGCAGGAAGTAGTTGTTCCAGATCCCGACGAGCTGGAAGAGGAAGACGGTCACGAGCGCGGGCGTGAGGATCTTCAGCCCCACGGTGTGGAAGATCCGCAGCTCGCTCGCGCCGTCGATCCGTGCGGCCTCGATGAGCGAGTCGTCGATCGTCGCGTCGGCGTAGATCCGGCAGAGGAACAACCCGAACGGTGAGACGAGCGACGGCAGGAGCACCGACCAGTACGTGTTCGCGAGTCCCAGCTGACTGAAGAGCAGGAACAGCGGGAGTGCTGTGGCCGTCCCCGGCACGAGGACCCCGCCGAGGATGGTGCCGAAGACGAGGTTACGCCCGCGGAACCGGTACTTCGCGAGCGCGTACCCGCCTGCCGCGGCGAGGTACGTCGCGATGAGGGCTCCCACGCCCGCATAGAGCACCGAGTTGCCGAACCAGCGGACGAAGATGCCGCCGTCGTAGGTGAGCACCTCGTGGAGGTTCGACCACAACGAGAACTCCGAGCCGAGGAGGAAGCCGTTGCTGCCGAACAGATCCTCGGTGCTCTTGGTCGCAGCGATCACCACCCAGTACACGGGCACCAGGAAGTAGACCGCGACGACGACGAGGATGCCCGTCACGAGCACCCGCATCCCCCTGGACCCACCCGGGCGCCCCTGCTGGTCGCTCAGCCGCTGGGCTCGCTTCGACGAGGTCGCGGTCGTGATGCTCCGGGTCTCGCTCATGATGCCCTCCTCGACGTCAGGCGCAGGAAGATGAACGACAGCGCGAACGCGACCAGGGCGATGAGCACCGCCTGCGCTGCGGCGACGTTGTAGTCGTTGTAGGCGAACGCGGTCGTGTAGGCGCTGAGGTTCGGCGTGTACTCGTTGTCGATCGCGGGCGACACGGTCTGCAGCACCTGGGGCTCGGCGAAGAGCTGAAGCGTGCCGATGATGGAGAACACGGTCGTGAGGATGAGCGCCGGCCGGATGAGCGGGAGCTGGATGCTCACCGCGACGCGGAACGGCCCGGCGCCGTCGACCTTCGCGGCCTCGTACACCTCGCCGGGGATGGCCTTCAACTGGGCGACCACGATCATCATGTTGTACCCGGTGTAGGTCCAGGTCACGATGTTGGCGATGGACCAGAGCACGGTGCCTGCGCCGAGGAAGTCGAGCTCGATCCCCATCGCCCCGGCGATGTCGATGATCGGGCTGAGTCCCGGGACGTAGAGGAACGACCAGAGGATCGTCGCGATCACGCCGGGGATGCCGTAGGGCAGGAAGTACACGGCCCGGAAGAACCCCGGCCACTTCGCGGAGGCGGACTCGAGGAGGAGCGCCAGCAGGGTGCACAGCGCGATCATGACCGTGACCTGCACGACGCCGAAGAGGAGCATCCGGCCGATCGAGGCGATGAAGTTGCCGTTCTCCAGGGCCTGGGCGTAGTTGGAGAACCACGCGAACTCGGTCGTGACGCCCTCCTCCCCGAAGACACTCTTCCGTGAGACACGGACGAAGCTGCTGCCGACCGCGACGATGATCGGCAGGATGAAGGTGAGGACGAAGAGCGCCAGGAACGGTCCGAGGAGCATCCACGGAGCCGCGACCGAGGTCCGGCGTCGGCGCTGCGATCCCGACCGGGACGGGTCGTCCGCCACACCCCGCGCCGGGCGTTCCGTGACGGCGCTCACGACGCCGCCTCGATCCGGAGGCCCTTGTTGCGGAACGCGGTGATGACGTCGCGCTGCCCCTGGACCACGGCGTCCACGAGGGTGCCGCCCGAGGCTTTGGCCCGGAACCCGTCGGCGAGGATGTTGAAGGTCTGCTGGGTGAGTGGCCACCACTGCCACTCGTTGTTCTGTTCCTTGGCCGCCGGCACGAAGACCTCCTCGTTGTAGTTCTGGCCACCGAAGAACTCGCTCGGCTGTTGTCGGCGGGCACCGATGTAGGCGTCGTTCGGCGACCACCCGATGCCGGAGTGCTCGATCATGGCGTCGATGCCGGCGTCGCTCGTGGTCATCCACACGGCGAACTCGAGCGCCTCCCTCGGGTGGGCGCTGTTCGCCAGGACGGCAGCCGTGGACCCGCCCTGGAAGGTCGAGCCGTACCCCTCGCTCCCCCAACGGGGCAACGGCGCGACCCGCCACTTGCCCTCGGCCCCCGAGACGCCCTGCAGGAGGGCGTCTCCCCAGCTGGCTCCGGCGAGCGACGCGATCGAGTCCTTCGCCGCAGCGGCGAACCAGGCCGGTGAGAACTGGCTGTAGGAGGTGGTCATGACGCCCTCATCGATGGCCCGGTCGAAGAACCTGGCCGTCTCCAGGGTCGCGTCGTCCGTCATGTCCACGATCCACCGGTCGCCGTCGACACGGAACCAGGACGCGCCGGCCTGGGTCGCCATGGCCGCGAACCACGACGCGTCGTCGAGGGCGAAGCAATCCAGATACATGTCGGCGTCGCGCACCGCCCCCGCCACTTGGAACCACTCGTCCCAGGTGGCCGGGGCCTTCGCGCCCACCCGGTCGAGCAGGTCCGGGCGGTAGTAGAGCGCCATCGGACCGGAGTCCTGTGGGATCCCGTAGACCCCGTCGACGTAGGAGACCTGGTTCCAGAGGGTCTCGTTGTACCGCGACGCGACCTCGTCCGCGCCGTAGCGCCGGAGGTCGACCAACCCGTTCACGAGCAGGAACTCGGGGAGCGTCCGCATCTCGACCTGCGCGAGGTCCGGACCACCACCCGCGGCGAGCGCCGAGTAGAGCTTCTGATACCCGCCGTCGTTGCCTCCGGGGATCCACACGGCCTCGATCTGCACGTTCGGGTGGTCGGCGTTCCAGACGTCGGCGACCTTCTGGAGGTCCTTCAACCAGGCCCAGTACGTGAGCGTGATCCGTTCACCGGCGGCGGCCGGGGCGATCGTCGGACCGGTGTTCGGCGACACCGTCCCCGGGGTGGAACAGCCCGCCAGGAGTGCGGTCGCACCACCGGCTGCAGCCCAGGCCAGCAACTGTCTTCTCGTCATCGGTGACATCGATGGTCCTCACGTCGTCGTCGAGGTGGTCCATCGACGCTAACACGACCGTCCGGGCCGGCGTCGTGACCCGGACGACGGACGGGGCCCGGGAGCGTGTGCTCCCGGGCCCCGTCCGTGTGGTGCCGGTGCCGGTCAGGCCGACGTCATCAGGCCAGGCGCGCCTTGAGGTTCGCCGAGATGGTCTCGAGGAACTCCTCGGTGGTCTGGTAGGCCTGGTCGGGGCCGACGAGGAGCGCGAGGTCCTTCGTCATGGCGCCGGACTCGACCGTCTTGATGACGACGTCCTCGAGGGTCGCCGCGAACTCGATGAGCTCCTGGTTGCCGTCGAGCACGCCTCGGTGCTGCAGACCACGGGTCCACGCGAAGATCGAGGCGATCGGGTTCGTCGACGTGGGCTTGCCCTGCTGGTGCTGGCGGTAGTGGCGCGTGACGGTGCCGTGTGCGGCCTCGGCCTCCACGATCTTGCCGTCGGGCGTGGCCAGCACGCTCGTCATGAGGCCGAGCGAGCCGAAGCCCTGAGCCACGGTGTCGGACTGGACGTCGCCGTCGTAGTTCTTGCAGGCCCAGACGTAACCACCCTCCCACTTCATGGCCGAAGCGACCATGTCGTCGATGAGTCGGTGCTCGTAGGTGATGCCGGCAGCCTCGAACCGCTCCTTGAACTCCGCGTCGAAGATCTCCTGGAAGATGTCCTTGAACCGGCCGTCGTAGGCCTTGAGGATGGTGTTCTTCGTGGAGAGGTACACCGGGTAGTTGCGGTTCAGGCCGTAGTTGAGGCTGGCACGCGCGAAGTCGCGGATCGAGGCGTCGAGGTTGTACTGCACCTGTGCGATGCCGTCGCCGGGCGACTGGAAGACCTCGAACTTCTGCGGCTCCGAGCCGTCGTCGGGCGTGAACTCGACCGTGAGCTTGCCCTCGCCCTTGAACAGGAAGTCGGTCGCGCGGTACTGGTCGCCGAACGCGTGGCGGCCGATGATGATCGGCTTGTTCCAACCGGGCACGAGACGCGGGATGTTCGAGATGATGATGGGCTCGCGGAAGATGACGCCGCCGAGGATGTTGCGGATGGTGCCGTTCGGGCTCCGCCACATCTTCTTGAGACCGAACTCCTCGACACGTGCCTCGTCGGGGGTGATGGTCGCGCACTTGACGCCGACGCCGTGCTTCTGGATGGCGTGCGCGGCGTCGATCGTGATCTGGTCGTCCGTCTCGTCACGCTTCTCGATGCCGAGGTCGTAGTACTCGAGGTTCACATCGAGGTAGGGGTGGATGAGCGAGTCCTTGATGAACTGCCAGATGATGCGAGTCATCTCATCGCCGTCGAGTTCGACGACGGTGCCTTCGACCTTGATCTTCGACACTGGTTGTCCTTTCTGATGCCGCCCTGAGCCGAGCGGCCTACGGAGGTGCGCACGCGGTGGAGTGCTCCGCATGGCATGGAGGAGACCGCATCCGAAAGGTGGACGGCACGGCCACGCCCTAGCTTACAAGACCTGCCAGGTCTCTTGACATCGAGACAGTTGGATCCGACGGCACCCGGACGCCCCGCTCCCCGGCTGTGGGTCGGCCGTGGATGTCGCCACGAGCAGCGTGTCGGCGGTCCGACGGACTATCCGCGGTCCGCCGGACAGGTTAGCCTGGGCTCATGGCTGAGCTGCGTCTGGAAGAACTGTCCGCATCGACGATCGTGGCGGTCAACGCGCTCACCATGAAACCCGGGCAGGAGCAGTTCATCGCCCCGGTGTCCTACGCGGTCGCGGCCGCGGTCGTGAACCCCGCCACCTCCTGGCAGCGCGTCATCCTCGACGGCGACGAGGTCGTCGGCTTCATCTCCGCCAACTTCGACCACGAGTCGACGCAGGAGGAGTTCCGCTCCGCCCTGTGGCGCATCAACGTCGACGCCGACGACCAGGGCCGCGGCGTCGGCCGGTTCGCGGTGGCCTCGCTCATCGAGGAGGCCAAGCAGCGCGGCTTCGACCACGTCAACGTCATCTACGAGCCCGGCGACCTCGGTCCCGAGGCGTTCTTCCTCCGCGTCGGGTTCTCCCCCGTCGGCGAGACCCAGTACGGCGAGACCATCGGCAGCATCAGCCTCTGAGACGGTGAGCGGGTCGTCACCGACGGACTCGGCTGAGGCGTTCGCCGAGGCCGTGCTGGCCGTCGTCGCCGACATCCCCGAGGGCTGCGCCCTGAGTTACGGCCAGGTCGCGTCCATCATCGGGTCGAAGTCGGCGCGCGGCGTCGGTCGCGTGATGGCGCAGTACGGGCACGCCGTGCCCTGGTGGCGGGTCGTCCGGTCGGGCGGTCTCCCTCCGACGGGGCACGAGGATCGCGCCCTCGAACACTACGAGGCCGAGGGCACACCGATCGTCCCGATGAGCGGCGGGCGGTACCGCCTGGGTCGCGAGGCACTGCTGTACTGACCGGCTTCGAACCCGATCAGCCGGGCAGGTGGATCGAGACGACCGTCCCGGCACCGATCGGGCTCTCGACGCGCATCGTCCCGCCGACGGCGTCGACCCGGTCCGCCAGACCGCGCAACCCGCTCCCCCGCGCGGGGTCGGCACCGCCCACCCCGTCGTCCGCGACCACGACCCGGAGCCCGCCGTCCGGATCGTCGGAGACGACCACCTCGCAGCTCGACGCCCCGGAGTACTTCGTGACGTTGGCCAGGCACTCCGAGACGACGTAGTAGACCGTCGACTCGATGAGCTGCCCGGGTCGCTCGCGGAGCTCCACGGCGACCTTGGTGACGACGGTGCACCGGCGCCCGAGTTCGGCGATCGCCGGCGCCAATCCGCCCTCGGCCAGGAGCGCCGGGTGCAGACCTCGAGCGAGTTCGCGGAGCTCCTTGATGGCGCTCGCAAGCTGATCGATGGTGGTCTCGAGGCCGTCGGCCAGGGCGAGTTGGCCGTCGGCGCGTGCAGCGTCGCTCGCCATCCGGAGTCGCAGCGCGACGGAGAACAGCTGCTGCTGGGAGCCGTCGTGCAGGTCGCGCTCCGCCCGCCGTCGCGCTTCGTCGGCCGCCTGCACGATGCGCAACCGCGACCGGCTCACCTCGCGCAACGAGTGGCGGAGTTCAGCGGTGAGTCGTTCGTTGTCGATCATGATGCGCAGCGACGCCGACACCGACCGGAGCAACTGCGGATTGTCGAGCAGAGCCGCGTCGTGCTCGATGTACACGAGCGGCGCGTCCGCGTCGCCGACGCTCGACATCGCCCGACCGCGTGGGTCCCGGTCGGTGGTCCGCTGCGATCCCGGCCAGACGAGCCGGGCGGTGCGGTCCCCGAGGACGGTCTTCACCGCACCGTCCCAGCGGTCGTGACCGGTCTCGCTCAGCTGTCCGGTCTGCACGAGGTCGACGGCCCTGGCGCGGATCGTCCGCATCCGGATGAGACCCGTCGCGTACGCGGCAGGGACGAGCACCACCGAGAACGCGTTGAGGTCCTCGACGACGAGCCGGAGGTGCTCCGGCCATCCCCCGAGGCGGACGAGGGACCACGCGACCCCGATGACGAGCCACAACACGAACGCGACCGGCATGATGAAGGCGACCTGTCTGGCCGCTCCGCTGCTCCGCGCCCACCGCAGGAGCACGACACCCGCGACCACGACCGCGAAGGCCCCCATGACACCCGCGTGGACCCGACCGAGCGCGTCGGCCACGTCTCCGGTCGCGAGGACGGCGTACCGACTCCGCTCGTGGCTCGCGTCGAGCACGTGGTTCGGGGTCACCAGGAGCGTCACGATCGCATAGGTGACAAGGTAGACCGAGGCGGTGATGACGAGCCGCCGATCGAAGCCGCGCCGCAGCCGGCCCGCCGGGAAGGCCAGGGCCAGCCACACCAGCGCGACCCCCGGGAGCACGGAGATCGACATGAGGAGCGGCCAGAGCCAGCCCGCGTCGATGCCGTACGCCCACATGTAGGCCGTCTCGGCCAGCGCGTACCCGACGATCACCCAGCCCGGAGCGGCCGTCGGAGCCAGCCACCAGATCAGCCCTGCCGCCACCAGCGCCGCGAGGTGGCCGACCAACCAGGGCAGACCGTTGCCGTCGGCGATGCCCGGCTGGACGACGCCGAACACGACGGACAGGACGCACACGAGTGCGGCGGCGAGCAGGATACCGAGTCGCAGCGGCCACGGCAGGCGCCCGCGGCCGGCCGGTGCCGGGATGGGCAGCGAGGTCGCCCGTCCGTTTGGGCGACCGTCAGCCATCCGTGTGTTCCAGCCATCGCACGACCGCGAGGACGCGGCGGTGGTCCGCCGGGGAGTCCTCGAGTCCGAGCTTGGCCAGGATGCGGCTGATGTGTGCTTCGACGGTCTTCAGACTGACGACCAGCGCCTTCGCGATGCCGGAGTTCGATCGCCCCTCGGCCATGAGGGTGAGGACTTCGCGTTCCCGCTCCGTGAGGTGGTCCAGGCCGTCGGACCGGGTCCGCTCCGCGACGAGGAGGGAGACGACCTCGGGATCCACGACGGACTCACCCGCCGCCACGCGCTCCACGGCGTCGACGAGTGTCCCGGAGTCGGCGACGCGGTCCTTCAGCAGGTAACCGGTGCCACCTCCGGAGCCGAGCGCGCGGACCGCGTAGGAGGGCACCGCGTACGTGCTCAGCAGGAGCACCCCGGCTGCGAAGCCCGACGCCCGCAACTGCTCGAGGGCGACGATGCCCTCGTCGGTGTGGGTGGGCGGCATCCGGATGTCGAGCACCACGGCGTCGAGCTGCAGCCCCGCGTCGATGCGGTCGACCAGGTCGACCGCCGACCCGAACGATCCGACCACGTCGTGACCACCCGCCTTGAGGATCTGCGCGACACCCTCACGGAGGAGCACCGCGTCGTCCGCGACGGCGACACGCAGCGAACGCGGTTCCTGACTGGTCATCCGCTCATTGTGGCAGGTCGACGAGACGAGGTGTAGTGCCCACGGGGTCACTCCGTCACCTGAGGACCCCGTGGACACGCCTGCGCGGCCCGGGTCAGCCGACCGAGGACCGCCAGGCGGCGTGCATCGCGGCGAACCGACCCGTGCCGCCGATGAGCTCCGCTGGCGCGCCGTCCTCGACCACCCGGCCGTGCTCCATCACGAGCACCCGGTCGGCGATCGCGACGGTCGACAACCGGTGCGCGATGATGATCGCGGTGCGGTCCGCGAGCAGGGTCTGCAGCGCGTCCTGGACGAGTCGCTCGCTCGGGATGTCGAGCGATGCGGTCGCCTCGTCGAGGATCAGCACGGCCGGATCCGCGAGGAACGCCCGCGCGAACGACAGGAGCTGCCGCTGTCCGGCCGAGACCCGACCACCGCGCTTGTTCACGTCGGTGTCGTAGCCGTTCGGCAACGCCTCGATGAAGGTGTGCGCGCCGACGGCCTTCGCGGCGGCGGTGATCTCCTCGATCGTCGCGTCGGGCTTGCCCAACGCGATGTTGTCGGCGACCGAGCCGGAGAACAGGTAGGCCTCCTGCGTCACCATGACGATCGCCCGACGGAGGTCCTTCGGGTGGAGATCGCGCAGGTCGATGCCGTCGAGGCGCACCGCACCGTCGGTCGGGTCGTAGAACCGACTGATGAGCTTCGCGAGCGTCGACTTGCCCGCACCGGTCGTGCCGACGAGTGCGATGGTCTGCCCTGCCGGGATCTCGAGGTCGAATTCCGGGAGCACCACCCGGTCGGCGGCGTACGCGAACGTCACGTCGTCGAAGGTGATGCGTCCCTGCGACGTCCACAGGTCGACCGGCGCGACCGGGTCGGGCACCCCGGGACGCTCCTCGAGCACGCCGGAGATCTTCTCGAGCGCCGCAGCGGCCGACTGGTAGGAGTTGTAGAACATCGCCATCTCCTCCATCGGGTCGAAGAACCGCCGCGTGTAGAGGAGCGCCGCGAGCAGCGCTCCGATCGCGAGCTGTCCGTCCGCGACCCGGAACCCGCCGACGAGGAGCACCACGGCGACGGAGACGTTGCCGATGAACACCAGTCCGGGATCGAACACCCCGAACAGCTGGATGACCCGGGCGTTGGTGTCGCGGTACTGCTCCACGAGCTCGCCGAACGCGCGCTCGTTCCGCCGCTCCTTCCGGAACGCCTTCACGGCACGGATGCCGGTCATCGCCTCCACGAAGAACACGATGAGCTTCGCCGACCGGACGCGCGACTCGCGGAACATCCGCTGCGAGCGGAGCTGGAACCAGCGGGTGAGCACGAACAGCGGGATGAGCGACCCGAGCAGCACCAGACCGCTGACCCAGTCGACGAGGACGAGGGCCGCCGCGGTGAAACCCATGTACAGCACGCCGGACACGAGCTGGTTGATCCCGGAGTCGAGCAACTCGCGGATGGAGTCGAGATCGCTCGTCTGCCGGGAGATGATGCGACCCGAGGTGTAGCTCTCATGGAAGTCGAGGCTGAGCCGCTGCGTCTGCAGGAACACGCGCTTCCGCAGGTCGATCAGGATCGCCTGGCTGATCCGAGCGGCGAGCACGGTGTACCAGGAGATCAGCGTCGCACCGGCGGCGCCGGTCAGCAGGTACGCGCCGACCACGAGGAAGGCCGGCATCCAGTCGGCGCGTTCCAGGACGGCAGGGAGGGCGCGGTCGATGCCGAGGGCGATCAACGCGGGCCCGGCGACCTGGGCGGCCGTCGACACCACGACGATGGTCATGGCGGCGATCACGCGCAGGCGCAGGGGCGCGAGCAGCGATCCGAGCAGGCGCAGCGAACGGCGCCGGATGTGCGCGGACTCGTCACGGGTGAGGTCGTCGCGCTCCTCACCCTCCACTCCGTGGACGGTCGTCGGCGGGGTCACAGGTTCACCTCCTGGCGGTTTGACTCTCGTTCGTCGTCTTCCAGACTCGAGATCACGTAGCGGTAATGGGCGTTGTGCTGCAACAGCTCACTGTGGCGACCCACGGCGGTGATGCGACCGTCCTCCAGGAGGGCGACGCGGTCCGCCAGGGTGACGGTGCTCGGCCGGTGGGCGACGATCAGGGCCGTGGTGGAGGCGAGCACTCGGCGGAGTGCCGCTTCGACGAGCGCCTCGGTGTCGACGTCGAGCGCCGACAACGGATCGTCCAGCACGAGCACCTCCGGCCGCGCGGCCACCGCACGCGCGAGTGCGAGCCGCTGACGCTGCCCACCGGACAGGCTGAGCCCCTCTTCACCGACCAGCGTCTCGACGCCGTTCGGCAATTCGTCGACGAACCCGGCCTGGGCGATGTCGAGCGCCTCGCGCAGGATCCGATCGGCCTCCGCGGAGTCGAGGTCGATGTCGTCCCGCCCGAGGAGGACGTTCTCCTTGACGCTCGCCGAGAAAAGGGTCGCATCCTCGAACGCCATCGCGATGTGCCTGCGCAGGTCTTCCCGAGTGAGCGCCCGGATGTCGACGCCGTCGAGCAGGATCCGCCCACCCGTGACGTCGTACAGGCGGGTGGTCAGTGCCGTGATGGTCGACTTCCCGGAACCCGTCAGACCGACGAGTGCCATGGTCTCCCCCGGCTCGAGCCGGAGGTCGACGCCGTCCACCACGTCCGCGTAGCGGTCGGGTGCGTCCTGGTAGCGGAAGTGCACGTCCTCGAACACGAGCTCGCCGCGCGGTTCACGGATGCGTTCGGGGTGCTCGGGGTCGGTGATCGTGTTGACAGAGTCGATGACCTCGAAGTACCGGTCGGTCGCCGTCCGGGTGTCGAAGGTCATCGCGAGCAGGAAGCCGATCGACTCGATCGGGAACCGCAGGATCGTGGCCGTCGCGAAGAAGGCGAACAGCTGACCGACGGTGAGTTCTCCGATCGACGCGAGCCAGACCCCTGCCAACAGGCAGAGCGCGAAGGCGACGTCCGGCAACAGGACGAGCCAGAACCAGATCCCCGCGATGGCCTTGGCCTTCTCGATCTCGGTCCCCCGCAGGTCCTCGGCGCGCGACGCGAAGCTCCGCAGGGCGTGCTTGCCGCGACCGAACGCCTTGAGCACCCGGATGCCGTGGACGGACTCCTCGACGGCGGTCGCCAGGTCACCCGCCTGGTCCTGGCTGCGCCGGGCGATGACCGAGTACCGCCCCTCGAAGGTGAACCCGAACACCCACACGGGGATGGCGAGCGCGATGAAGATGAGTCCGAGCAGCCAGTTCCAGGTGAACAGGATGACGGCACCGATGACGATCGTGACGCCGTTGACGATCAGGAGCACGAAGCCGAACGAGATCCACCGGCGGATGAGTCCGAGGTCGCTGACGGCGCGGGAGAGCAGCTGTCCGCTCTGCCACCGGTCGTGGAAGGTCACGGGGAGGTCCTGCAGCTTGGCGAACAGCGCATTGCGCATCCGCGCCTCGACGTGGGTCCCGGGCGTCAGGACGAACCAGCGGCGCAGCGCGATCATGACCGCCTCGAGCACTCCGAGGGCGAGGACCACGAGCACAGCCGGCCAGATCTGCGCGGAGTCGCCGGTCGAGAGCGGACCGTCGACGAGCGCCTGCAGCACGAGCGGGATCGCGAGGGCCACCAGGCCGGCGACGAGCGCGGCGACCATGCCGAGCACGATCCGCGGCATGGCGGTCTTCGCGAAGGGGTAGATCCGCATCAGGGCACGGAACGTGCTCTGGCGCGGTTGGACAGGACGGCGTTCATCGCCGAGCGGAGTCATGACGGGGATTCCTTGCGAGAGCGTCGGTGACGTCGATCACCGACGGGATGATGGTCGTGGAACGGCCGGACGGCGAGGTCGCTGTGCGAGGTCGCAGCATCCGGTGACGGGCCCGGACGAGGCCGGACGGATGGTGAGGTGGACTGCCTGGCGCTCGTGCTAAGCGTCGGCGTCCGCTGCGGCCGCGCGTCCGGCTGGCGCCGGGACGGCCACGGGGCGGCGGCTCGAGGCGGAGCGGGCACGATCGACCGTCGGCGCGAGCGCGGTGTGGTTCGAGAGCGTCATGGCATCCTCCTCATCCTGTTTGGCGAGAGCCGCGGGCCGGGTGTACAGGTCGCACTCGAACGCGGGCGGCGACCGATCACGGTGAACGAGGTTCGGCGCAGCAGACCAGACTATGGGAATCGGCCATCAGCCTGCAAGGGATCCATGCGGTTGCACGCACCGGTCCGGGTGGTCTCGTCGTCAGGAGATCGGTTCGTCGACGATGCCGACGAAGGCTCCGATGCCGTCGACCTCGCGCCGACGGGCACCCTCAGGCACCGGCGGCAGCTCGTCGGCGCCGTGCCACGAGCAGCTCACCATCGAGAACTCCGGCCACCACTTCTTCGGGCGGAGCGTCTCACTGGTGCCGCAGATCGCGCACCGCAACTCCACCCAGACCGGCCGTTTCCCGGTCCGGTTCGCGCGGGACTGCACGTACCACGCCGGCGGGTCGGCCTGGAACGCCGCCAACTGGTCCGCCGACCAGAACGGCGGGATCCCGTGGTGTCTGGCCATCTCGAGCGGGATGTCCAATCGCTGCGCGACGGTCCTCCGGCTCAGATCCCGACCGCCGCGCGCTCCAGCCTGCTGCTCCACGATCGGCTCAGCTGACCCGCACGGACAGGCAGGTCACGCAGCCCTCGAGCTTCTCGAACTCGCTGATGTCCACCTGGACCACGGTGTAGCCGCGGTCCTCGAGCAGCGCAGCCGTCTTGGGAGCGGCTGCGGAGATGAGCACGGTGTCCTCCGCGAGTTCGACCACAGCGACGCCCTCGCGCTCGGGCACGACGAGGTGGCGACCGAAGAAGGACGGGTCCTCGACGAGGTCGGGGTGGACGAGCACGGTCCCGTCGGGGAGGGCGGTGACCGTCGACTTCAGGTGGAGGGCGGTCGTGACGGGGACCGCCACGACGTCGAACCCGAGCGGTGCGAGGATGGCTCGGAGCTGCCGGACGCCTTCGGCGTTGGTGCGGCCGCTGCGACCGACGTAGACGGTCGTACCGACCCGGAGGACGTCGCCGCCCTCGAGGGTGCCTTCGCCCTCGATCCGGTGGACCCGCAGGCCGAGCTCACGGGCGGTGGTCTCGGCTGCGACGACCTCGGGGCGACGGCTCTCTGCGCCAGGTCGGGTCACGACGGCGACGTCGCCGATCACGATGACGGCGTCCTCGATGAAGACGGAGTCCGCGAGCTGCTCGGCCCAGGAGACCTCGGTGGTGTCCCAGCCGGCGGCGTCGAACGCGGCGACGTAGGCGTCCCACTGCTTGTCGGCGAGCTCGGCATCGATCGGCGTCCGCTCCAGGTGCGTCACGAGGCCTTCGGCGAGGTTGGAGGCGGGCATGCGCACGAGCGCGATCCGGCGTCCGTCGTCGAGCACGGCGTCCTGCGTGCGGACGACCATCCAGTACACGGGGTATCCGATGAATGCCGCGGAGAGCGCGACGACGACCACGAAGACGAGGTTGAGGCTGATGAGCGTCGCGACGATGCTGCTGAGCACGGTGCTGTCGATGGGCTGCCCAGTCGTCGCCACCTGGACGATGAGGCCGAGGAGCGCTCCGATGACGGCGAGGGCGGCGCCGCCCAGCAGGGCGAGGAGTCGGTACCGGTAGAGGCCGACGACGCCCACGATCAGCAGCAGCACGAAGGTGATGATCGTGCTCTCGAAGAAGTACGGGCTCGCCTGGGCGAAGATCGTCCCGGCGAACTGGTAGCCGACGAACGTGACGAACATGACCCCCAGGAAGCCCACGACGATGGTCGCGACGGCGGCGGCGGCGGATGCGATGAGCTTGCGGCTCCAGGTGGCAGTCATCCGACAACCGTAGCCCAACGACACAGCGGCGTCGGGCCACGTGGGCCCGACGCCGCTGGGAGATCACCAAGAGCCAGCCCAGAACCCCCACAGGGGCGGGCGGCACGGCCTAGTGGAAGAAGTGACGCTCCCCCGTGAAGTACATGGTCACGCCGGCGGCTTCGGCCGCAGCGATGACCTCTTCGTCGCGGACGGAACCACCGGGCTGCACGACCGCGCGCACGCCGGCGTCGAGCAGGACCTGCAGGCCGTCCGCGAACGGGAAGAAGGCGTCCGAGGCCGCGACGGAGCCCGCCGCGCGGTCACCGGCTCGGCTCACGGCGAGGTGGCAGGAGTCGACGCGGTTGACCTGGCCCATCCCGACGCCCACGCTCGCGCTGCCCTTGGCGAGCAGGATGCCGTTGGACTTGACCGAGCGGCACGCCTTCCACGCGAAGATGAGGTCGAGCAGGGTGTCGTCGTCGGCCGGTTCGCCAGTGACGAGCGTCCAGCCCTTGGCGGTGTCCTGCGGGTCGTCGGCGAAGCGGTCCGCATCCTGGTAGAGCAGGCCACCGGAGATCTGCCGGACCTCGCGCTCCTCACGCACGAAGTCCTCCGGCAGCTGCAGGAGCCGCAGGTTCTTCTTCGTCTTGAGCACCTCGAGCGCGGCGTCCTCGAAGCCCGGGGCGACGAGCACCTCGGTGAAGATCTCCTTGACCGTCTCGGCCATGCCGAGGGTCACGACGCGGTTGGCTGCGATGACGCCGCCGAAGGCGGAGACCGGGTCGCACTCGTGCGCCCGACGGTGGGCCGAGGCGATCGGGTCTGGTGCCTTCGGGTTCGCGAAGGCGATACCGCACGGGTTCGCGTGCTTGATGATCGCGACGGCGGGGTTGGCGAAGTCGTAGGCCGCGCGGACCGCCGCGTCGGCGTCGACGTAGTTGTTGTACGACATCTCCTTGCCGTGCAATTGCGTCGCCTGGGCGATCCCGGCACCACCCGGACGGACGTACAGCGCCGCGGCCTGGTGCGAGTTCTCGCCGTAGCGCAGCACCGCCTCGCGACGACCGGTGACGGTCAGCGTGCTGGGGAAGGCGTCCACCTCGGTCGTCTCCGTGCTCGCGAACCACGCGGACACCGCCGCGTCGTACGAGGCGGTGTGGTCGAAGGCCTGCGCGGCGAGCGAGCGACGCTGAGCGAGCGTGGTGCCGCCGGCCGCGACGGCCTCGGTGATCAGCCCGTAGCGTTCGGGAGAGACGACGATCGCGACGTTGGCGTGGTTCTTCGCCGAAGCGCGCACCATCGCCGGCCCACCGATGTCGATCTGTTCGACGACGTCGTCACCGGCGGCGCCGCTCGCGACCGTCTCGACGAAGGGGTACAGGTTCACGACGACGAGCTGGAACGGCTCGATACCGAGCTCGGCGAGCTGGGCCTCGTGGGATTCGAGGCGCAGATCGGCGAGGAGTCCGGCGTGCACCGAGGGGTGCAGGGTCTTGACGCGACCGTCGAGCGACTCGGGGAATCCGGTGACCTCGGACACGTCGGTGACCGTGTGGCCCGCACCTCGGATGGTCGCCGCAGTGGAGCCGGTGGAGACGATCTCGACGCCCGCTGCGGCGAGTGCGCCGGCGAGCTCGAGCAGCCCGGTCTTGTCGCTGACCGAGATCAACGCCCTGCGGACGGGGACGAGGTCGCGTTCGCGGTAGAGGCTGTGGTCGTGGCTGGGACCGCTCATGACTGGGGTGCTCCTTCTGCTGGCGGGCGGGACGCCGTGGAGAGCGCCTCGAGGTCGATGGTTCCGGTGGCGAGGTCGCGGACGGCCTGGACGAGCAGTCGACGCTCCACCGGCTTGATCCGCTCGTGGAGGCTGTGCTCCGTGTCGTCAGGCAGGACCGGGACACGCTCCTGCGAGATGATCGGACCCGCGTCGACACCGTTGTCGACGACGATGATCGATGCCCCGGTCTGCGAGGCGCCTGCCGCCAGTGCGTCCCGGACGCCGTGCGCGCCCGGGAACTCGGGGAGGTACGCGGGGTGCGTGTTGATGATGCGCGGCGAGAGGGCGTCGACGACCACGGGTGGCAGGAGGCGCATGAGGCCGCTGAGGACGAGGACGTCCGGGTTCCAGACCCGGATCTGCTCGAGGAGGGCTGCGCCCCACTCCGCCCGCGAGTCGAAGGACGAGTACGGGACGGTGAACGACGGGATGCCGAACTCCTCGGCGTGAGCAAGGCCGTCAGCCTCCCGATCGGCACCGACGGCGATGACGCGAGCGGGGAAATCCGCGTCGCGTGAGGCTTCGAGGAGGGCGCGGAGATTGGATCCGCCACCGGAGATCAGCACGACGAGTGACAGCACCAGAGCATCCTATCGGTCGCGGGCACCCCGGCCGCTCGGCTGGGCGTACAGCTCCGGGAGGCGGTCCTCATCGGCCAGATGCGTCGGACCGGCCGCCATGCCGACCACGGCCGCGATCCCGACCGTCAGCGTGGTCCACAGGCCCGTCGCCCAACCGTTCGGGCCGACCTCGATGAGTCGACCTGGGCCTGCCGCGCCCGCCGAGAGGGCCGCGAGAACTCCGACGATGATGCCGGCGGTGACCCCGACGCCGAGACCGACGACCGCCAGTCGTGCGAGCCCGCCACGCCCGTCGAGGTCGACGAGCAGACGACGACGCAGCACCACGGCGGCGGCGAATCCGATGACGACCGGGACCACGAGGACCACGAAACCGAGTGGGCTCTCTCCCGTCGGGATGGCGCCGAGGACCGGCACGGCCGGCATGGGCCCGGCGAGCGTGCCGATCGGTGAGATCGCCGTGCCGCTCCCGATGGCGAAGCCCGCGCCGGTGATCCAGCTCATGGCCCAGATCACGAGGTTCGGGAGGTACAGGAGTTCGGCGCCGGTGACGATCGCACCACCCAGGACGCCGAACTGCGCGCTCTCATGCAGGGAGATGATGGCACCGTAGCCGACGGCGATGAGGATGGCGGTCAGGACCGCGGAGACCGCCACCAGTCCGGTGGCTGCGAGCGCTCCACCACGCAGCGCCGCGACGATCATCGACCAGGTCCCGTCCGGCATCCGGTCTCGCATCGCGCGGAGTCCGTCGAGGATCGGATCGGCCGCGTCCTGCTCACGGAACCGGACCCACAGTGCAGCGACCACGACCCCGCCTGCGAAGCGCACGGTCGGCGCGAGGGTCCCCTGGACGATCGAGGGGCGCACCGCCGGGTGGAGGGCGGTGAGGGCCACGAGGAACGAGAGCAGAGCGAACACGAGCACCGACAGCACGACGGCACCCTGCCACCAGGCGCTGCGCGCCGCGCGGGCCCCGGTGCGCAGACCGAACAGGACCGTGCCGATCGTGAAGGCGAGGGGCGCCAGGGAGACGAGGAACGGCTCCATCCCGGCGGGCAGTCCGAGCTGGGTGATGAGGGCCGTGTCGAGGGTGATGCGCATGCTCGAGCCGTTGCCGAGCGCCCAGATGTCGACGGCCCCCCGCCAGAGCGCGGCCGGGTCGACGTCCAACTGGAAGTGCAGGGCCCACAGGGCGAGGAGTGGGACGAGTGCGACACCGATGCCGATGGCCACGGCGAGGGTGGCATCGAGGGCGGCGAGGAGGGCGACGGTCAGACGGTTCATGCGCCTTCGACCCTACCTGGAGCCGCGCCCGCGGATGGTCAGGCACACGGCGTGCGTGAGCCGAAACGCCACGACGCGACGCCCGAACCGGGCGCCGCGTCGTGGTCGCAGTCGAGCTGCGGGTGTTACAGCGAGGCGATGATCTCGCGCATGAGGTCGGCGGTCTCGCTCGGCGTCTTGCCGACCTTGACGCCGGCGGCCTCGAGGGCCTCCTTCTTCGCCTGCGCGGTGCCTGCGGAGCCCGAGACGATCGCGCCGGCGTGGCCCATCGTCTTGCCCTCGGGCGCGGTGAAGCCCGCGACGTAGCCGACGACCGGCTTCGTGACGTTCGCCTTGATGAAATCGGCCGCGCGCTCCTCGGCGTCGCCGCCGATCTCACCGATCATGACGATGGCCTTGGTCTCGGGGTCGGCCTCGAACGCGGCGAGCGCGTCGATGTGCGTCGTGCCGATGATCGGGTCGCCGCCGATGCCGATCGCCGTCGAGAAACCGATCTCGCGCAGCTCGTACATCATCTGGTACGTGAGGGTGCCCGACTTCGACACGAGGCCGATCGGTCCCTTGCCGGCGATGTTCGCGGGCGTGATGCCGACGAGGGACTCACCAGGCGTGATGATGCCGGGGCAGTTGGGGCCGATGATGCGGGTCTTGGAGCCCTTCGACTGGGCGTAGGCCCAGAACTCGGCGGAGTCGCCGACCGGCACACCCTCGGTGATGATGACGAGCAGCGGGATCTCGGCGTCGATGGCCTCGATGACCGCGTCCTTGGTGAAGGCCGGGGGCACGAAGGCGATCGACACGTCTGCGCCGGTCTCCTTGATGGCCTCGGCGACCGTGCCGAACACGGGCAGCTCGACGCCACCGTCGTGGGTGACGGTCGTGCCGGCCTTGCGGGCGTTGACGCCGCCGACGACCTGGGTGCCGGCCTTCAGCATGAGCGCCGTGTGCTTGGTGCCCTCGCCTCCGGTGATGCCCTGGACGATGACCTTGGAGTCCTTGTTGAGGAAGATTGACATGCTTGTGCGATCCCTTACTTCGAAGCCAGCTCGGCGGCCTTGTCGGCGCCTTCGTCCATGGTTGCGGCGAGCGTGATGAGCGGGTGCGCGGCGGCGGCGAGGATCTCGCGGCCTTCCGCGACCTTGTTGCCGTCGAGACGGACCACGAGCGGCTTGGTCGCTGCGTCACCGAGGATCTCGAGCGCCTTCACGATGCCGTTCGCGACCGCGTCGCAGGCGGTGATGCCACCGAAGACGTTGACGAACACGCTCTTCACCTGGGCGTCGCCGAGGATGACGTCGAGGCCGGCTGCCATGACCTCGGCCGAGGCGCCGCCGCCGATGTCGAGGAAGTTGGCCGGCTTCACGCCGCCGTGCTGCTCGCCCGCGTAGGCGACGACGTCGAGCGTGGACATGACGAGCCCGGCGCCGTTGCCGATGATGCCGACCTCGCCGTCGAGCTTGACGTAGTTGAGGTCGTTCTCCTTGGCCTTGAGCTCCAGGGGGTCCTCGGCTGCGGTGTCTTCGAGTTCGGCGTGGTTCGGGTGACGGAAGGCGGCGTTCTCGTCGAGCGAGACCTTGCCGTCGAGGGCGACGATGCGCCCCTCCTCCGTGAGGACGAGCGGGTTGACCTCGACGAGCGTCGCGTCCTCGCCCTTGTAGACGTCGTAGAGCTTCACGAAGACGTCGGAGACCTGGTCGACGAGCTCCTCGGGGAAGTTCGCAGCCTTCGCGATCTCGACCGCGGCCGCCTTGTCGACACCGGTGAGCGGGTTCACCTCGATGCGCGCGAGCGCCTCGGGCTTCTCGACCGCGAGCTGCTCGATCTCCATGCCGCCCTCGACGCTCGTGAGCGACAGGTAGGACCGGTTGGCGCGGTCGAGCAGCACCGAGAAGTAGAACTCCTGGGCGATGCGTGCGCCGGCCGCGACCATCACGCGCTTGACGACGTGACCCTTGATGTCGAGTCCGAGGATGGACTTCGCCGCCTCGTAGGCCTCGTCGGGGGTCTTGGCGACCTTAACGCCGCCGGCCTTGCCGCGGCCTCCGACCTTCACCTGGGCCTTGACGACGACCACGCCGCCGAGACGCTCGGCCGCGGCCCGCACCTCGTCCGGGGTGTCGGCGATGATGCCGGCGAGGACCGGCACCTCGTACTGCTCGAACAGGTCTCGTGCCTGATACTCGTAAAGATCCACGTGTCATTCCCATCCGCGCTGCGCGCGTTCTGCTGTGATTGTCGTGGCGATTTTCGGCCGCGCGTTATCTCGGCGGCGAGAGAAAAAGGGCCAGTGACGACTCTACCCCCAGCGCTGCGCCGCAACCGGACGTTCGCAGTGAACGACTAAGGTCGGGTCCATGACCGGCATGGCGGACCTCGCTCGCGAGGGCATCCTCGTCGCCGGCGCCGGACGGGCCATCCTGCTCCAGATCGCGGACCCCTCGGTCGCAGCCGGGGTGGCGCGGCACAGCGACTTCGGCTCCCGTCCGCTCGACCGGCTGCACGCCACCCTCACCTTCGTCTACGCGCTCGCCCTCGGTACGCCGGACGAGCAGCGGAGCGCGGCCCGGCGGGTGAACCACGCCCACGCGCCCGTCCGCGCTCAGCCGGGCGAGGCCGCCCCGGGGTACTCGGCCTTCGACCACGACGCGCAACTCTGGGTCGCGGCCACGCTGTACGACACCGCCGTCCAGGTCTACGAGCTCGTGTTCGGCCCGCTCGACGAGGAGTCGCGGGAGCGCCTGCACCGTGAGTACGCGATCGTGGGGACGAGCCTGCAGCTCCCGCCCGACCGCTGGCCTCCGACCCGGGCCGCGTTCGACGAGTACTTCGCAGCCCGGGTCGCGGGACTCCACGTCACCGCGGAGGCACGCCGCGTCTCGGTCGAGCTCATGACCGCGCGTGCGGCGCCCCTCCCCGTCCGGTGTCTGCTCCCCCTCGTCCGACTCGTGACGGCGGGACTGCTGCCCGACGGATTGCGGAGCGCCTACGGGTTCCGTTGGACACCCCGGCAGCAGCGTCGCTTCGCGCGGCGGGTCGCCGCAGCGCGAGCCGTCTGGCCGCGTCTTCCGCAGCGATTGCGCGCGGCACCCTCCGCCTGGTACCTCCGGGCGATGCGAGAGCGGGATCGCACGGACGCGGCCCGCCACCTCGGCTGACGACGTTCCAGGACCGCCCTCCACAGCCCACTGGCGGAGCAGTCCCGTCCACATTCGGATCCTCGCCCGGCTGACCGAGATACCGCGGTTCGCACGATGGGGGCATGACAACACACCACCTCCCCCAGACCGGCCGCCTCCTCGGCGGCAGACCGCGGATCCTCCGGCTCCTGGCGGCCGTCCCGATCCTGTTGACGCTCGTCCTCGGCATCGTCCTCGGCGGCGCCACCGCGTCCTCCGCCCTGACCGCGACCGGCGCCGCCTACGGCCACCGCGACGCCTCGAACGGCCGCTGGCTCGGCTCGTGGGCCTTCGACGACGGGACGGTCGGGTTCTGCATCAACCTCGACCTCCCGATCCCGCCGGGTCACGCCTATGAGCACGTCGACGGATCATCGCTCGGCTGGTTCACCCCTGAGGACGCCGCCCGCCTGGCCTACCTCTCGCGACACTGGGGTGCAAGCCAGGACGCCGACGAGGCGGCCGCTGGACAGCTCGCCACCTGGATCATCACCGGCCTGAACGGGTGGACACCGGCGCAGATCGCCGCTCGGGCAGGAGCGAGCGCCGACCGCGTGCTGGCACTGGCCCATCAGATGCTCGCCGAAGCCGACGGGCCCGGCGGCGCGAGTCGGGGAGCGAGCGCCACCATGTCCATCGAACGCGGCGAGGACGGATTCGACCTCGTCCGAACGGAACTCGCCGTCGACTTCGTCTCCTCCGGCGTCACCACCCTGCCACCGGGTACCCACACCGGGACGGTCACCCTCGACGGCGCGACCTTCGAGGACGGCACGTCCGAGCGGATCGTCGGGAACGGTGAGAGCCTGCGGATCCTGCCGAGCACCGATGCCGCCGTCGTGGCGTTCTCAGCGAACGCCACCTTCGGTGAGCTGCCCTACGGTGCCGGGCTCACGATCGCTCGAAGCGCCGCCAACGTGCAGAGCGTCCTCATCGCCCGCCCGATCACGGTCGCCGCGGGGGCGAGCGCAGACCGCGAGCGCCCCACACCACTCCCCTTCCAGCCGGTCGTCGTCACCACCACCTCGCATGCGACGGCGACACCGGGAACCGAGATCACCGACCGGCTGTCGGTCGGGATCGCGACCGACTCGGGCCTCGCCGCGGAGTGGGGCCTCATCGGACCGGAGGGTGGACCGTACACGCCGATCCCGGTGACCGTCCGCAGCCAGCTGCTCGGTCCGTTCGCGGAGCGCCCGGTCGAGGCACCGGAGGTCCCGCTCGGAGCACCGGTGGTCTGCGAGGTCGAGACGCTCGTGGATGCAGGCCCCGGCGAGTACACGACACCGTCCTGCGTCCTTCCCGAGGACGGCTACTACGTGTGGGTCGAACGCATCGAGCCGAGCGACACCCTGCCGGAGAACGGCGGCGCGATGATCCGCCCCTGGCGATCCGCCTTCGGGGTCGCGTCGGAGATCACACTCGCCTCGACACCGACCGTGCCCGAAGCGCGCCTCGCCGAGACCGGCGCCGACGACCACTCCCTGCTCACGGCCGGCTCTGCGGCGATCGGGGCGCTTGCGCTCGGCGGTATCCTGCTCGCTCTCCGTCGGCGGATCCCTCCGAGTGGAGCGGGCGCGGCGCTCAGCGCACGTCGAGGAGGGGTGCGAGCTGGGCGCGGTCGACGTCCAGCCACGGCGCCGCAGGGTTCACGATGATCCCGGTGATGCCCTCGTCGCTCCGGAGCGCAGCCGCCAGTTCCGCGGCGGTCACGGGATACGCGTCGTCGCCGCGGCCGAGCGCCGCGATCTCGATGGGCGAGGTGAAGACCTCGAGCAGGCGGCGGTCCCCGAGCCGGGTCTCCGCGATGCCCACGGTCTTGCGATTACCCTCGTCGTCCATCTCTGCTCGTCCCGCCACGAATCCGCCATGCGCGGCGAGTGCCGCCACCAGCTGCTGGAGGGCGTCGGCGTCGCGAGGCTGGGCGAGCGCCTGCTTGGCGAGGTCGTTGTTCCGGCCGTCGCCGAAGAGGCGGACGATGAGTGTCTTCGGGACGACGGCACTCGCCTTCCCGTCGGCGGGGTTCAGCACGATGCCGGCGTAGCCTTCGCCGGCCGCCTGACGCAGCGCCCACACCGCGTCCACCGCGACCCCGGAGACGGGGCCTTCGGCAGTCCGCGTCTTCTCGAGCTCGCGAGGCGAGGTGAAGGCGAGGAGGTAGACGGCGCCCTCCGGGTCGCGGTGGACGCCGAGCGGGACGCGTCCCGCGGCCTTGTCCTCCTCCGAGACACCGTCGAGGCTCGTGGACAGCAGGAGCTTGCCCTGGATGCTCTGGCGCAGGACGTGCATCATCGCGCGCTCGTCACCGCCTTCGGCCAGAGCGGTGAGCGCCTGGGCGAGGTCGACGTTCGTGTCGGGCTCCCCGGCCGCGGGCGCCGGAGCGGTCGCAGGAGCAGCCGGCACCGACACGGGTGCCTCCGGTGTCCGTGCGGCGGAACTGACCGTCGTGACCGAGATGGGAACGTGCGGAACCGGTTCGGCGACCGCGGGGGTCGTGTCCTCCTCGGTTTCCCGGGCGGAGGTCGCTGCCTCCGCCGCTGCGGATCGGGCATCGGACGCGTTGCGCTTGGAGAACAGAGCCATGATGCCTCAGCCTAGAGGCTTCGCCAGGACTGGGGAACCTGATGCCGCCGGGGACTGCCGACGGAACAGGGGGTCACTCCACCTTCTCGATCGGGGCGATCTTGATCAGCAGCTTCTTGGCTCCCGCCGACTCGAACTGCACGTGGGCGATGCGTTTCGCGCCCTCGCCGGTGACGGCGTTCACCCGCCCCACACCGAAGTCCGCGTGGGAGATGCGGTCGCCGGGGACGAGCTCGAGATCGCCGTTGTCGCGGACCTTCGCCGTGATGCGGTTGGCCCAGGCCGTCTCCGGCTTGCTCGAACCGCCGGAGAACCGGGTGTCGCCCGCGGAGGCTCCTTCCGGGAGCGAGCGGACCGACCAGCGGTCGCTCGAAGGGGCGCGGCGGGCGTTCAGGGCGCGAGACTGGGTTCCACCACGACCGTTGACGTTGCCGGGCGACTGACGCCACTCGATCAGTTCGGCCGGGATCTCCTGCAGGTAGCGGCTGGGCATGGCGACGGCCGTCTCGCCGTACTGGGCACGAGTCATCGCCAGCGAGAGGTACAGGCGCTTGCGGGCGCGGGTGATGCCGACGTAGAACAGGCGCCGCTCCTCCGCCGGGCCGCCAGGCTCGTTCGCCGACATCCGGTGCGGGAGGAGGTCCTCCTCGATGCCCGTCAGGAAGACCGCATCGTACTCGAGGCCCTTCGCCGTGTGCAGGGTCATGAGCGACACGCTGCCCGTCGCGTCGTCGAGGTCGTCGGCCGCGGCGACGAGCGAGACCTCCGTCAGGAAGTCGACGATGCCGCCGTCGGGGTTGTTCTTGGCGAACTCCTTGGTGACGGCGATGAGCTCGTCGACGTTCTCGGCGCGTGCCTCATCCTGCGGGTCGCGACTGTTGCGCAGCGAGTCGAGGTAGCCGCTCTTCGTCATGAGGAGCGACAGGACGTCGCCGACCGCGGTCGCGGACGCCGTCGGGCGGTCGGCCGCAGCGGCGTCGTCGAGCGCGGCCTGCGCTTCGTCGAGGAGCGCCGACAGCTGCAGGATCGCGCTCGTGACCTTCGGCCCGAGCCCGAGGGCGTCGGCACGCCGCATGGCCTCGCGGAAGGTGACGCCGTTGTTCTCGGCGAAGCTCGCGAGTGCCGTCTCCGTCGCCGGTCCGATGCCACGCTTGGGCGTGTTCAGGATGCGCCGCAGCGCCATGATGTCGGCCGGGTTCGCGACCGACACGAGGTAGGCGAGGGCGTCCTTGATCTCGGCGCGTTCGTAGAACTTGGTGCCGCCCATGATCCGGTACGGGAGGGCCGCGCGGATGAAGATCTCCTCGAGCGCACGGGTCTGGGCGTTCGTGCGGTAGAACACCGCGATGTCGCTGTAGGCCGTGCCGGCGTTCCGGAGCTTCTCGATCTCGTCGGCGATGAACTGCGCCTCGTCGTGGCCGGAGTACCCCGTGAAGCCGACGATCTTCTCTCCGTCGCCGACGGCCGTCCAGAGCTTCTTGTCCTTGCGGTCGAAGTTGTTGGAGATGACCGCGTTCGCGGCCGAGAGGATGTTCTGCGTGGAGCGGTAGTTCTGCTCGAGCAGCACCACCTTGGCACCCGGGAAGTCGCGCTCGAACTCGGTGATGTTCCGGATGTCGGCCCCGCGGAACGCGTAGATCGACTGGTCCGAGTCGCCGACGACGGTGAGCGAGGCACCCTCGGTGCGGGTGATGGCGAGCTGATCCGTGCCGGCCTCGGGCGCACGCGTGAGCTCCCGGATGAGCGAGTACTGGGCGTGGTTGGTGTCCTGGTACTCGTCGACGAGGATGTGGCGGAACCGCTGCTGGTACTGCGCGGCGACGTGCGGGAACGCCCGGAAGAGGAACACCGTCTGGCTGATGAGGTCGTCGAAGTCGAAGGCGTTCGCGTCGGCCAGCGCGCGCGTGTACTTCCGGAAGACCTGCAGGAAGACGAGTTCCTGCGGGTCGTTCGTGTTGATCGTGCGGGAGTACGACTCGACGTCCGACAGCTCGTTCTTGAGCTTCGAGATCTTCGCGGAGGTGTTGGACGGCGTGAAGCCGTACGCATCGGCCTCGAGCTCCTTGATGATCCGCTTCAACAGGGCGCGTTGGTCGCCGCTGTCGTAGATCGTGAAGTTCTTGGTGAAGCCGAAGTGCTCGGCCTCGCGCCGGAGGATGCGGACGCAGGCGGAGTGGAAGGTGGAGATCCACATGCCCTGCGCGGCCTGGCCGACGAGCGCCTGCACCCGCTCACGCATCTCGGCGGCGGCCTTGTTGGTGAACGTGATCGCCAGGATCTGGCTCGGCCAGGCCTCCCGCTGCTCGAGCAGCAGCGCCACGCGGCGGGTGAGCACACTCGTCTTGCCCGATCCGGCACCGGCGACGATGAGCAGGGCCTGGCCCCGGTACTCCACCGCGATCCGTTGCTGTGGGTTGAGCCCCTCCAGCAGCCGACTCCCGCCGGCACGCTCGTCGGAGGACGACTCGGGGACGGTTGTCGTGGGCCAGCCGACGATCACCGGTTGCACGGCGTCGGCGTTCGAAGAAGGAGAGCTCGCCATATCGCCTGCAAGTCTAGGCGCTGCCTCCGACATCGCTCGGCCGAGCACCGCCGTCGCGGTGTTCCGCCCGGTCGCCGGCCGCGGACCGGGCGGCGACACCGAGGTCGGCCTGGTCGACGAAGCAGCCGTCGACCCCCGAGGAGAGCACCAGGACGAACTCCTCGAGCCAGCGGCCGACCGCCGCCGGATCGGCCCCGTCCCGGAAGGGTGGCGCGAGGAACCGGTTCTCGGGGCGGAGGGTCCAGGTGTAGACACGCAGGCCCACCGCGTGGGCGCGTTCCACGAGGTCCGTCGGGTGGGCGCCGTCGTCGTCGAGGTCGATGAGCATCGCCTTGTCCACGCTGATGGCGTCGACCTCGAGGGCGAGCGCCGCGAGTCCGGCGTCGGTCATCGCGTCGGCGTAGGACGGGGCCGAATCCCCCAGCCGGGCGACGAGGTCGCTCGGCCTGCCGGACCGCTCGATGAGGTACACGAACTCCGCCTGCACGCGACGGGCCTGCAACGCCGTGAGGACCGACTGCTCGAACGACTCGATGATGAGCGGTTCGCCATCGGGATCCGTGCCGAACCCCAGAGCGGCGAGCTCCTCGGCCAGGAGTCGATCGAGTGGGAGTCCGATCGAAGCGAAGTAGTCGGCGTGCTTCACCTCGGCCACGATGCCGACGGGTCGTCGGTGCGCTTCGGCCGC
The DNA here is from genome assembly GCF_001650455.1 of Plantibacter sp. H53. Classification (NCBI taxonomy): domain Bacteria; kingdom Bacillati; phylum Actinomycetota; class Actinomycetes; order Micrococcales; family Microbacteriaceae; genus Plantibacter; species Plantibacter sp. H53. The sequence continues at coordinate 80,764 of NZ_LWCT01000048.1, forward strand.
GCTGCGAACGACCTCGACGAGGTCGGCGAACCGCAGGATGCCCTCGGTGCCGTCGAATCCCGCACTCACCGTCCGCACCTCGGGGATCCGCTCACGTGCGGTCAGGGTCGACAGCTCGGCCCAGGTGAAGTCCTCGGTGAACCATCCGGTCAGCTCGTGGCCGTCGACGCGCTTCGTCGTCCGCCGGTCGGCGAACTCCGCCCGGGCGGCGACGTCGGTCGTCCCGGAGATCTCGTTCTCGTGTCGGACCACGAGGACTCCGTCCTTCGACGCGACGAGATCGGGCTCGACGGCGTCCGCACCCAGCGCGACGGCCAAGCGGTAGGAGGACTCGGTGTGCTCGGGGCGGTAACCGGGAGCCCCGCGGTGTCCGATGACGAGCGGGTTGGGCAGGGAGTCGATGCGCACGCCATCAGCCTAGGACGACGCTCCGGCATGCGCGCAGGGTGCCGGCTGTCAGCCCGCCGCGAACATCGGCGCCCGTTCGGGGTTTTCCACGCGCGACCCGGCTGATTCAAAGGGAACTCGGATACTCTGGGTGTCAGCAGCGCCGCTTGGCGCGACACAGCCTCCACGACTGAGAGTAGGAATCAGCCATGGCCCTCGACAATCCCGCGTTCTCGAAGAACCCGGCATTCGCGAAGCAGGGAGGCGGGACGCTGCAGGCAGCTCAAGCAGCGAACCCCTCGCTGACCGCCGAACAGCTCCGCAAGATGTACGAGCAGCCCACCGCACCGGCGGGTGTCGGCACCGCCGACCGCATGACGATCGAGAACACGCTCGTCAAGACGCTCGGCTCGTTCGCCGTCCTCGTCGTGTTCGCCGTCATCTCCTGGATGTGGACGACCTCCCTCCTGCAGGCAGGCAGCGGCTACGCCCTCCCCATGATCATCGGCATGATCGGTGGTCTCGGTCTCGGGCTCGTCAACTCCTTCAAGAAGGAGCCGGTCCCGGCGCTCATCCTCGGGTACGCCGTCTTCCAGGGACTCTTCGTCGGCGGCATCTCGCGCGTCTTCGAGGCGAACCCGGCCTGGTCGGGCGTCGTCGTCCAGGCGGTCCTCGCGACCCTCGCCGTCGTCGGCGTGACCCTCGCGCTCTTCGCGAGCGGCAAGGTCCGCGCCTCCAAGAAGCTGACGAAGGTCTTCCTCGTCGCCATCATCGGCTACGGCGTCTTCCAGCTCCTCAACCTCGTGCTCATGTTCACGGGCGTCCTGAACAACCCGTTCGGCCTCTACGGCGCGACGATCTTCGGCATCCCGCTCGGGATCGTCATCGGCATCTTCGCGGTGCTGATGGGTGCGTACTCGCTGGTGCTCGACTTCGACTTCATCCAGCGCGGCGTGCAGAACCGCGCACCCGCCAAGTACGGCTGGACCGGCGCCTTCGGCATCATGGTCACGGTCATCTGGATCTACGTCGAGATCCTGCGTCTGCTGGCCATCTCCCGCAACTAGCAGCGCACGCACTGCAAGGCCCGTCCCGTTCGCGGGGCGGGCCTTCGTCGTCCGAGGAACCGGTCGGTCGAGGTGCTGCCCTTCGACAGGGTCAGGGACCGGGCCCCTCGCACCGGGCATCATCCCCGGTCCCTGAGCCACCCACCCGGTCCCTGAGCCTGTCGAAGGGCGCGGACGACGGAAGGCCGCCCCGCGAACGGGACGGCCTTCCGATGCTTCAGGGAGCGATCACTCCCACTCGATGGTCCCCGGCGGCTTCGACGTGACGTCGAGCACGACGCGGTTGACGTCCTTCACCTCGTTGGTGATGCGGTTGCTGATGCGCGCGAGGACGTCGTACGGCAGGCGGGTCCAGTCGGCGGTCATGGCGTCTTCAGACGACACCGGTCGCAGCACGATCGGGTGACCGTAGGTGCGGCCGTCGCCCTGCACGCCCACGGAACGGACGTCCGCCAGCAGGACCACGGGGCACTGCCAGATCTCCTGGTCGAGCCCGGCCGCGGTCAACTCCTCGCGGACGATCGCGTCGGCGTCGCGAAGGAGGTCGAGACGCTCGGCCGTGACCTCACCCACGATGCGGATACCGAGTCCGGGACCGGGGAACGGCTGACGACCGACGATCTCCTCCGGGAGGCCCAGCTCGCGGCCGATCGCCCGGACCTCGTCCTTGAACAGGGTGCGCAGGGGCTCGACGAGTTCGAACTGGAGGTCTTCCGGCAGCCCGCCGACGTTGTGGTGGCTCTTGATGTTGGCCGTGCCGGATCCGCCTCCGGACTCGACGACGTCGGGGTACAGCGTGCCCTGGACGAGGAAGCGGATGGGCTCGCCTTCGCTCTGGGCCTCCTTGACGAGGTCGATCTCGGCCTGTTCGAAGGACCGGATGAATTCGCGGCCGATGATCTTGCGCTTCTGCTCCGGGTCGCTGACGCCGGCGAGCGCCGTCAGGAACTGCTCGCGCGCGTCGACCGTGACCAGCCGGACGCCGGTCGAGGCGACGAAGTCCTCCTCGACCTGGCGCCGCTCGTCCTTCCGGAGCAGGCCGTGGTCGACGAAGATGCAGACGAGCTGGTCGCCGACGGCCTTGTGCACGAGCGCCGCGGCGACGGCCGAGTCGACACCGCCGGAGAGCCCGCAGATGACCTTGGCGTCGCCCACCTGGGAGCGGATGCGGTCGACCTGTTCGGCGATGACGTTGCCGCTGTTCCAGTCGGCCGGGATGCCCGCCGCCCGGTGGAGGAAGTTCTCGAGCACCTGCTGGCCGTAAGCGGAGTGCTTGACCTCGGGGTGCCACTGGACGCCGTAGAGGCCGCGTTCCGCGTTCGCGAAGGCGGCGACCGGAGTCGAGGCGGTCGAGGCGAGGACCTCGAAGCCCTCGGGGGCCTTGGAAACGGAGTCGCCGTGGCTCATCCAGACGTTCTGCTCGGTCGGGACGCCGTGCAGGAGGGTGCCCGGGACGTCGACGACGCTGGTCGCGTCGGTGGCGCCGTACTCCCGGAGACCGGTGTGCGCGACCTCTCCGCCGAGCTGCTTGGCCATGACCTGGAAGCCGTAGCAGATGCCGAAGGTCGGGACGCCGAGCTCGAGGATGCCCTCGTCGAGCGACGGAGCGCCCGGCTCGTACACGCTGGACGGGCCGCCGGACAGGACGATCCCGACGGGGTTCTTGGCGGCTACCTCGGCGGCGGACACGGTGTGCGGCACGATCTCGGAGTACACGCCGGCTTCGCGGACGCGACGCGCGATCAGCTGCGCGTACTGCGCACCGAAGTCGACGACGAGGACCGGTCGGGCGGCGGTCTGCTCCGCTGCGGCGGCGGGGGCGGTTTCACTCACTGCATGGACTCCACGGGTTCGGCGGCCGCTGCTGCTTCGCGGCCGGAGAGGTAGCCCTTCACTTCCCGCGGGATGCGGCTCTCGAAGAAGAAGGACAGGAACGGGATGATGCCGCCGAGCGCGAGCCAGAGCAGACGCAGGACGTTCCACCGCATGAGGCTCCAGAGCCGGAACGCGGCGAACAGGTACACGACGTAGAACCAGCCGTGGATGATGAGGATGCCCGTGCTCAGGTTGACCGCGGTGGCGGTGCCGGAGGGCACGAAGGCGAGGAAGCCGTAAGCACCGCCGAGTTCGAGCTCGAGGCCGAACGCGTACTTCATGAGCATCTCGGCGCAGAGCGACAGGAGCAGCACACCGGTGATGGGGGCGGCCACCTGGTAGAACTTCAGCGCGCCTCGGATCGCGGGAAACGTCGACGGTTTCGGCTGGAGGGGCATGCCCCCATCCTACCCGCGGCCGCCAAGCGACCGGACATCACGGACGGAGCGCTGCGGCCTCCTCCTCGGCGTCCTCGAGCTCCTCGATCTCGCGCTCCCAGGCGTCCTTGGCGAGCCGGAACCACAGGAACACGGCGAAGCACGCGAAGACGACCCACTCGGCCGCGTAGAAGATGTTCAACCAGTTGAGCTGGATCTCCTGGCTGGGCGCGGGTGACGAGATGGGCTCGAGTCCGTCGACGGCCACGTCGTCCACGACGAACGCACTGAACACCCGCAGGCCGTCGGCGTCGTTCCAGCGGTTCAGCAGCGCGGCGACCGACATGTTGTCGAGGTCGGTCGGTGCGGCGTCCGCTGCCGGTTCCTCCGGGCCCTCCGGCGGGTTCAGACGCCCTTCGAGCTCCACGGCACCGGTGGGGGCGTCCGCGTTCAATGCCTCCGCGACACGGTCGGCGGTCTCGCGATCCTTCGTCCACCCGAGCGCGACGGCGAGACCGGCCTGATCCGGGCGGTCGGTCGCGAGGTGGCCCGTCACCCAGTACCCGAGCGTGCCGTCGTTCACCCGGTTGCCCACCACGAGGTAGTCCTCCGGCACCCAGGTGCCCGAGACGCTCACCCGTTGTCCGGCGTCCGCCTCTCGGATGCCGACGCCCGGTTCGAGGACGTCCGCGAGTGGCCGGACCGATTCGGTCTCGGTCGGCACCACCTGCCCGGATTCGATGGCGCGTGCGAGCTGCCACTGCCCGAGCGCGGCGAACGCGCCCGCGACGGCGAGGCAGAGGACGAGGACGCCGATCCACCGGGGACGCAGCATGACGGAGCGGAGCGTCGGACGGACCTGTCCGTGGTTGTCGGGGCCTGGTGCCGACGGGGCGGTGCTAGTAATCGGGCTCTCGCTTTCGTGCTGGTGGTTCCTGGTCGTTCATCGCCTGTTCGACGAGTCGGTCGATGGCCGCCTGATCGGTGTCGACGTCCGTCGTGCCCTGGTCGTCGCCCACACCCTCGACGAGCGCGATGGCCTCCTCCGCCGACGTGTCCACCTGCTCCACTCGGCGCGCCTTCCGGCGACGCGGACGCAGGATGACGGCGCCGATCTGCTCGGACCGGCCGGCGACGATCGGGCCCATCACAGCCATGATGAGCACGTAGAGCCCGGCGAACGGTTGGATGAGCGGGTTGAGCCCTGCGCTCAGCGAGAGCGTCGCGAGGATGAGGGCGAATTCGCCGCGATTCTGCAGGATGACCGCGGCGTTGATCCCCGCTTGCGGCCCGAGTCCGTTGAGCCAGGCGACGAACTGACCGGCCAGGACGTTGAGGACCACCGTCATGAGGACAGCGAGGAGGACCGGGACGAGGACGCTGCCGAACTTCGTCGCGTCGAGCGCGAGGCCGAAGTTCAAGAAGAAGAACGCACCGAACACGTCGCGGAGCGGGATCGCGATCTGCTCGATCTTGTTGCGGAACCGGGTGGCCCCGAGGACCAGCCCGATGAGGAAGGCGCCGATCGCGTCGGTGACCCCGAGGAGCTCGCCGATACCGCCGAACGCGACCGCGAGGCCGAAGAACAGGATCGTGAAGAGCTCGTCGTCCTTCGTGCGGAACAAGCGCGACACGAATCGGCCGCCGAAGCGCGCGATCGCGAACATCACGAGGATGAACGTGAAGGCGATCGCGAGCTTGCCGATGACCGGCCACACCTCGGTCTCGCCGCTCAGGACGACACCGACGATGGCCAGGTAGATGGCGATGAAGATGTCCTCCACCACGGTGACGCCCAGGATCATCGGCGTCTCGTCGTTCGTCAGCCGTTTGAGCTCGATGAGGAGCTTCGTGACGATCGCGCTCGAGCTCGTCGCCGTGATGCCGGCGATGATGAGCGCCTCTCGCGTGCCCCACCCGACCAGGAACCCGAACACCAGCCCAGCGGCCATGTTGACGAGGATGTAGGAGCCACCGGACACGATGAGCTTCCCGGCGTTGCCGAAGAACTCGTCCTGATCGAACTCCAGACCGAGGTTGAACAGCAGGAGCACGAGGCCGAAGACGGCGATGAGTTCGATCTGCGCGCTGGCGAAGTCGAGCGGGAACCACCCCGTGTACGGACTCGCGAGCAGGCCGACGAGCATGTAGACGGGGATCGACGGGAGGCCGATCAGCTTGCCGAGACGGCCGAGGATGTAGGCGATGACGAACAGGACGCCGAGGATGAGCAGATCCTGGCCGAGGTGGGGGTTTTCGGTCGCGGCGTGCAGCATGCCTACCCTCCGGGCGGAGCGTCGACGGCGACCTTCTTGACGGCGCCCGAACGGAAGTAGGCGAAGGCCTTGGCGACCTTCTCGGGACTGCCCGCGACGACGAGGGTGTCTCCCGGGAAGACCCGGAAGTCCGCCGCAGGAGCCGGGTTGGCGGAGTCGCCGCGCACGACCGCGACGACGGTCAGCCCGACCATGCCTTTCTCGGCGGGGTTGCCGAGCGGCTGCCCGGCGATGTGGTCTTCGTAGTCGACGGTGAACCAGTCGATGCTGAGGCCGGGGATCTGGTCGAGCGCGCTGAGCGACTCGGTGATCTGTGTGCCACCGAGGAGTTCGGCCAGCGTGTGCGCCTCGTCCTCATTGAGCCGGAGCGACACCTTGCCTGCATCGGCACCGTCTTCGTGGTCGGCGAAGGTGATGAGGTCGCTGTGGCCGGACCGGTGGGCGATGACGCCGACCTTGCCGCCGTCGTCCGTGACGAAGGTGTGGAGCACACCGACCCCGGGAAGTTTGACCCGCCGAACATCCACCATGGCTGTACTCCTCAGGCTTGTTGTGGCAGTCCTCCTAGTCTATCCGCCACACCTGGCCCGCCCGCCCGAGGCGCCCGCAGCCGTTCCGCTGCGGGCGATCACCGCCGGTTCAGGCCCCCGGGACGATGTCCGGTGCCTCCAGGCGCACGCGGTCCGCCGCTTCGTCGTTCGGCTGCTCCTGCGACGCCCGCTCCGCGGCGACGCGCTTCAGGTAGTAGGAGACCTCCTTCTCGATGCGCTCCTCGTCCCACCCGAGGACCCGACCCATGAGCTTCGCCGCGACCGGGGCCGCCGAGACACCGCGGTCCCAGGCCTCGATGGAGATCCGCGTCCGACGGGCGAGGACGTCGTCGAGATGGAGGGCGCCCTCATGGGAGGCCGCGTAGACGATCTCCGCCCCGATGTAGTCGTCCGCTCCCGGCAGTGCTTCGGCGAGCGTCGGGTCGTCCTTGATGAGGTCGAGCAGCTCGTCCGTCAGGACGCCGTAGCGGTTCAGCAGGTGCTCGATACGCGCCGTGTGCACCCCGAAGGCCCGCGCGATCTTGCCCCGCTTGTTCCAGGCCGCCTGGTACCCCTCGGCTCCGAGGAGGGCGATGTTCTCCGTCGCGCTCGCCGGGATCTTGCCGTCGAGCGCGTCCACCGCGGCGTTGATCGCGTCCTTCGCCATGACCCGGTACGTGGTCCACTTGCCACCGGCGATGACCACCAGTCCGGGGACGGAGTGCGCGACCAGGTGCTCGCGTGACAACTTCGACGTCTGCTCCGACTCGCCGGCCAGCAGCGGACGGAGGCCGGCGTAGACGCCCTCGACGTCCTCACGGGTGAGCGGGACGGCGAGGATCTTGTTGACGTGCTCGAGCAGGTAGTCGATGTCCGCCGCCGTCGCCGCCGGATGCGCCTTGTCGAGGTGCCAGTCCGTGTCGGTCGTGCCGATGAGCCAGTGTCGGCCCCACGGGATGACGAAGAGGACGCTCTTCTCCGTGCGCAGCAGGAGCCCCATGTTCGATTGGAAGCGGTCGCGCGGCACGACGAGGTGGATTCCCTTCGACGCGCGGACCTTGAACTGGCCCCGCTCCCCCACCATCGACTGCGTGTCGTCGGTCCACACACCGGTCGCGTTGACGACCTGCTTGGCGCGGATCTCGAAGCGCTCGTCGGTCTGCAGGTCGTGCGCCTTGACGCCCACGACGCGCTGACCGACCTTGATGAAGCCCTCGACCCGCACGCGGCTCGCGACGTGCGCGCCGTAGGCCGACGCCGTCCGCGCGAGGGATGAGACGTACCGGGCGTCGTCGACCTGCGCGTCGTAGTAGGTGAGTCCGCCGACGAACGCGTCCGACTTGAGACTCGGGATCGAGGTCAGGACCTGACGCTTGGACAGGTGCCGGTGGTGCGGGACGCCGGGCGGACGGCCGCCGCTCCAGCTGAAGAGGTCGTAGAGCAGCATGCCGGCGCCGATGTAGAGGCGCTCGAAGACCGGCTTGTTGAGCGGGTACAGGAACCGGACAGGCTTCACCAGGTGCGGCGCGATGCGCTGCAGCAGCAACCCGCGCTCGATGAGCGCCTCTCGGACGAGTCGGAAGTCGAGCTGTTCGAGGTAGCGGATACCGCCGTGCACGAGCTTCGAGGACCGGCTCGAGGTGCCGCTCGCCCAGTCACGCGCCTCGAGCAGACCGGTGCTCAGACCGCGCGTGACGGCGTCGAGCGCAGCACCGGTACCCACGATGCCACCACCGACGACGAGGATGTCGAGCTCTTTCGACTTCAACGCTTCGATCGCGGCGTCGCGCTCCTCCATCCCCAGCTTGGTGGAACGTGACACGTTGTTGTGGGTGGTGGCCATCGTCGAACTCCGCTCGCTGCAACCGCCCTCGCGATGATCCTGCCGGAGGCAGGTGCTCGTCCACGAGGCTCTGCCTCAGAGGCTAGTCGGCGCGATGCGACCCGACAACCGCTTGCGGAAGCGACTCGTTTCCGGCAGGGCTAGGCGCCCTGGTACGGCGCGACGACGACCTCGACCCGCTGGAACTCCTTGAGGTCGGAGTAGCCGGTGGTGGCCATCGAGCGACGGAGCGCGCCGATGAGGTTGGCCGTGCCGTCCGACTTAGGCGACGGGCCGTAGAGGATCTCCTCGAGGGTGGCGACGGTGCCGACCTCGACACGGCGTCCGCGCGGCAGGTGCAGGTGGTGCGCCTCGGCACCCCAGTGCCAGCCCCCGCCTGGTGCGTCCGTGGCGCGGGCCAACGCGGTCCCGAGCATGACGGCGTCGGCACCCATCGCGACGGCCTTGACGATGTCGCCCGAGGTCCCGAGACCGCCGTCGGCGATGACGTGCACGTAGCGGCCTCCGGACTCGTCGAGGTAGTCCCGACGCGCGCCGGCGACGTCGGCCACGGCGGTCGCCATCGGGGCGTGGATGCCGAGCGAGGCCCGCGTGGTGGAGGCGGCACCGCCACCGAAGCCGACGAGGACGCCGGCCGCGCCGGTCCGCATGAGGTGCAGGGCCGCGGTGTAGGTGGCCGCGCCTCCGACGATCACGGGGACGTCGAGTTCGTAGATGAACTTCTTGAGGTTGAGCGGCTCCTGGTTCTTGGAGACGTGCTCGGCGGACACGGTGGTGCCGCGGATGACGAAGAGGTCGACCCCTGCGGCGACGACGGTCTCGTAGAGCTCCTGCGTGCGCTGCGGCGAGAGGGCTGCGGCGACGGTGACTCCGGCCGCGCGGATCTCGGCGAGCCGAGCTGTGACGAGTTCGGGCTTGATGGGCTCCGAGTAGATCTCCTGCATGCGCGCGGTCGCGCGGCCGACCGGCAACGACCGGATTTCGGCGAGCAGCGGCTCGGGGTCTTCGTACCGCGTCCAGAGGCCCTCGAGGTCGAGGACGCCGACGCCGCCGAGCTGGCCCATCATGATCGCGGTCGTCGGCGAGACGACGGAGTCCATCGGTGCTGCGAGCACCGGGATCTCGAACTGGTAGGCGTCGATCGACCAGGACACCGAGACGTCCTGTGGGTCGCGGGTCCGCCGCGACGGGACGACGGCGATGTCGTCGAACGCGTAGGCGCGCCGTGCGCGCTTTGACCGGCCGATCTCAATATCCATGCTCACCGCACCAGCCTACCGGTCGCCTGGTGGACGAACACCGGATCCCGTCAAAACTCTGTACGTTTGATTCAGAAATATCTATATTAACGACCAGGTTCGCACCACGGCGCACCAATCAGAGAAGGGATACCAAGTCATGCTCACCACTTCACGGGCCTTCAGTCTCGGAACAATCCTGGCTGTCGTCATCGCTCTCGCTGCGCCGGTAACAGCCAACGCTGCTCCTCCACCTGTTACCGCGACGCCCCTGAGCACAGCAGCTCAGCCCGAGATCACTCCCGAACAGCTTCGACTGGCCGTCGAGGAGTTGAAGGCAGCACAAGTCCCGTTCACCACACAGCAGGTAGGTGAGGACACGATCGAGACATTCGTATTCGAGAACGGGTTCAGCTTCTCGGTGGGACAAGGCCCTTCCGACACGCGTCTCGGCGGAGGGCAGGACTCCGGCGGAATCTATGTCCTGTTCAATGCCTTCGACCAAGGCCTCATCATCGGTGGAGGCGCGATGGCCCTTCAAGGAGCGTTGTGCCTCCTCCCAGGGGTCGGTGCCGCGCTGTGCGTCGTCCTCGGAGCCATCCTCTTAGTCGCATCCACCGCTCTCGCGACGAACGGCATCTGCCAAGGAGGACGAGAGATGAAGATCTACATCGGCGGCAACCAAGGCCGCTGCGTCTACGTATGAGCCCTGAGACCCACAACGTTCCTCCTAAGCGACCTCTACGCGTCCGCCAATCAGTCCTCGCCAGCACCATTGTCGGGATCGTCATCTGTGGCACGACGGCGGTCCGTTTGGGATTCGGCCTCGATGGCTACCTGCTATACGCCCTGTGGATCGGAGGCTTCGCCCTGGTCATGTGGGCGACGCTAACCGCTCTGAACAAACGTCGGATGCGCTGACCACACCTACGCCGACGGTCCGGCAGGCGGAAGCCTGCCGGACCGTCGGCGTTCGTGCGGGTGCCTACTTGCGGTAGTTCGGCGCCTCGACGACGATCTGCACGTCGTGGGGGTGCGACTCCTTGAGGCCCGCGGAGGTGATGCGGACGAACTTGCCCTTGGCCTTCAGCTCGCCGATGTTGCGCGCGCCCACGTAGAACATGGACTGACGCAGCCCGCCGATGAGCTGGTACGCGACGGCCGATACCGGGCCACGGTAGGGCACCTGGCCCTCGATGCCCTCGGGGATCAGCTTGTCGTCGCTCGGGACGTCGGCCTGGAAGTAGCGGTCCTTCGAGTACGAGGTCTTCTCGCCACGCGTCTGCATGGCTCCGAGCGATCCCATGCCGCGGTAGTTCTTGAACTGCTTGCCACCCACGAACACGAGGTCGCCGGGGCTCTCGTCGGTGCCGGCGAGGAGCGAGCCGAGCATGACGGTGTCGGCACCCGCGACGAGTGCCTTCGCGATGTCGCCCGAGTACTGCAGACCGCCATCGGCGATGACCGGGACGTTCGCCTCGCGCGCCGCGAGCGACGCCTCGTAGACCGCGGTGACCTGCGGGACACCGACACCCGCGACGACGCGCGTGGTGCAGATGGAACCCGGACCGACGCCGACCTTGATCGCATCCGCGCCGGCCTCGATGAGCGCCTGCGCGCCGGAGCGGGTCGCGACGTTGCCGCCGATGACGTCGACACCGGCGAACGCCGGGTCGGCCTTGAGCTTGCGGATGATGTCGAGCACACCGGCGCTCTCACCGTTGGCCGTGTCGACCACGATGACGTCGACACCGGCGTCGAGCAGCTGGCCCGCACGGGACCAGGCGTCGCCGAAGAAGCCGATGGCCGCACCGACCCGCAGACGACCGGTGTCGTCCTTCGTGGCCAGCGGGTACTTCTCGCTCTTGTCGAAGTCCTTGACGGTGATGAGGCCCTTGAGCTTGCCCGCCTCGTCGATGAGGGGCAGCTTCTCGATGCGGTGCTGTGCGAGGAGCGCCATCACCGCGTTGCGGTCGGTGCCGACGGGAGCGGTCACGAGACCGGTGCTCGTCATGACCTCGCTGACGCGGGTCGTGGCCTTCTCGAACGGAGACACGAAGCGCATGTCGCGGTTCGTGATGATGCCGACGAGCACACCCTTGTCGTCGACGACCGGGAGGCCCGAGATGCGGAACTGGCCGCACAGCTCGTCGACCTCGGCGACGGTGGCGTCGGCCGTGGTGGTGATCGGGTTCGTGATCATGCCCGACTCGCTCCGCTTCACGCGATCGACCTGTTCGGCCTGGTCGGAGATCGACAGGTTGCGGTGCAGGATGCCGATGCCGCCCTCGCGAGCCATCGCGATCGCCATGCGGGCCTCGGTCACGGTGTCCATCGCGCTCGACAGCAGCGGCGTGTTCACGGTGATCCGCTTCGTCAGGCGGGACGAGGTCTCCGCCTCGCTCGGGATGACGTCGGTGTGCCCGGGCAGCAGCAGCACGTCGTCATACGTGAGTCCTACGAATCCGAACGGATCAGGCTGGTCCATTTATCCCTCTCATAGCCACGAACACACCGGAGAAACGCAGACCTGCCGGTATCACCATCGTAACCGAGCGGGGCCTACCCCTATTCCACGATCCCGACAAATCGATGCGGAGAAATACGCACGGGCGAAACATGTAGGCAATAATCAGGTTCTATCGTCGAACAGCGTTGTCCGACGCAGGAGAACGGTCCACGGAAGTGGCCCGGCACTGGAGGTGCAGTGAAGTTCGCTGGAACGACCCGAAACCCGAGACTGGCACGGAGATTCGTGCTCCTCATCGCCCTGTTGTTCGGGGCCATCACCCTCACGTCCGTCATGAGCGCCGTCCCGGCTCATGCTGACGAGGTGGGCGAGGAGTACGACTTCTACTTCGCTGGGAACGTCAAGTACGACGACAAACCACTCGAAGGCGTGAACATCACGGTCGACGGCAACGGCTACAAGGCCGATGTCGACACCGACGCCGACGGCAAGTGGAAGATCGGCGTCCCCGAGAAAGGTACGTACAAGGTAACGCTCGACGAGGAGACCCTCCCGAAGGGCGTCATCGTCGCCGAGGGCGGCTCGACCATCGAGGCCGAGTTCGGTCTCACCCAATCGAAGTCCGTGAACTTCTTCCTCGGCGAGGGCGTCCGCGTCACCGTCAGCTTCTGGGACCAACTCGCCGAACGACTCGTCAACGGCCTGAACTTCGGCCTCATGCTGGCCCTCGCCGCCATCGGAGCCTCCCTCGTGTTCGGCACCACCGGACTCAGCAACTTCGCCCACGCGGAGATGGTGACCTTCGGCGCGATCATGGCGCTCGTGTTCGGGGTGTTCCTGCAATGGCCGATCTGGCTGGCCATCATCATCGCCCTCGCCCTGAGCGCCGCGTTCGGCTTCGCGCTCGACGCGGGCATCTGGAGACCCTTGAGACGCAAGGGCGTCGGCATCGTGCAGGTCATGATCGTCTCGATCGGCCTGTCGCTGGCGCTCCGCTACGTGTTCCTCTACTTCATCGGCGGCGGGACGTTCCAGCTGCCCGGTTCCGGAGAGGAGAACATCAAGCTGTTCGGCACGGTCTCACTCAGCGTCACCGACATGATCAGCATGGCGGTCAGCGTCGTGGTGCTCCTCGGCGTGGCCTGGTGGCTCATCAAGACGAAGACCGGCAAGGCGACACGAGCCATCTCGGACAACCCGAGCCTCGCCGCGGCCAGCGGCATCGACGTCGACCGAGTGGTCCGCATCGTCTGGATCCTCGCAGCGACCCTCGCCGGTCTCTCCGGCATCCTGTGGGCGTACTTCCGACCGGGCATCAAGTGGGACATGGGAGCGCAGCTGCTCCTGCTCATCTTCGCGGCCATCACCCTCGGCGGGCTCGGAACCGCCTTCGGCGCCATGGTCGGCGCCCTCATTATCGGCATCCTCGTCGAGGTCTCGACGCTCTGGATCCCGTCTGACATCAAGTACGTCGGCGCCCTCGTGGTGCTCATCGCGGTGCTCCTCGTGAGACCGCAGGGCATCCTCGGACGTCGCGAGAGAATCGGTTAGGGGCACGCGCATGGACTGGGGAAGCATTCTCTCGAACACGCTCGCTTGGGTCATCAGCCCGGAGACGATCGCGTACGCGCTCGCAGCACTCGGCTTGGCCGTGCACTTCGGCTACGGCGGTCTGTTGAACTTCGGTATGGCGGGGTTCATGGCGCTCGGCGCCTACGGCTACGCCATCTCGATCCTGAGCTTCAACCTCCCGTGGTGGGCGGGCATCATCGTCGGCTGTCTGGCCTCGGTGGTCTTCGCCTTCATCCTCGGCATCCCGACCCTGCGACTGCGGGCCGACTATCTGGCCATCGTCACCATCGCGGCGGCCGAGATCGTCCGACTCCTCTTCACCACGCAGGTCTTCGACGAGTTCACCAACTCGGCCGACGGACTCGGCAACTACCACGAGGGCTTCCGGGCCGCGAACCCGATCCCGCCGGGCACGTACGGCTTCGGGCCCTGGGAACTCAACGCGAACCAGTGGTGGGTCCGGATCTTCGGTATCCTCCTGCTCGCCGTCGCCGCCCTCCTCGTGTTCCTCCTCATGCGCAGCCCCTGGGGCCGCGTGCTGAAGGGCATCCGCGAGGACGAGGACGCCGTGCGCGCCCTCGGCAAGAACGTGTTCGCCTACAAGATGCAGGCGCTCGTCGTCGGTGGCGTCTTCGGAGCGCTCGGCGGGGTGGTGCTGGCGCTCCCCTCCGCGGTCGTGCCCAGCGTGTACGTCACGAGTCTCACCTTCTTCATCTGGACGATCCTCCTGCTCGGTGGAGCCGCGACGGTCTTCGGGCCGTTGCTCGGCTCGGTGATCTTCTGGGTGATCATGGCGTTCCTCTCGAACGTCCTCCCGGCGCTCGTGAAGGCGGACGTCCTGCCGTTCATGAGCTCGACGCAGGCGTCGACGCTCCGCTACGTGCTGGTCGGTGTCGCGCTCATGCTGATCGTCATCTTCAGGCCGCAAGGCATCCTCGGAAACAAGAAGGAGCTGACCTTTGTCAAGTAACAGCTCACCCACCTCGCGACCGGTCAAGACCACCGGCCTCCACGTCGGCGAGATCGTCCCGGGCGTCAAGAAGGTCGACCCGATCCTCATCGCGGACCAGGTCACCCGGACCTTCGGCGGCCTGCAGGCGGTGAACGTGGAGCACCTGGAGGTGCCCCGCAACGCGATCACCGCCCTCATCGGCCCGAACGGCGCCGGTAAGACGACGCTGTTCAACCTGCTGACCGGCTTCGACAAGCCGAACACCGGGACGTGGAATTTCGACGGCAAGAGCCTCGGGGGCGTCCCGGCGTTCAAGGTCGCCCGCATGGGTCAGGTCCGGACCTTCCAGCTGACGAAGGCGCTCGGCCTGCTCACGGTGCTCGAGAACATGAAGCTCGGCGCGACCGGCCAGACCGGCGAGGGCATCTTCTCGAGCCTCGTGAAGCCGCTCTGGCGGAAGCAGGAGGAGGACCTCGAGGTCAAGGCGATGGACCTCCTGCGTCGCTTCAAGCTCGACACGAAGCGCGACGACTACGCGGCCAGCCTGTCCGGTGGGCAGCGGAAGCTCCTCGAGATGGCGCGGGCGCTCATGAGCGATCCGAAGCTCGTCATGCTCGACGAGCCGATGGCCGGCGTCAACCCGGCGCTCACGCAGTCCCTGCTCGACCACATCCTGGCGTTGAAGGACGAGGGGATGACCGTACTGTTCGTCGAGCACGACATGCAGATGGTCCGGCACATCGCCGACTGGGTGGTCGTCATGGCCGAAGGCCGTGTCGTCGCCGAGGGTCCGCCCGACACCGTCATGGAGGACCCCGCCGTCATCGACGCCTACCTCGGGAGCCACCAGGACGTCGACCTCGGGGTCGTGACCGGCAGGATCGCCGGAGAGGACAGCGCTGCGGCCGAGGAGCTGCTCGCCGAGATCGAGGACGAACGGCTCGCGGCTGGTGCCGAGCCCGAGGAGGAGCGGAAATGAGCGACGTGAAGGGTGCGCCGGTCGGCGGCACCGCGGTCAAGACCGCCGAGATGGTCGTGGAGGTCACCGATCTGACCGCCGGGTACCTCCCCGGCGTGAACATCCTGAACAGTGCCAACCTGACCGCCCGGAAGGGCGAGCTCATCGGCATCATCGGACCGAACGGTGCGGGGAAGTCGACGCTGTTGAAGGCGATCTTCGGACAGGTGAAGGTGCGCAGCGGACAGGTGCTGCTGAACGGCGAGGACATCACGGGGCTGCGGGCGAACAAGCTCGTGGCGCGCGGCGTCGGGTTCGTCCCGCAGACGAACAACGTGTTCCCGAGCCTCACCATCGAGGACAACCTCAAGATGGGGCTGTTCCAGAAGCCGAAGCAGTACAACGAGCGCCTCGAGTTCGTCACCGGGATCTTCAGTGAACTCGGGAAGCGGCTCAAGCAGCGCGCCGGTTCGCTGTCGGGTGGTGAGCGCCAGATGGTCGCGATGTCGCGGGCCCTCATGATGGATCCGCACGTGCTGCTCCTCGACGAGCCGTCCGCTGGGTTGTCGCCGGTCCGACAGGACGACGCGTTCATCCGGGTCTCGGACATCAACAAGGCCGGCGTCACCACGATCATGGTGGAGCAGAACGCACGTCGCTGTCTGCAGATCTGCGACCGCGGGTACGTGCTCGACCAGGGTCGTGACGCCTACACCGGGACGGGCCGCGAGCTCCTCTCGGATGACAAGGTGATCGGCCTCTACCTGGGCACGCTCGGCCAGGACGAGGACTGATCAGGGCGATCCCCACTCGCGGGTCGGCGGGTACTTCGGTACCCTCGAACATGCTTGTCCCGGCCGCGTGCCGAGCGACGAGCCAGAAGCCACCGGATCCCGACCGGTGAACGAACCACAACTCCTCCCTCCCCCGAGGGGCACCGTCGTACCAAGACGGCCTCCTGAGACGGGGACGGAGGAGTTGTGCATTCTCCCTCCCCCTTTCGCCAGCGCGGTGCGCTGACGCGAGCGCGGTCCTGGCGCGTGAGCGCGGGTCTCCGGAGGCACGCGCTCACGCGCTGGACCCGCGCTCACGCCGAGTCCCAGCCCCCGCAGCACAGCGACCCGCGCTGAGGCCGACCACCCGCGCTGGCGTCAGCGCACCGCGCTGGGTGCCACTCCACCCTCGCTCCACCGGAGGCTGGATGGGAGCAGTTCTCCACATCGCTTCCACGACACGAGCTACCGGCGGCGTCGAACGGGCACGGTGAGGCGATGGAATCCTTCGATCTCAACCTGCTCCTCCGCCCGAACGGACTCCTGCTCGTTCGCGACGCGCGCCGGGTCGGTGCCGAGCGCCTGGTGAGCGCCGCCCACCGCGACGGCGACCTGGTGCGTCTGCGGAAGGGCATCTACGTCCCTGAACCGATATGGAGTTCCCTGTCCCCCGATGACCGCTACCGGGTCCGGATCGATGCGGCGGCCGTTGCGCTCCGCAAGGACGCATTGTTCAGCCACTACTCGGCGGCGCGGTTGTGGGGACTCCCGATCGTGGGTCCGTGGCCTCCCGAGGTGCACACGCTGACGAGCGGTGATCGCGGAGGGCGTTCGGCCCCCGGCATCATCCGTCACACCACGCAGGGCTCCGTCACCCGACGGATGCGGTACGGGCTCGCGGTCACGGACCCGGCTCGGACCGTCGTCGATCTCGCCCGGATCGCCCGCCTCGAGGACGCCGTCGCCGTCGCCGACGCTGCCCTCCGGCTCAAGCTCACCGACGAGACGGCGCTCCGCTCGCTCGCACGAGACCTGCCGGGCCGACGGGGAGGACGCCAGGTGCGCTTTGCGATCGAGTTCGCGGACCCGCTCGCCGCGAACGGTGGTGAATCGAAGATGCGGGTCGTGATCGCGCGGCTTGGTTTCGCCCTGCCGGTGCTGCAGCAGGCCTTCTCCGACGCAGACGGACCGGTCGGCGTGGTCGATGCGGTCTGGCCGGACGAGCGCATCATCCTCGAACTCGACGGCCGACAGAAGTATGTGCGGGAGGAGTTCACGCAGGGACGGGACGTGGCCGACATCGTCCTGGCGGAGAAGCATCGGGAGGACCGTCTGCGCGCGCTCGGCTACACCGTCGTCCGCGCCACCTGGGAGGACCTGGTCCATCCGAGTCGGCTCGCCGCGAAGCTCGAGCGCGCGGGGCTGCAACGCCCGTTCCGTTGACCCGGGCGTCCGACTGGTCGCTGTCAGCGCGGTGCGCCGGCGTGAGCGCGCCCCGCTGTGCCGCATGGGCTCGGAATCGGCGTGAGCGCGTCGCAGACGCGTGAGCGCGGGTCTCCGGAGACCCGCGCTCACGCGCTGGACACGCGCTCGCGTCAGCGCACCGCGCTGGCGCCACCACACACGGCACAGCACACGCGGGGGGGCATCTACAGCTGCCGGACACGACGGAGGCCCCGGATCGCTCCGGGGCCTCGTCAGTCGCGTGGGCGACTAGTTGGTGCGGGTGTACTTGTTGTCGTCACCGTACTGGTAGATACCGATGGTCGCCTCGGTCGGGTCGCCGTTCTCGTCGAACGTGATCGGACCGGAGTTGCCGTCGTAGTCGATCTTCTTGCCGTCGGCGATGGCCTTCGCACCCTCTTCGAAGGTGGTCACCTTCTCGCCCTTGTCCTTGCCACCGGACACGGACTGGAGCTCGGCCGCCATGTCGGCGCCCTCGGTCGAGCCGGCCTGCAGCGCCGCGAGGGCGAGCAGGATGACGGCGTCGTAGGATTCAGCCGCGTAGCTGTAGTCCTTCAGCGGCTCGCCACCCTCGTCCTTCACGAACGACTGGAGGCGGTCGGTGAAGTCACCGAGCTTCGCGGTGTCGAGACCGGGCAGCGTGCCCTTGGCGCCCGTCAGCGTGCCCGGAGCGAAGTCCGCGCTGTAGTCGGCGAGGTTGCCGTCGACGAAGTAGAGCTTGTCCGACGGGAAGCCGGCGAGACCGGGGACGATCGTCTTGGTCTCCTCGAACGCGATGATCGCGATCGCGTCGGGGTTCTCCGCCTTGACCGCGCTGATCTGCGCGTCGAACGAGGTGTCACCCGTGTTGTAGGACTGCTCGGCGACCACTTCACCGCCGGCGCTCTCGAACGCCTCCTTGGTGAACTTCGCGAGGCCGGTGCCGTACGAGTCGTTCAGGTAGATGATGCCGAGGGTGGCGTTGCCGTCCTCCGCGATCAGGTTCCCGAGGACCTCGCCCTGCAGCACGTCGGACGGCGCCGTCCGCCAGTAGAGACCGTTGTCGTCCCACGTGGTGAAGTCCGCGGAGGTGTTCGCCGGGGAGAACTGGATGACGCCTGCGCCGGTGACTTCGTCGATGAAGAGCTTCGACACACCCGAGGACGCTGCACCGATGATGGCGGTGACGCCCTCTGAGAGCAGACGGGGGACCTCGGTCGCGTACGCCTTGTTGTCGGAGTCACCCGAGTCGCCGAGCGTCAGGTCGATCTTGATGCCGAGGTCGGCGTCGTTGACCTCCTTGACCGCGAGACCGACACCGGCCTCCTCGGGCGGGCCGAGGAACGCGAGGTTACCGGTCTGCGGCAACGCCGTGCCGAGCTTCAGGGTCAGGTCGCCAGCAGGCTTGCTGCTGCTGCCGCTGTCGCCGCTACCACTCGAGGCGCAACCGCTCAGGACCAGCGCGCTGGCTCCGATCAGTGCGATACCACCGAGAACGATGGAACGTGGGCGGGAGCGAGCGGCCGTGGCCTTCGAAAAGACGCTCATGGTACTCCTTGCTTGTCAGAAGAGTGGCAGCTCCAGGGGCTGCCGTTGAGTCAAGTTATCCGCTGCACGTGCGCTGGACAATGTCGTTGACGTTACAAGCGTGTAACACGACCAAATCGTTACCTCAGGAGGGGCTGTTTCGCGCTTTTCCTGCAGTGGTCGCGCGATCAGCGCTGGAATCCGCTGTTCAGACCCTCGTCGAGCGGCGTCGTTCGGCCCCGACGACCCGACGACCCCGGGTGGAGGCGACGAGCATGTCGACGGTGAGGATCGCGAGCGCCAGCCACACGAGACCGAAGCCCAACCAGCGCTCCGGCGGCATCGCCTCGTGCAGGACCGCGACACCGACGACGAATTGGATGATCGGTGCGAAGTACTGGATGAAACCCATCCAGGTGAGCGGGAGGCGGCGGGCCGCCGCCGCGAACAGCAGGAGCGGGACGGCGGTGATGACGCCGGCGCCGACGAGGAGCAGGGCGTGCCCGACGCCCGCGGTGCCGATGGTCAGCCCACCGGTCACGCCGACCGCGATGAGCTGGGCGATCGCGACCGGCATCAGCCACACGGTCTCGAGCGTCAACCCGGACACCGCGTCGACCGAGCCGCCCACGAGCTTCTTGATGTAGCCGTAGAGGCCGAATGAGAAGGCCAGGATCAGGGCGATCCAGGGGACGCTGCCGTGTCCGATCGCGAGGACCAGGACCGCGATCACACTCACGACCACCGCGACCCACTGGGCTGGACGCAACCGCTCGCGGAGGAAGAAGACGCCGAGGAAGACGGTCACGATCGGGTTGATGAAGTAGCCGAGCGACGCCTCGACCACTTGGCCGTTGAGCGCGCCGTAGACGTAGGTCTGCCAGTTGACGTAGATGAGCGCTCCGGCGAGGCCCATCGTCAGGACGATGCGGCGCTGGCGGAGGATGCCGAACAGCCGGCGCCAGGAACGGGTCGCCAGGATGAGGACGGCGCAGAAGACGAGGGAGAAGAGGATCCGCCACGCCACGACCTCGAAGGCGCCGGCCGGTGCGAGGGCGATGAAGTAGAGCGGGAGCGCTCCCCAGAGGCAGTAGGCGGCGACCGCCGAGAGCAGTCCGGACCGGCTCCCCTGCTGGGGCACGGCCACACTCGCACGTCGATCCCCTCCCCCGTCGACGGTGACGGAGTGGATGTCGACGTCGGCTGGATCGCTGGGGTTCTGCACTGGTCCAGGCTAGACCCGCGACTCCCCGCGACACCCTCCGGAAACGGACACAGCCCGAATGGCGAATGCCATTCGGGCTGTTGAGCGGCCTGAGCCGCCGGATCCGTGCGCTGGTGACTAGCGGACGACGACTGCGAGGACGTCGCGCGCGGACAGGACCAGGTAGTCCTCACCGGCGTACTTGACCTCGGTGCCACCGTACTTGGAGTAGATCACCTTGTCGCCGACGGCGACGTCGAGCGGGACGCGGTTGCCGTTGTCGTCGATGCGACCGGGTCCGACCGCCACGACCTCGCCCTCCTGGGGCTTCTCCTTGGCGGTGTCGGGGATGACCAGACCGGAAGCGGTGGTCTGCTCTGCCTCGACCTGCTTGATGACGATGCGATCCTCGAGCGGCTTGATGGAGACCGACACGGTTGACCTCTTTCTTGAAACGAAGACGTGGTTAGCACTCACACTGCGAGAGTGCTGATTCCAGTGTAGGCATCTTCTGGCACTCATGCAATGCGAGTGCCAATCAGCGGCTGCTACCGTTGCCGGATGCATCCAGCTCCGCCCGAGGCCCACTGACCATGGACCGTTCGGAACTCGTCGAACTCCTCACGGCCGACGGCCTCAGGCTCCTCGACTCCCTGCCGCCCTACCCGACGAAGGACGAGGCCGTCCGCCTGGTCGGGCGCCTGCGCAAGGAGGGCCACTCCCCCGAGCTGGTCGCGGCGGTCCTCACGCAGTCGCGGCTGAGGCAGAAGGCCGTCGGCAAGTTCGGTCCGTTCGCCGGCCGCATGCTGTTCACCGAGGCAGGCCTCGAACAGGCCACGCGCCTTCCCGTCGCCGCATTGCACGCCGGGCGTTTCGCCCGGGCCGGCCTCACGCGCGTCGCCGACCTCGGCAGCGGCATCGGCGCCGACTCGATGGCCATGGCCTCGCTCGACCTGGAGGTCACGGCGGTCGACATCGACGAGGTCACCGCCGCCATCGCCAGCTACAACCTCGCTCCGTTCCCCACGGCGACCGTGCGGAACGCCGCCGCCGACGACGTCTCCCTCGACGACTTCGACGCGGTTTGGTTCGATCCCGCGCGGCGCACCGCAGGACACGCCGACACCGCGCGGCTGTCCAGTGCCGCCGACTACACCCCGTCCCTCGACCTGGTCTTCGGTGCGGCGACCAGCCTCCCCACAGGCGTCAAGCTCGGGCCCGGATTCGACCGCTCACTCATCCCCGACGACGCCGAGGCGCAGTGGGTGTCGGTCGACGGACAGCTCGTCGAGATGGCGCTCTGGTTCGGCCCGCTGGCCCGTCCCGACATCCGACGGTCCGCGCTCCTCCTCGCGGACGGCGTCCACCACGAGTTGCACGCCGAGGCCGACGCCGACGACGCCCCCGCGCGGGAACTCGGCGACTACGTGCACGAACCCGACGGGTCGGTGATCCGGGCCCGACTCATCGGCGACCTCGCCGTCCGCTTGGAGGCCGGCATGCTCGGCCAGGGCATCGCCTACCTGACCTCCGACACGGCGACGACCTCGCCGTTCGCCACGACCTTCCGGGTGCTCGAGCGGCTACCGATGGACGAGAAGGTCCTCAAGCGCACGATGCGGGATCGCGGGATCGGTGTCCTCGAGATCAAGAAGCGCGGCGTCGACGTCGACCCCGCGGCGTTCCGGAAGCGCCTGGCGCTCAAGGGAGACGGCTCGGCCACGATCATCCTCACGAGGATCGCGGGCAAACACAGTGCGCTGCTCGTCGAACGGGTGACACCGGCCGCTGACGCCTGACCCGACGGTGTCCGCCGAGCCGCAGCGCCCCGAGGCGGATCAGGTCGAGACGTACCCGATGATCACGACGACGCTGTAGGCGAGCCAGCCGACGGAGCAGGCGAGGCCGACGAACCCGGTCACGAGGCCCGTGAGGGCGCGGCCTCGGCCCTGCGGCTCGCGACGCCTGGCTCCGAATCCGAGGACGATGGCCGCGATCGACAGGGGGAAGCCCCAACCGACGAAGACCGACACGACGAGACCGACGAGACCGGTGATGAGCGACCAGGTGCTCCGTGAGGTCCCGGTCGACGCGGCAGGGCTCTGCGTCTGCGACTGCTGGTACGCGGCGTAGCCGCCCTGGCTCGGTGCCTGGTAGACCGCCGTCGGCACCGTCTGGAGATAGGTCGCGTGATCGCCCTGCCAACCCGCCGGTGGAGGGGAGGCCTGGCCCTGGGGCTGGTACGGCTGCTGAGGTTGGTAGGGCTGCTGCTGGCCCTGGGGCTGGTACGGCTGCTGGGGCGCGTACGGCTGCTGCTGGCCCTGCGGCGCGACTGCCTGCTGGGAGGGCTGCGGCGGCTGGTACGGCGACCAGGGCTGCTGGGCCTGCGGCTGGTGAGGAGGCTGCTGCCCCCACTGCTGCTGCGGCTGCCCGGTGGGCTGCTCGGCCTGCGGCGGGCGCGACTGCCCGTCCACTGCACCGTCCTGGTGCTGAGGTCGTCCGTCGGGGTGCTCGTGCTGATCCATCGCCGCTCCTTCGATCCGTGACCGGGTACCGGCCCATCCTATGCGCCGACGTCCGCGCACCCGGTCGACGGCCGGGAGACGGCTGGTCGAGCGGTCAGTACACCTGGATCTCGGTGACCGGCAGGGTCGAGTCGGCGCCGAAGTCGAGCGAGGACGGCTCGTGCCCGGCGGAGATGAGCTGCGCGGCGAGTGCGGCGATCATCGCACCGTTGTCGGTGCAGAGCTGCAACGGCGGGATGCGGAGTTCGATCCCGGCCGAGGTGGTGCGTTCGGCGGCCACCTCGCGGAGCCGCGCGTTCGCGATGACGCCGCCCCCCAGCAGCAGGCGGGGCACGCCGAGCTCGGTGCACGCTCTGACCGCCTTCGAGACGAGCACGTCGACGACGGCCTCGCGGAAACTGGCGGCGACGTCCGCGACGGGGACCGGCTCCCCCGCGTCCTGCTTCGCCTCGACCCAGCGTGCCACGGCCGTCTTCAGGCCGGAGAAGGAGAAGTCGTAGCGATGCCGCTCCATGTCCTTCGGCAGGCTGAGTCCGCGGGGGAAGCGGATCGCCTTCGGGTCGCCGCCGACGGCCGCACGGTCGATCTGCGGCCCGCCCGGGTAGGGCAGGCCCAGAATGCGCGCGACCTTGTCGAAGGCCTCGCCCGCCGCATCGTCGATGGTCTCGCCGAGCAGTTCGACGTCCGACACGAGGTCCCGCACGAGGAGCAGCGAGGTGTGCCCGCCGGACACGAGCAGGGCGATCGTCGGGTACTCGATCGTCCCGTCTTCGGAGTCGAGGACGTCCGCGCCGACATGACCGACGAGGTGGTTCACGGCGTACAGCGGTTTGCCGAGGGACACGGCGAGCGCCTTCGCTGCGCCGACGCCGACCATGAGTGCGCCGGACAGGCCGGGGCCACTCGTCACCGCGACGGCGTCGAGGTCGGCCAGGGCGACGCCGGCCTCGGCGAGCGCCGCCGTGAGCGTCGGCTCGAGCGCCTCGAGGTGGGCACGTGCGGCGACCTCCGGGACGACCCCGCCGTACCGCGCGTGCTCGTCCATGCTCGAGGCGATGGTGTTCGCCAGCAGGTGGTGCCCGCGGACGATGCCGATCCCGGTCTCGTCGCAGCTCGTCTCGATGCCGAGGACGAGCGGTTCTGCTCGGTTCACGCGATGCTCCCGGGGTGCTGGTCGGTCTGGTCGAGCGGGGACTGGCCGTGGGCGGGCATGGGCGGCCTCGGCTGGACCGTGAGTCGCATGACGATGGCGTCGACGTCGTCCGGCTGGTAGTAGCCGGGGCGGATGCCGAGTTCCTCGAAGCCGAGACTCCGGTACAGCGTGATCGCAACGGGGTTGTCGGCCCTGACCTCGAGGAAGACCTGGGTGACGTCCTGCTGCCTGGCCTGCTCGATGAGCGCCTGCATGAGGAGTCGTCCGAGTCCTCGTCCTCTGGCGTGCCCGGCGACGGCGATGGTCTGGATGTCGGCGTCGTCGGACCGGGACGGTGCGAAGAGTCCGCCGTAGCCGGCGAGTGTCGCGCCGTCGGCGTCGACCTCCGTCGCGACGAGGTAGTACCCGTGCGGCGACGACAGTTCGGCGCGCATCATGTCCGCCGACCAGGCGTCGTTCACGAAGACGGTGTGCTCGAGCTCCATGATCGCGTCGAGGTCGGCGACACCCGCGCGGCGCAGCGACCAGCTCACGCCGTCACCCGCTTGGCGCCCGCGGACATCGTGACGTCGGGCGAGCGGAGGTACAACGGCTCCTCCCCCGCGAATCCGCCATCGGTGGCGAGGAGTGCGGAGGCGACCTGCCCCAACGCCCCGGCGGGGACGACGAGCGCGTCGAGGCGCACGGATGCGGTGGTCGGGAGGTCGTCGGGTTTCGCGAGGGCCGGCCCCTGGACGCGGACCGGGAGGCCGGCTGCGTCGAGTCCGGCGTAGCTCGTCCAGTAGCGTTCGCGACGGCGGGCGTCGGTGACCACGAGGAGTGTGGCATCGGGCGCGGCGGACCCGGAACGGTAGGCGTCGAGCGCGATCGCATCGTGGCTCACCACGGGGTGCACCGGGAGGCTTGCGCCGATCCCGAAGCTGCGGGCCGCGGCGATCCCGATCCGGAGTCCGGTGAACGGCCCAGGGCCCATGCCCGCGACCAGCCCGGTCAGCGCGGCGACCTCGATCCCGGCGTCGTCGAGGCATCCGGCGATGAGCGTCCCGATGACTTCGGCATGCCGCATCGGGTCGTCGGAGGACCGTTCGGCCAACACCTCGCCACCCAGGGTGACGACGGCGACGCTCGAACCCGCGGATGTATCGATCGCCAACAGCACGTCGTCCAGCCTACCCGGCGTCGATGGCGGGGTGCCGCGAGAGCGTGAGGGTCCGGCGCTCGATCGGCTCCTCGCCGGCATCGTCCGTCGCGGGTTCGTCGCCGGCTCCGGTCGGACGCTCGATGACGAGCTCGAACCACGTGGGGACCACGCCGTCGAGCAATCCGGCCCCCCACTCGACGACGACGACGGATCGGGCGAAGTCGATGTCGAGGTCGTCGAGTTCGAGAGCCGAGCCGAGCCGGTAGGCGTCCACGTGGACGAGCGGCGGACCACCGACGAGGCTCGGGTGCGTCCTGGCGAGCACGAAGGTGGGGCTGGTGACGGGGCCGCGGACCCCGAGGCCCTCGCCGATGCCTCGCGTGAGCGTCGTCTTGCCCGCTCCGAGCGGCCCGGTCAGGACGAGAAGCTGCCCGGCGCGCAATGCGGCGCCGAGCCGGACGCCGTAGGCATGCATCTCCTCGGGCGTCGCCACGTCGACGGTGCCCGGGGTGAGGACGTGATCGGTCATGGCCGCTCCCTGGTCGTCCGGACTACGCGCGGTCCGATCCGGGTGACGAGTTCGTAGTTGATGGTGCCGGCAGCCTCCGCCCACTCCTCGACGCGCGGCGCGCCGGACGCCGGATCGCCGAAGAGCACGGCGTCGTCGCCCACGGCGACCGCGTCGTCACCGACGTCGACGACGAACTGGTCCATCGCGATCCGCCCGCACACCCGGTAGCGGCGTCCGTTGATGACGACCGGACCGGCGTTCGAGGCGCTCCGCGGCACACCGTCGGCGTATCCGAGCGGGATGAGGGCGAGCGTCGTCGCCGTGCTGGTCCGGTAGCTGTAGTCGTAGGACACCCCGGCACCCGGTTCGACCCGACGCACGGCGGCGACCGTCGCCCGGAGGGTCATGACGGGCCTGAGGCCGAAGGCGTCGGCCGAGCGGTCGACGTCGTCGGTGGGTTCGAAGGGCGAGAGGCCGTACACCGCGAGTCCGAGGCGGACGGCGTCGAAGCGGAGGGAGGGCTCGCCGAGCGCTGCCGCCGATGCGGCGAGGTGCAGACTCCGCGGCGTGAGACCGGCCTCCGCGGCGAGGGCGACACCGCGTTCGAAGCGGACAGCGGCGGCCCGGTCGTCGGCGGTGGAGGTGTTGGAGACGTGCGAGAACAGCCCGTCGACCCGGACGAGCCCCGCAGCCTCAGCGGCTGCGGCGGCTCGGAAGAGCTCCGGCCAGTCGGCCTCGGCCGCACCGTTCCGGCTGAGTCCGGTCTCCAGTTTGAACTGGACGACCGGCACGACGGACGGCCGATCCCGAGCGGCCTCGATCACGCGCTCGAGCTGCGCCACCGACGACAGACCGAGGTCGATCCCGGCATCGAGTGCGGCGCCGAACGCAACCTGCGGGCCGTGCAGCCAGGCGAGGATCGGTGCCGTGATCCCGGCGGCACGCAGCGCGACGCCCTCCATGATGTCGGCGACTCCCAGGCGATCGGCCCCGGCCTCGATCGCCGCGCGGGCGATCGCCTCGGCACCGTGCCCGTAGGCGTCGGCCTTGACGACGACGATGAGTTCACCGACGCCCGTCAGCTCGCGCAGGCGACGGACGTTGTGGCGCAGGGCGTCGAGGTCGATGATCGCCTCGCGGGTCGGGCGCTCGTCGACCTCGGACACGGGCGTCATCCTTCCCGCTCCGCGACGACGAACGCGACGGCGACCCCGGCGTCGTGCGTCATGGTCAGGTGCATGCTCGTGATCCCCCGCTCGGCCACCACACCCGCCGTGACGCCGGACAGCGCGAAATCGGGCTTCCCCTCCGGGCCGTTCACGATCGCCATCTCCTGCCACCGGATACCGTCCGAGGAACCCAGTGCCTTGATGAGCGCCTCCTTGGCGGCGAACCGTCCGGCGAGGGACCGCAGCGGGAGGTCGCGTTCCGACGGGACGAAGAGCCTGGCCAGCAGGTTCGGGGTGCGCGTGATCGCCCGTTCGAACCGTGCGAGGTCGACCAGGTCCACCCCGATGCCGATGATCATCCCTCTACTCTACGGCCGTCGTGTGCGGCCTGGAGGCTCGCTCGACGGGCCACCTCGGACCCCGCGGACCGTCCCTACTCGACCGTGACGGACTTCGCGAGGTTGCGCGGCTGGTCGACGTCGAGGCCCTTCGCCGTCGCGAGCTCCATCGCGAAGATGTGCAGCGGGATGACGGCGAGCAGGGGCTCGAACAGCGGACCGGCGAGCGGGATCGGGATGACCTCGTCGGCCGAGGGCAGGACGGCGGCGTCGCCCTGCTCCGCGATCGCGATGACCCGGGCACCGCGTGCACGGATCTCCTCGATGGTCGAGATGACCTTCGGGTGCAGGATCGCCGAGCCACGTGGGCTCGGGACGACGACGAAGACGGGCTGGCCCGGCTCGATGAGGGCGATCGGGCCGTGCTTGAGCTCGCCACCGGCGAAGCCTTCAGCGTGGATGTACGCGAGCTCCTTGAGCTTCAGCGCGCCCTCGAGCGCGATCGGGTACCCCACATGGCGTCCGAGGAAGAGCACGGCCCGGGAGTCGGCCATCCAGTGCGCGAGCTGCGCGATCTTCTCGGAGGCCCCGAGGATGCTGGCGATCTTGTCGGGCACGCCCTGCAGCTCCTCGACCTGCGACGCCAGGAACGCCGGCGTCTGCGTGCCGCGCACCCGCGCGAGGTGCAGCCCGAACAGGTACAGCGCCGTGATCTGGGCGGTGAACGCCTTCGTGGACGCGACCGCGACCTCGGGCCCCGCGTGGGTGTACACCACGGCGTCCGACTCACGCGCGATCGTGGCGCCCTGCGTGTTGCAGATCGACAGCGTCTTCGCGCCGGACTCGCTCGCGAAACGCACCGCCATGAGCGTGTCCATGGTCTCGCCCGACTGGCTCACCGAGATGACGAGCGTGCGCGCGTCGATGACCGGGTCGCGGTAGCGGAACTCGTGGCTGAGCTCCACGGTGACCGGGATCCCGGCCCAGCGCTCGATCGCGTAGGTGCCGACCGTGCCGGCGTAGGCGGCGGTGCCACACGCGATGATCACGATGCGGTCGATGTCGAGGAAGAGCTCGTCGAGTCCGGCGAGTTCGGGGATGACGACCTGGCCGCCCTCGACCCGCCCGCGGATCGTGTTCGCGACCGCGTCGGGCTCCTCGCTGATCTCCTTCGCCATGAAGCTCGACCAGCCGCCCTTGTCGGCCGCCGAAGCGTCCCACTGGATCTCGAACGGCTCGGTCACCACGTGGTTGCCGGAGAAGTCGGTGACCGTCACGTCGTCGGGCGTGATGACGACCATCTGGTCTTGGCCGATCGCGACCGCGCGCTGGGTGTACTGCACGAACGCGGCGACGTCCGACCCGAGGAAGTTCTCGCCGTCGCCGAGCCCGATGACGAGCGGCGAGTTCCGACGCGCGCCGATGACGACGCCGGGCAGGTCCTGGTGCATGGCGAGCAGCGTGAAGGCGCCGTCCAGGCGAGCGACGACGCGGCGGAAGGCCTCGGTGAGGTCGCCGGTGGAACGGTACTCGCGGCCGATGAGCACGGCGGCGATCTCGGTGTCGGTGTCGCTCTCGAAGGTGAAGCCGTCCGCGAGGAGTTCCGCTCGCAGCTCGGCGAAGTTCTCGATGATGCCGTTGTGGATGAGCGCGAGGCGCCCTTCGTCGCCGAGGTGCGGGTGCGCGTTGCGGTCCGTCGGTCCACCGTGGGTCGCCCAACGGGTGTGACCGATACCGGTCGAGCCCGGCGCGATGGGGTTCGCGGCGAGGTCCTCGGTGAGGACGGCCAGCTTCCCGGCGCGCTTCCGGGTGTTCAGTGAGCCCGTCGCGTCGAGCACGGCGATCCCGGCGGAGTCGTACCCCCGGTACTCGAGCCGCTTGAGTCCGCCCATGAGGACGTCCACCGTCTTGTCGTTCCCGACGTACCCTACGATTCCACACATGTAGAGCAGCATAATCGCGCGATTTTGCGAGGATCCTGCACCAACCTCGAGGCGCCGACGCTCAGCGTGGGAGCAGGACGATGCTGCCGGGATCCAGCGGTTGCCGGGCCTTTCCCCTGCCGCTGCTCAGAGCTTGCGGAGCAGCACCGAGGACACCGTGTGATCGGAGTCCTTCCGCAGCACGAGCTTCGCGCGTGACCGGGTCGGGCGGATGTTGTCGATGAGGTTCGGTTCGTTGATGGAGCGCCAGAACCCGCGTGCCTGATCGGCCGCCTCCTCGTCGGAGAGCTCGGCGAACACGTTGAAGAAGGAGTTCGGGTTCGAGAACGCGCCCCGCTTGAGCGCCATGAAGCGGTCGACGTACCAGGACTCGATGTCGCGCGTCCGTGCGTCGACGTAGATGCTGAAGTCGAACAAGTCGCTGATCGCGAGTCCGCTGGCCGTCGCGGCCGGTTGCAGCACGTTCAAGCCCTCGACGATCAGGACGTCGGGGCGCCGGACGACGACCTGCGCCGTCGGGATGATGTCGTAGCGCAGATGCGAGTAGAACGGTGCCCGCACCTCGGCGGCGCCGCTCTTCACGGCGGTGATGAACCGCAGGAGCGCCCGGCGGTCGTACGACTCGGGGAAGCCCTTGCGATCCATGATGCCGCGCCGCTGGAGTTCCTCGTTCGGATAGAGGAAGCCGTCGGTCGTCACGAGCTCGACGTGCGGGGTGTCCGGCCAGCGCGACAGCAGTTCGCGCAGCAGCCGCGCGATCGTCGACTTGCCGACGGCGACGGAACCCGCCACGCCGATCACGAACGGCGTCCGGAGCGCCTGGTCGCCGAGGAACCGGCTCGTCGCGCGGCCGAGGTCCTGGGTGCCCTTCGCGTAGAGGCTCAACAGTCGGCTGAGCGGCACATAGACCTCTTCGACCTCACGCATGTCGAGACGGTCGCCGAGGCCACGGATCTGCACGACCTCGGTCTCGCTGAGCGGTGTGGCCGTCTCCGGAGCGAGTCGCGCCCATTCGGCACGGTCGATCTCCACGTAGGGCGTCGGCTGCCCGGAGGCACCACCCGTCGTCGTCGAAGTCATGCGATCACTCTTCCACAGCTGAGGTGCCGACCCGCCGCCGGACGACTCAGATGGCGAGTCGTTCGCGGACGACGTCGGCGAGGCGGTGCGCCAGGCGGTCAGCGGTCGGCTGGTCGGCCGCCTCGACCATGACGCGGACGAGCTGCTCGGTGCCGGACGGCCGCAACAGCACGCGTCCGTCGTCTCCGAGCTCTGCTTCGGCAGCCTGTACGGCAGCATCGACGACCTCGTCGCCGACGAGGCGCGTGCGGTCGACACCCGTGACGTTGACGAGGATCTGCGGATACACCTGCATCACCGCGGCGAGCTCCGCGAGCGTCTTCCCGGTGCGCGCCATCTCGGCCACGATGTGCAGGCCGGTGAGGATGCCGTCGCCGGTGGTCGCGTAGTCGGCCATGATGACGTGACCCGACTGCTCGCCGCCGAGCGAATAGGCGTTCGCGTTCATCGCCTCGAGGACGTAGCGGTCGCCGACCCCGGTCTGGACGACGTTGATGCCGTGCTCGCGCATCGCGACGTGCAGGCCGAGGTTGCTCATCACCGTGGCGACGAGCGTGTCGTCCTTGAGCCTGCCTCGCTCCTGCATCGAGACCGCGAGGATGGCCATGATCTGGTCGCCGTCGACGACCTTGCCCGCAGCGTCGACCGCGAGGCAGCGGTCGGCGTCGCCGTCGTGTGCGATGCCGAGGTCGGCACCGTGCTCGAGGACCGCCTTGGACAGGAGGTCGAGGTGCGTGGAGCCGACGCCGTCGTTGATGTTCATGCCGTCGGGGTCGTTGCCGATGATCGTGACCTTGGCCCCGGCGTCGCGGAAGGTCTCCGGCGACACTCCCGCCGCCGCGCCGTGCGCGCAGTCGAGGACGACATGGATGCCGTCCAGGCGGTTCGGGAGACTGCCGAGCAGGTGGAGGACGTAGCGGTCCTCGGCGTCGGCGAAGCGGATGATCCGGCCGACATCGGCGCCGGTCGGGCTGAGCTTGGGGCGGTCGAGGTACTCCTCGATCCGGCGTTCCACCGCGTCGGGCAGCTTCGTGCCGCCGCGGGCGAAGATCTTGATCCCGTTGTCGGGCGCAGGGTTGTGCGAGGCGGAGATCATCACGCCGAAGTCGGCGTCGATGTCGGCGATGAGGAACGCCGTCGCGGGCGTGGGCAGCACGCCGGCCTCGAGCACGTCGACGCCCGAGGACGCCAGGCCCGCCGCGACGGCGGCGGACAGGAACTCGCCGGAGATGCGCGGGTCGCGTGCGAGCACGGCGACCGGGCGCTTCCCGGCGGCACGGCGGGCCTCAGCACTACGGCCTTGCCCAAGCACCACTGCGGTGGCTTGGGCAAGGCCGAGAGCGAGGTCTGCCGTCAGGTCGGCGTTCGCGAGTCCGCGTACGCCGTCGGTACCAAACAGCTGAGGCATCGAGCTTCGCTTGTCCTGAGAGCGCTTAGCGCTTCGAGAACTGCGGAGCCTTACGGGCCTTCTTGAGTCCGGCCTTCTTGCGCTCCTTGACGCGAGCGTCACGGGAGAGGAAGCCGGCCTTCTTCAGGGTGGCGCGGTTGTTCTCCTCGTCGATCTGGTTCAGCGAGCGAGCGATGCCGAGGCGCAGCGCGCCGGCCTGGCCCGAGGGGCCACCACCGGAGATGCGTGCGATGACGTCGTAGCCGCCGGCCAGGTCGAGGACGGTGAACGGGTCGTTGATGAGCTGCTGGTGCAGCTTGTTCGGGAAGTAGTCCTCGAGCGTGCGGCCGTTGACCGTGATGGTGCCGCTGCCGGGGACGAGACGCACGCGGGCGATGGCCTGCTTGCGACGGCCGACGGCTGCGCCGGGGACGCTCAGCACGGCGCGAGGCGCGGTGACTGCTGCTTCAGGAGCCGACTCGGTGGAGTAGCTCTGCGGGGTCTCTTCGATGGAATCTGCGATGTTCGCCACTGTGTAATCCTTTTTTCTTGTCCGGTGCTTACTGGGCGACCTGGTCGAGCGTGAACGGCTTGGGCTGCTGAGCGGCGTGCGGGTGCTCGCTGCCCGTGTAGACCTTGAGCTTCTTCAGCTGGTCGCGGCCAAGCGTGTTCTTCGGCAGCATGCCGCGGATCGCCTTCTCGACGGCGCGGATCGGGTTCTTCTCGAGGAGCTCGGCGTAGGTGACGGCCGAGAGCCCGCCCGGGTAACCGGAGTGGCGGTAGGCCTTCTTCTGCAGGAGCTTGGCGCCGGTGAGGGCCACCTTGTCGGCGTTGATGATGATGACGAAGTCGCCACCGTCCATGTGGGGGGAGAAGGTCGTCTTGTGCTTGCCGCGCAGGAGCGCTGCAGCGTGGCTGGCCAGGCGGCCGAGGACCACGTCGGTGGCGTCGATGACGACCCAGTCGTGCGTGATCTCACTGGCCTTCGGGGAATACGTGCGCGTCACAATAGTGCTGCTTTCTGGTCGGAGTTGGTCGTTCGTGAATCCCGCTCCTGTTGGGTGTTCCGAACGGAACGCCCGAGGTGGAGGGCTCAACTTCGGGTACCGCACCGCAGAAGGCGCAGGCACCAACGGGAGAGTCTACGCGACGACGTCCCGGCGGTCAATTCCCGCCGGGAACCTCACTCGGCGCTCGTTTCCACGTGCTCGTGGCTCCGCCGCTGGCGGGTCTCGGCGGCCCGCGCGTGCAGCAGCCCGGGCTCGGGATACCCGACCTCGACGAGGGTGAGCCCGCGCGCCGGCATCACCCGGAAGTCGATCTCGCGCCGCCCACCGTCGCGGAGCCGGACGACTTCGTCGAGCGACATGCGCCCCTCACCCACGGCGACGCAGGCACCGACGAGCGCCCGCACCATGCTGTGGCAGAACGCGTCGGCGGTGAGGCTCGCTACGAGCACGCCGGCTTCGTCCCGCTCCCAGCTGAAGGACTGCAGGGTCCGGATGGTCGTCGCGCGCGGCCTCGGTTTGCAGTACGCCTGGAAGTCGTGGAGCCCCACGAGCGAGGTGGCTGCCCGGTGGAGCAGCTCGACGTCGAGCGACGTCGTCGTCCAGCTCGTCGTCCGCCGGAGGATCGGGTCCTTCCGGACGTCGGCGTCCGCGAGGCGGTAGCGGTAGTGACGCCAGACCGCAGAGAATCGCGCGTCGAAGCCCTCCGGCGCCGGTTCCGCCGTGTGGATCACGACGTCGCGGTCCATCCCGAGCACGCCGTTCAATCGACGTGCCAGGAGGGAGCTCGCGGTCTCGTTCCGCGGCGTACCGTCGTGGTACTCGGCGTGGCGCCCCTGCAATCGGGTGATCTTCGCGAGCTGTGGCTCGGTGAGGTCGAGGTGCGCCACCTGACCGGCCGCGTGCACTCCGGCGTCCGTCCGTCCGGCCACCACGAACCGTGGCATCGGCGGGACGGCCTTGCCGAGCACGCGGTAGAGCGCCTCCTCCAGGACCCCCTCGACCGTCCGGAGCCCCGGTTGCTTCGCCCATCCGGCGAAGTCCGTGCCGTCGTACGCGATGGCGAGCCGGAACCGCTGGGTCGGGAGGACGTCCGCTGGCGCGACCTGCTCAGCGCTCACGGACGTACGCCAGATCACGCGTCGTCGCGACGAAGCCCTGTCGTTCGTACAGCCCGAGTGCACCCGTGGGGCTGGCCGTGTCGACCTCCAGCGTCGCCCGCTCGAGGCCGGCTGCCTGGATCCGACGAAGCGCCGTGGCGAGCAGTGCCGGTGCGAGTCGTCGGCCACGCCAGTCGCGCACGGTCCCGACGAGGGCGATGTACGCGCTGGTGAACCCTTGCGCGGACCAGCTGTCCTCGTCCACCTCGACCAGCGTGAAGCCGACGACCCGTCCGACGTCGTCGATCGCCACCACCGAGAGGTCGGCTCGGAAGTGGGACCCGCCGACGAACTGCTCCCACATCGCCGGGACCGTCTCCAGGCTGCCCCAGTGATCCCGGAACGAGTCGTTCCGAGCCTCTCTCGTGCGTTCGGCCACGTCCGGGTGGTAGGCCTCGAGCCGGACACCGTCGGGCACGTCGATCTCGTCGACGGGCGCGGAGAGATCGCGTTCCATGATCGTGAAGTACCGCGCCACGGCGAAGCCGAACCGCTCCAACAGCCGAGCCGCCCCCGGGTTCCGTTCGTCGACGTAGGCACGGGACGAAGCCGGGGCGTCAGTCTCCACGGAAGCCAGCTGCTGCTCGGACCGTTCCATCGACCACGCGAGCAACGCTCGGCCGATCCCCCGCTCACGCCATGCGGGATGCACGCCGCCGAAGACGTACGAATACACGGACACGTCTCGTGACGGCGACAGGATCACCATCGCGTAGGCGACCAGCGTGCCGTCGGCTGCGATCGCCAGCAGGCTGTCCGCAGCCATGTCGATCCACGCGTGGTCGAACTGGTCCGCGATCTCGTCGCGGCTCGTCACCCGGTGGGGGTTGTCGAACGGATCCATGGCGCGGCACAGCGCCACGATGTCGTCGATGTCCGCGCGGACCGCCGGACGCCACTGGTCGACGTCGGGGTGCTGTGGCAGGGCCGGCTGGCCGGCCGGAACGGCGGGAGTGGTACTCATGTCTCCAGCCTAGGACACCGTCGCAGCGCCGCCAGGAACGACGGAACCCCGCTCTCCAGGTGGAGAGCGGGGTTCCGTTCGTGTGTCGCTGAACCTACTTGGCGTCCTTCGCGGGAGCCTCGTCGGTGGTCTCGCCGGCGTCGACGGACTCGCCGTCGGTCTCGGTCGCCTCGACGGCTTCCGTCGCCTCTGCGTCGGCCTCGACCTCGGCGGGGGTCTCCTCGGCCGGAGCCTCGTCGACCGGCGCTGCGGCGTGCTTCGCGGACTGCTTGGCCGGCTTCGCCTTCGGCGTGACGGGCTCGAGGACGAGCTCGATCACGGCCATCGGAGCGTTGTCGCCCTTGCGGTAACCGGTCTTGATGATGCGCGTGTAGCCACCCTGACGGTCGGCGACGAGGGGCGCGATCTCCGTGAAGAGCTCGTGGACGACGCTCTTGTCGGTGATGGTCGCGAGCACCCGACGGCGGGCGTGCAGGTCGCCGCGCTTTGCGAAGGTGATCAGGCGCTCAGCGAGCGGACGCAGGCGCTTCGCCTTGGTCTCGGTGGTCTGGATGCGCTTGTGGGTGAACAGCGCAGCAGCGAGGTTGGCGAGCAGGAGACGCTCGTGGGCAGGTCCGCCTCCGAGGCGGGGTCCCTTGGTGGGAGTAGGCATTCTTGTCTCTCTTCAGGTTGGAAAGTCGTCAGGTGGATCGCGTGCTAGGAGACGGTCTCGTCGTCGTAGCCGCTGTAGAAGTGGGCGCCGTCGAACCCGGGAACCGAGTCCTTCAGGGAGAGGCCCATTTCGGTGAGCTTGTCGCGAACTTCATCCACCGACTTCTGTCCGAAGTTGCGGATGTTCATGAGCTGCGTCTCCGACAGCGCGACGAGCTCGCTGACGTTGTTGATGCCCTCGCGCTTGAGGCAGTTGTACGAGCGCACGGAGAGGTCGAGGTCCTCGATCGGGATCGAGAGCTCGCCCGGCAGCACGGCGTCGACCGGCGCGGGGCCGATCTCGATGCCCTCTGCGGCGGTGTTGAGCTCGCGAGCCAGGCCGAACAGCTCGGTCAGCGTGCGACCGGCCGACGCGATGGCGTCGCGCGGCGTGATGGCCGGCTTCGACTCGACGTCGACGACCAGGCGGTCGAAGTCGGTGCGCTCACCGGCACGAGTCGCCTCGACGCGGTAGGTCACCTTGAGGACGGGCGAGTAGATCGAGTCGACGGGGATCTGACCGGCCTCGCTGAACTCGTTGCGGTTCTGCGTGGCCGACACGTAGCCACGGCCACGCTCGATGGTGAGTTCGAGCTCGAACTTCGCCTTGTCGTTGAGGGTCGCGATGACGAGGTCCGGGTTGTGGACCTCGACGCCGGCCGGAGCCGAGATGTCGGCTGCGGTGACCTGGCCTGCGCCGGTCTTGCGGAGGTACGCCGTGATCGGCTCGTCGTGCTCGCTGGAGACGACGAGGCCCTTGATGTTCAGGATGATCTCGGTGACGTCTTCCTTGACACCGGGGATCGTGCTGAACTCGTGCAGCACGCCGTCGATGCGGATGCTGGTGACGGCTGCACCCGGGATGGACGACAGCAGGGTGCGACGGAGCGAATTCCCGAGGGTGTACCCGAAGCCTGGCTCGAGCGGCTCGATGATGAACCGGCTGCGGAACTCCGAGATGGATTCTTCGGTGAGCGTAGGGCGCTGTGCGATGAGCACTATGGATTCCTTTCGGCTAAGTGTCCGCTATATGACACTTGCGTTGGCGAGGTAGTGAATGGTGTTCGCTGGCCCTGGTCACCAGGACCATGCCGTGATCCGTCCGCGGCGATCGGACGATCGCTACGGACGGATCACGGCCGGTGAACCGAAGGAATTAGACGCGGCGACGCTTCGGGGGGCGGCAGCCGTTGTGTGCCTGAGGCGTGACGTCGTTGATCGAGCCGACCTCGAGGCCCGCGGCCTGGAGGGAACGGATCGCGGTCTCGCGGCCGGAGCCGGGTCCCTTGACGAAGACGTCGACCTTCTTCATGCCGTGCTCCTGCGCCTGACGCGCAGCCGACTCGGCGGCGAGCTGTGCGGCGAACGGGGTCGACTTACGCGAACCCTTGAAGCCGACGCCACCGGACGAAGCCCAGCTGATGACCGCGCCCGAGGGGTCGGTGATCGAGACGATCGTGTTGTTGAACGTCGACTTGATGTGGGCCTGGCCCACGGCGATGTTCTTCTTTTCCTTCTTACGCGGCTTCCGAACGGCCGACTTTGGTGCTGCCATGAATATCTCCTGAGTCCTATGACGAGGCGACTAGGCGGGGCCTAGCGAGCCTTCTTCTTGCCGGCGACGGTGCGCTTCGGGCCCTTGCGGGTGCGCGCGTTGGTCTTGGTGCGCTGGCCGCGGACCGGAAGTCCACGACGGTGACGGATGCCCTGGTAGGACCCGATCTCCACCTTGCGGCGGATGTCGGCGGCGACCTCACGGCGGAGGTCACCCTCGACCTTGAAGGTGCCCTCGATGTAATCGCGCAGGGCGATCAGCTGGTCATCGGTGAGATCCTTCACGCGGATGTCTCCGCTGATGCCGGTGTCGGCGAGGGTCTTGAGTGACCGCGTGCGGCCAACACCGTAGATGTACGTCAGTGCAACTTCCACGCGCTTGTCGCGTGGGATGTCTACGCCGGCGAGACGTGCCATGGTGGCTTCTCCTAGGAGTTGTGGAGGTGTGGAGCAGTTCCGGTGCTCGGGCCTCCGACCCGAGGTGTCACCCGCGGCGCACGATGTGCTGCGGGATCTGGAACTGCCGTTAGAGGGGTGGTGCTGTGTTGCTCAGGGCTGCGTGCTGCAGGTCCTCTGAGATCAACCCTGGCGCTGCTTGTGGCGCGGGTTCTCGCAGATGACCATGACGCGGCCGTTGCGACGGATGACCTTGCACTTGTCGCAGATCTTCTTGACGCTGGGCTTGACCTTCATAGTTCTCTCTTTTCGCTGTCATCGTGCCGGGCCCACCACCGGGTGGTGGAGGCGCGTCCGGCCGTTACTTACAGCGCGACCTACTTGTAGCGGTAGACGATCCGACCACGGGTCAGGTCGTAGGGGGTCAGTTCCACGATCACGCGGTCCTCTGGGAGGATGCGGATGTAGTGCTGACGCATTTTGCCCGAAATGTGGGCAAGTACCTTGTGTCCGTTGGTCAGCTCAACGCGGAACATCGCGTTGGGCAGAGCCTCGACCACTTGGCCCTCGATCTCGATGACGCCGTCTTTTTTGGCCATAGCCTCACTGTCGCTCAGGTTGAGTCGCACTGGTCGTGCGGATGGATTGCGGTGCGGATGTCGGCTCGCCGAAGGCATGCAGAAAGCACCAAAGATCGATTCTATGCTATGTTTCCGGGTTTCGCCAACTCAACGTCGGCCACGACCTCTCAGTCGGTGCGGGAGAGCAGCGCGTCGTTGATCTGCGTCGTGAGACCGGCGTCCACCGCCAGCGCACGTCCGTCCACCGCATGCACCGGTGCCGCCAATCGGACGCTGGAGAGCAGCCACGCCGCTTCCGCGTCGAGCACGTCCTCCGGCGTCAGCATCCGGTACTCGTGCGCGAGCCCCTGCTCCTCGAGATGGGCCCAGAGCGCGAGCTGCGTGGTGCCGGGGAGGATGCCGCTCGACGGCGGCGGCGTCACGAAGGTCCCGTCGATCCGCACGACCACGGTGGAGGTCGGACCCTCGAGGACGAAGCCGTCGCTGCTGACGAAGAGCACGTCGTCCGCTCCGCGACGGTGCGCCTCACGGAGCGCGGCCATGTTGACCGCGTACGACAGCGTCTTGGCACCGGCGAGCAGCCACGGCGAACGCTGCTGCACGTCGCTCGGGAGGCCTCGGTCGAGCAGGACGACCTCGATGCCGTTCTCGCGCTCCGGAAACCCGTCAGCCGGCGTCGCCGAGACCCACGCGGTCGGGCGTCCGCCACTCCCCCGCGTCACGACGAGTCGGACGGCGCTCTGATCGACGTCGGGGAGTTCCGCGACCGCACGGGCGATGGCGAGCCGCCACTGTGCGTGGTTCGGCGCCGGCAGATCGAGGATCGCCGCCGACTCGGTCAGTCGATCGAGGTGCGCCTCGACCGACTGCGGGTGCCGGCCGACGACACCGATCGTCTCGAAGATCCCGTCCCCCCGCGCGGGGCCCAGGTCGAAGACGCTCAAGACGCCGGACCCGTCGCCGGCCGGCGTGATCGTGGCCGCGAGGTCGGCGTCGTCGACGACGGTGTCTGCGGGGAGGACGTCGAGAAGGAACACGATCGGCACGCTCATGCCGAGCAACTCTACCGGGACGTGCGAGGTCCGGACGGCGATCGGGCGGGCGGTCAGGCTGGACGGACCGGGGTGACGCCGAATGCGGCGAGGGCCGCGGCCCCGCCATCGTGAGCGGTCAGGACCCAGATGCCGTCGCGGTGCACGGCGACGCTGTGCTCCCAGTGCGCCGCCGAGCCACCGTCGAGCGTGGCGACCGTCCATTCGTCGTCGCGGACGAAGGTGTCGGGGCTCCCGGCGACCACCATGGGTTCGACGGCGACCACGAGTCCGGGTTTCACTTCGGGGCCGCGCTGGCGGACGCGGTAGTTGAACACCGGCGGAGCCTCGTGCATCGTGCGTCCGATGCCGTGCCCGACGTAGTCCGTGAGGATCCCGTAGGGCTTCCCCACGGGTGAGTGGTCCTCGACGTACTCCTCGATCGCGGCACCGACCTGGTTGAGGTGTCGGGCGGTCACGAGTTCGGCGATCCCGGCCCACAGCGAGCCCTCCGTCACCGCCGAGAGACGCTCGCGCTCGGTGACGAGCTCCGGGCGCGTGGGATCGGGTAGCACGATGGTCATCGCGGAGTCGCCGTTCCAGCCGTCGATCTCGGCGCCGCTGTCGATCGACACGATGTCGCCCGCCTGCAGCACGCGGGGTCCGGGGATGCCGTGGACCACGTCCTCGTTGACCGAGGTGCAGACCGTGTGGCGATAGCCGGGGACGAGCTTGAAGTTGGAGTGCCCGCCGGCCGCGACGATGGCCGCCTCGGCAGCCGCGTCGAGTTGCAGCGTCGTCACCCCGGGGGCGACGAGCGCACGTACCGCATCGAGCGAGGCCGCAGTGGCCAGCCCCGGCGCGATCATGGCGCGGATCTGGTCAGGGGTCTTGTAGATCGACTTCCGGAACACCGTGGTGGATGCGTCGGTGCGTCAGACGGCCGGAACGATGATGCCGCGAGCGGCGAGGGCCGCGTCGATCCGCGCAGTGACGTCGTCGACCTCGCCGAGACCGTCGACTGCCACGACGAGCCCCCGGGCCGTGAAGACCTCGATCAGCGGCGCGGTCTCGTGTGCGTAGAGGTCGAGCCGGTGGCGGATGACCTCCTCCGTATCGTCGGTGCGACCCTGCTCGGCGGCACGCTTGAGGAGTCGTGAGACGACCTCTTCCGTGTCGGCCTGCAGCTGCACGACGGCGTCGAGGCTCGCGTCGTTCTCAGCGAGCAGAGCGTCGAGCGCGACGACCTGGTCGGTGGTCCGCGGGTACCCGTCGAGCAGGAAGCCCTCGACGGCGTCGGGCTGGTGGAGCCGGTCGCGGACGATCTCGTTCGTCAAGGAGTCGGGGACGTACCCGCCCTCGCTCACGATCGCCTGGACCTGCTTCCCGAGCGCCGTACCCTCCTTGATGTTCGCGCGGAAGATGTCGCCCGTCGAGATCGCGGGGATGTCGAAGCGCTCCGCGAGGAAGGCCGCCTGGGTGCCCTTGCCGGATCCCGGAGGACCGACGATGAGCAGACGGGGCTTGCCGGCCGCCGCGCTCAACGCAGGAGCCCTTCGTAGTGGCGCTGCTGGAGTTGCGAGTCGATCTGCTTGACCGTCTCGAGTCCGACACCCACGATGATGAGGATCGAGGCCCCACCGAACGGGAAGTTCGCGTTCGCACCGACCAGGGCCAGCGCGATGAGCGGCAGGAGGGCGATCAACCCCAGGTAGATCGATCCGGGCAGGGTCACGCGGGTCAGCACGTAGTCGAGGTACTCGGCCGTCGGGCGTCCGGCACGGATGCCGGGGATGAACCCGCCGTACTTCTTCATGTTGTCGGCGACCTCTTCAGGGTTGAAGGTGATCGCGACGTAGAAGTAGGTGAAGCCGACGATGAGCAGGAAGTACATGAGCATGTACAGCGGGTGGTCACCCTTGGTGAGGTACTGCTGGATCCACAGGACCCAGGGCGCCGGAGTGCCGGTCGTCGGCTGGTTGAACTGCGCGATGAGGGCCGGCAGGTACAGGATCGACGACGCGAAGATGACGGGCACCACACCGGCCATGTTGACCTTGATGGGGATGTAGGTGTTGTTGCCGCCGTACGTCCGGCGTCCGACCATGCGCTTCGCGTACTGCACGGGGATGCGACGTTGCGACTGCTCGACGAAGACGACGAGTCCGACGATCACGAGGCCGACGGCGAGCACGAGGAGGAAGACCTCCGGGCCCTTCGCGGTCCAGATGGCGGCCAGCGAGCCCGGGAACGTGGCTGCGATCGAGGTGAAGATGAGGAGCGACATGCCGTTGCCGACGCCGCGCTCGGTGACGAGCTCGGCCATCCACATGACGAGGCCGGTGCCCGCGGTCATGGTGACGACCATGAGGAGCATGCCGTACCAGGTGCCGCCCTGGGCGGTGATGAGGTCGGCGCAGACGCCGCCCTGGTTGCCGAACAGTGCACCGCTCTTGGCGACCGTGATGAGCGTCGTCGACTGGAGGATGCCGAGGAAGATCGTGAGGTACCGCGTGTACTGCGTCAGCTTGCCCTGGCCGGCCTGGCCTTCTTTGTGCAGCGTCTCGAAGTGCGGGATGACCACGCGGAGGAGCTGGACGATGATCGACGCGGTGATGTAGGGCATGATGCCCAGCGCGAAGATGGAGAGTTGGAGGAGCGCGCCACCACTGAAGAGGTTGACGAGCTCGTAGAGGCCTGATGCGCCGGCGGCCTGCTGGTTCGCGAGGCACTGCTGCACGTTCGGGAAGTTCACGAACGGAGCGGGGATGAAGGACCCCAGCCGGTAGATGGCGATGATCCCGAGTGTGAACCCGATCTTGCGACGAAGATCCGGGGTCCGGAAGATCCGGCCGATGGCGCTGAACAAAAGGGGCCTCCTGTGAGATGTTGCGGGGTCGGCCCGGGTGACCGGCATGATGCCGGCCACCCGAGTGAGCTCCTGTGCGGAGCCGGCCGAGGGCTACTTGACGCTGCCCCCGGCTGCCACGATCTTCTGCTCAGCTGAGCCGGAGACCTTGTCAACCGCGACATTCAGCTTAACCGAGATGTCACCGTTTCCGAGAACCTTGACCTTCTCGTTCTTCCGGACGGCACCCTTGGCGACGAGGTCCACCGTGGTGACGTCGCCACCCTTCGGGTACAGCTCGGCGAGCTTCTCCAGGTTCACGACCTGGTACTCGACGCGGAAGGGGTTCTTGAAGCCACGGAGCTTCGGGGTGCGCATGTGCAGCGGCATCTGCCCACCCTCGAAGCCGACCTTGACGTTGTAACGCGCCTTCGTACCCTTGGTGCCGCGACCGGCGGTCTTACCCTTGGACGCCTCACCACGGCCGACGCGCATCCGGGACTTCTTGGCACCGGCGGCGGGACGGAGGTGGTGCACCTTCAGGACCTGCTCGCGCTTCTCAGCGGGCTCGTCCTTCGCGGGCTTCTTGGCTGCAGCGGCCTTGGGGGCCGCCTTCGCCTTGGGCTCGGCCTTCGCGGCAGCCGTCTTCGGAGCTGCCTTGGCAGCGGCCTTGGGGGCCTTCTCCTCAGTGGTTTCGTTCTTCTCAGCCATTAGTCGATCTCCTCAACCTGTACGAGGTGAGCAACAGTGTTCACGTAGCCGCGGTTCTGCGCGTTGTCCGGGCGGACGACGACAGCACCGATGCGACGGAGACCCAGGCTGCGAAGCGTGTCGCGCTGGTTCTGCTTCTCACTAATTCTGCCCTTGATCTGGGTGATCCTCAGCTGGGCCATCAGGCACCTACCTTCGCAGCAGCGGCCGCCTGAACGGCCTCTGCCTCTGCACGGAGCAGGCGGGCCGGAGCGACCTGGTCGAACTCGAGACCACGACGGGCTGCGACGGCACGAGGTTCCTCGAGCTGCTTCAGCGCCGTGACGGTCGCGTGGACGATGTTGATCGTGTTGGACGAACCGAGCGACTTGCTCAGCACGTCGTGGATGCCGGCGCACTCGAGGACGGCGCGGACGGGACCACCGGCGATGACACCGGTACCAGCGGCGGCGGGGCGCAGGAGCACCACACCGGCTGCTGCCTCACCCTGGGTGGGGTGCGGGATGGTCGAGCCGACGCGCGGGACGCGGAAGAAGTTCTTCTTCGCCTCTTCGACGCCCTTCGCGATCGCGAGCGGGACTTCGCGGGCCTTGCCGTAGCCGACGCCGACCATGCCGTTGCCGTC
The DNA here is from genome assembly GCF_001650455.1 of Plantibacter sp. H53. Lineage (NCBI taxonomy): Bacteria > Bacillati > Actinomycetota > Actinomycetes > Micrococcales > Microbacteriaceae > Plantibacter > Plantibacter sp. H53. Next base: position 124,070 of record NZ_LWCT01000048.1, read on the forward strand.
ACCGACGACCACGAGGGCGGTGAAGCTGAAGCGACGACCACCCTTCACGACCTTCGAGACACGGTTGATGGTCACGACGCGCTCCAGGAACTGGCTCTTGTCGCTGTCGCGGCTACCGCGGTCGCGGTTGGGGTTGCGCTCACGGCCTCCGCGGCGCGCCTCGCGCGGCTCGCGGTCGCCGGTGGGCGCCGTCGATGCCGCGGTCTCGACCGGGGCCTCGGCCACGGTCGCCACAGGCTCTTGCTGCTGCTTGTTGTCTTCGCTCACAGGTTCAATCCGCCCTCTCGAGCACCATCGGCAATTGCTGCCACGCGACCTGCGTAGCGGTTGCCTCCACGGTCAAATACGACATCGTCGATGCCGGCTGCCTTGGCACGCTCGGCGATGAGTTCGCCGACCTTGCGCGACTTGGCGGTCTTGTCGCCGTCGAACGTCCGGAGGGTGTCCTCCATGGTCGAGGCGGAGACGAGGGTGTGACCCTTCGTGTCATCGACAACCTGCACGAACACGTGACGGGCTGAACGGTTGACGACGAGGCGCGGACGGACCGCGGTGCCCTCGACCTTCTTGCGCAGACGCGTGTGACGACGGCCACGTGCGGCAGTCTTCGTTGGACGAGCCATGGTTACTTACCAGCCTTTCCGGCCTTGCGACGCACGATCTCGCCGGCGTAGCGCACACCCTTGCCCTTGTACGGCTCGGGCTTGCGGATCTTACGGATGTTGGCGGCGACCTCGCCGACGGCCTGCTTGTCGATACCGGCGACCGTGAGCTTGTTGTTGCCCTCGACGGTCAGCGTGATGCCGACCGGCGGCTCGACGGTGACGGGGTGCGAGAAGCCGAGCGCGAACTCGACGGCGCTGCCCTTCTGAGCGACGCGGTAACCGGTACCGACGACCTCGAGGCCCTTGGTGTAGCCCTGGGTGACGCCGATGATCTGGTTCGCGATGAGCGTGCGGGTCAGGCCGTGGAGCGAGCGCGAGTTGCGCTCGTCGTCGGGACGCGTGACGAGCAGCTGTGCGTCTTCGAGCTTGACCTCGATGGGGCTCGCGACGGTGAGCTGGAGCTCACCCTTCGGGCCCTTGACGGTGACGTTCTGACCGGCGACGTCGATGGTGACGCCTGCCGGGATGTCGATGGGGAGTCTTCCAATACGAGACATGACTGGCTACCACACGTAGGCGAGGACTTCCCCACCCACGCCCTTCTTCTCGGCCTGGCGGTCCGTGAGGAGGCCGCTGGAGGTGGACAGGATGACGACGCCGAGGCCGCCGAGGACCTTGGGGATCTCGTTCGACTTCGCGTAGACGCGGAGGCCGGGCTTCGAGACGCGCTTGATGCCGGCGATGGAGCGCTCGCGGTTCGGGCCGAACTTGAGGCTCAGTGAGAGCGTCTGTCCGACGGCCGCGTCAGCGACCTCCCAGCCGGAGATGTAGCCCTCGGACTTGAGGATCTCGGCGATGTTCACCTTGAGCTTGGAGTGCGGCATCGACACGGTGTCGTGGTGCGCCGAGTTCGCATTGCGCAGTCTGGTCAGCATGTCTGCGACCGGATCTGTCATGGTCATATCGAGTGTTTCCTTTGTTCACCAGGTTTCGACATCCTGTGCAAGGGTGCCGACCTGTGGTGGTTGAACCGTTCTGGGCAGGAGTGCCCCGAACGGGCGGAAGCCCGGTCCTCGACATACACCGAGGACCGGGCAGAAGCTCAGCCTACTTGGACTCAGCCGCCTTGAACGGGAAGCCGAGCGCCTTGAGCAGCGCGCGACCCTCGTCGTCGTTCTTGGCCGTGGTCACGACGGTGATGTCGAAGCCGCGGACACGATCGATCTTGTCCTGGTCGATCTCGTGGAACATCGACTGCTCCTGGAGACCGAAGGTGTAGTTGCCGTTGCCGTCGAACTGCTTGTCCGAGAGACCGCGGAAGTCGCGGATACGCGGAAGAGCGAGGCTCAGCAGGCGGTCGAGGAACTCCCACGCGCGGTCGCCACGAAGCGTGACGTGAGCGCCGATGGGCTGACCCTCGCGCAGCTTGAACTGCGCGATGGACTTGCGTGCCTTGGTGACCTGCGGCTTCTGGCCGGTGATCTTGGTGAGGTCCGAAACAGCGCCGTCGATGACCTTGCTGTCGCGAGCGGCCTCGCCCACACCGGTGTTGACGACGACCTTCACGAGTCCGGGCACCTGGTGCACGTTCGTGAAGCCGAAGTCCTTCTGCAGCTGCGGAAGGATCTCAGCGCGGTACTTCTGCTTGAGACGGGGCTGGATTTTGCCAGTCGCCACTTCTGTGTCGGTCATTACAGGTCCTTACCTGACTTCTTGGCGTAACGAACGCGGACCGTCTTGGTGACGCCGTCCTTCGTGACTTCCTCGTTGCGGTGGCCGACCTTGGTCGGGCCCTTGGTCTCCGGGTCGACGAGCGCGACGTTGGAGATGTGGATCGAAGCCTCGACGGTCTCGATGCCGCCGGTCTTCGTTCCACGCTGGGTCTGGCCGACACGGGAGTGCTTCGTGACGTAGTTGACGCCCTCCACGATCACCCGGTTCTTGTCCGCCAGGACCTCGATGACGCGACCCTGCTTGCCGCGGTAACCACCGCGGTCCTGCTTCGGGCCGGAGACGACCTGAACCAGGTCGCCCTTCTTGATCTTTGCCATGACTTAGATAACCTCCGGCGCCAACGAGACGATCTTCATGAACTTCTTGTCACGAAGCTCGCGACCGACCGGTCCGAAGATGCGGGTACCACGGGGGTCCCCGTCAGCCTTCAGGATGACAGCGGCGTTCTCGTCGAACTTGATGTACGAACCGTCGGAACGACGGGTCTGCTTGCGGGTGCGGACGATGACCGCCTTGACGACGTCGCCCTTCTTGACGTTGCCACCGGGGATCGCGTCCTTGACGGTCGCGACGATGGTGTCACCGAGGCCCGCGTAGCGGCGGCCGGAGCCACCGAGCACGCGAATGGTCAGGAGCTCCTTGGCGCCGGTGTTGTCGGCGACCTTGACTCGTGATTCTTGCTGAAGCATTGTTCGCTTTCCTCTCAGTAAGCCGCGAGGCCTACTTGGCCTTCTCGAGAATCTCGACCAGACGCCAGCGCTTGGTGGCGCTGGTGGGGCGGGTCTCGCTGATCAGGACGAGGTCGCCGATGCCGGCGGAGTTCGCCTCGTCGTGAGCCTTGACCTTGGAGGTGCGGCGGATGACCTTGCCGTAGAGCGGGTGCTTCACGCGGTCCTCGACCTCGACGACGATGGTCTTCTCCATCTTGTCGCTGGTCACCAGACCACGGCGGGTCTTGCGGTAGCCACGAGCAGCGGCGTCCTTGACGTCGTGCTCGGCCGACTCGTGACCCTCGGGGGCCTTGTCAGTAGCGGTAGCCATGTCTAGGCCTCCTTCGTGGTCTCGGCGTCGGCTGCAGCGGTGTCCTCGGACTTCGGTGCGGCCTTGGCCTTCTTGGTCTTCTTCTCGGCCTTGGCCTCGACGACCTCGACGGTCGGCGTGGCCCGGATGCCGAGCTCGCGCTCACGGATGACCGTGTAGATGCGAGCGATGTCGCGCTTCACGGCGCGCAGGCGGCCGTGGTTCTCGAGCTGCCCCGTGGCCGACTGGAAGCGCAGGTTGAACAGCTCTTCCTTGGCCTTGCGGAGCTCCTCGATGAGGCGCTGGTCTTCAAAGGTGTCGAGCTCGACGGGGGTGAGCTCCTTGGATCCGATCGCCATTATGCGTCGCCCTCCTCGCGCTTGATGATGCGTGCCTTGAGGGGCAGCTTGTGGATTGCACGGGTCAGCGCCTCGCGGGCCAGGGTCTCATCGACTCCGGCGACCTCGAACAGCACACGACCCGGCTTGACGTTCGCGACCCACCACTCGGGCGAACCCTTACCGGAACCCATGCGGGTTTCGGCGGGCTTCTTGGTCAGCGGACGGTCGGGGTAGATGTTGATCCACACCTTTCCGCCACGCTTGATGTGACGCGTCATGGCGATACGAGCGGACTCGATCTGACGGTTGGTCACGTAAGCGGGCGTCAGGGCCTGGATACCGAACTCACCGAACGACACCTTGGTGCCACCGGTCGCCTGGCCGGAACGGCCGGGATGGTGCTGCTTCCGGTGCTTGACTTTGCGTGGGATCAACATGGTTATGCCTCAACTCCTGCGGCGGCGGGCGCCTCGGCAGCTGCCTTGGGGGCGCTGCTCGGACCGGCGTTCCGACGGGGGCGGTCGCCACCGTCGCGACGTTCCGGACGCGTCGACTTCTGGTTGGCCTGCTCGCGAGCAAGCTCCTTGTTGGTGATGTCGCCCTTGTAGATCCAGACCTTCACGCCGATACGGCCGAACGTGGTCTTCGCCTCGTAGAAGCCGTAGTCGATGTTCGCGCGGAGGGTGTGCAGCGGCACACGGCCTTCGCGGTAGAACTCGGAACGGCTCATCTCGGCGCCGCCGAGGCGGCCGGACACCTGGATGCGGACACCCTTGACGGTGGACGTGCGCTGAGCGCCCTGCAGGCCCTTACGCATCGCGCGGCGGAATGCCACACGTGCGGAGAGCTGCTCGGCGATGCCCTGCGCGACGAGCTGAGCGTCGGCCTCGGGGTTCTTGACCTCGAGGATGTTCAGCTGGATCTGCTTCTTCGTGAGCTTCTCGAGGTCGGCGCGGATGCGCTCGGCCTCGGCGCCACGGCGACCGATCACGATGCCCGGACGGGCGGTGTGGATGTCGACGCGGACGCGGTCACGGGTGCGCTCGATCTCGATGCGGCTGACACCAGCGCGGTCGAGCGAGGTCGCCAGCAGACGGCGGATCTTGACGTCTTCCGCGACGAAGTCGCTGTAACGCTGACCCTTCTTCGTGCTGTCGGAGAACCAACGCGACACGTGGTCGGTCGTGATTCCCAGACGGAAGCCGTATGGATTGACTTTCTGACCCATTACTTGCTCACCTTCTTGGCCTTGGCAGCGCCGGCAGTCTCATCAGGCGTCGAGAGCTCGACTGTGATGTGGCTGGTGCGCTTGAGGATGCGGAACGCGCGGCCCTGTGCGCGGGGACGGAAACGCTTGAGGGTTGCACCCTCGTCGACGTACGCCTTCGCGATGTACAGGTCCTGCTCGTCAAGGAACACGTTGTCCTTGTCGGCCGTGACGCGAGCGTTCGCGATGGCCGAGGCAACGAGCTTGTAGATGGGCTCGCTGGCGCTCTGTGGTGCGAACTTCAGGATGGCCAAGGCCTCCTGAGCCTGCTTGCCACGGATGAGCGCGACGACACGACGGGCCTTCTGGGGGGTGACGCGGATGTGTCGCACGCGGGCGATCGACTCCACCATTTCTCTTCCTCCTTCACGTCACCGCGTTAGCGGCGACGGCCCTTCTTGTCGTCCTTCACGTGTCCACGGAAGGTGCGGGTGGGCGCGAACTCGCCGAGCTTGTGCCCGACCATCGTCTCGGTGACGAACACCGGGATGTGCTTGCGACCGTCGTGGACGGCGATGGTGTGACCCAGCATCGCCGGGATGATCATCGATCGACGCGACCAGGTCTTGATCACGTTCTTGTTGTTGGCCTCGTTCGCCGTGACGACCTTGCGGAGCAGGTGGTCGTCGACGAAGGGGCCCTTCTTGAGACTGCGTGGCATCTTCTCTTACTCCTACTTACGCTTCTTGCCGGCGGTACGACGACGAACGATGAGCTTGTCGCTTTCCTTGTTGGGGTGGCGCGTGCGGCCTTCCTTCTGGCCCCACGGGCTGACCGGGTGACGTCCACCGGAGGTCTTGCCCTCACCACCACCGTGCGGGTGGTCGATCGGGTTCATCGCGACACCACGGACGGTCGGGCGGACGCCCAGCCAGCGCTTACGGCCGGCCTTACCCCAGTTGATGTTCGACTGCTCGGCGTTGCCGACCTCACCGATGGTGGCGCGGCAGCGCAGGTCGACGTTGCGGATCTCACCGGACGGCAGACGGAGCTGCGCGTACGGGCCGTCCTTCGCGACGAGACGCACCGACGCACCCGCGGAGCGGGCCATCTTCGCGCCGCCGCCGGGACGGAGCTCGATCGCGTGGATGACCGTACCGGTGGGGATGTTCTTCAGCGGCAGGTTGTTGCCGGGCTTGATGTCCGCGCCGGCACCCGACTCGACCACGTCGCCCTGGCTGAGCTTGTTCGGAGCCAGGATGTAGCGCTTGGTGCCGTCCACGAAGTGGAGCAGCGCGATACGCGCGGTGCGGTTGGGGTCGTACTCGATGTGAGCGACCTTGGCGTTGACGCCGTCCTTGTCGTTGCGACGGAAGTCGATCAGACGGTACTGGCGCTTGTGGCCACCACCGATGTGACGCGTCGTGATGCGGCCCTGGTTGTTGCGACCACCGGTCTTCGACAACGGACGAAGCAGCGACTTCTCCGGCGTGGTGCGGGTGATCTCCGCGAAGTCCGCGACAGACGAACCGCGACGACCAGGAGTCGTGGGCTTGTACTTACGAATAGCCATTTCTTATTCCTCTTCGTTCCCGGCCGTCTTAGCCAACAGCCGTGAAGATGTCGATGGAACCCGACTTGAGCGACACGATGGCGCGCTTGGTGTCCTTGCGCTTGCCGGTGCCGAACTTGGTGCGACGGGTCTTGCCCTGACGGGTGAGGGTGTTGATCGAAGCGACCTCGACACCGAAGATCTTCTCGATGGCGAGCTTGATCTCGGTCTTGTTCGAGCGCGGGTCGACGAGGAAGGTGTACTTGCCCTCGTCGATCAGGCTGTAGCTCTTCTCGGAGACGACCGGCGCGAAGATGACGTCGCGGGGGTCCTTGTTGATCGCGGTCATGCCGAGACCTCCTCGGTTGCGGCCGTGTTGCCGGTCTTGCTGGCGACGAATGCCTCGAAGGCGGCCTTGGTGAAGACGATGTCGTCGGAGACGAGCACGTCGTATGCGTTCAGCTGGTCGTACGACAGCACGTGCACGTTCTGCAGGTTGCGGACGCTGCGGAGGCTGAGCTCGTCGTCGCGCTGGAGGACGATCAGGACGTGCTTCGAGGAAGCGACGTTCGTCAGGTACTCGGACACGGCCTTCGTCGACGGCTTCTCACCGATCGAGAGGGAGTCGACGACGTGCAGGCGGCTGCCGCGTGCGCGGTCGGAGAGGGCGCCGAGGAGAGCCGCGGCGATCATCTTCTTGGGGGTGCGCTGTGCGTAGTTGCGGGGCACTGGACCGTGGACGATGCCACCGCCGGTCATCTGAGGTGCACGGATGGAGCCCTGACGAGCGTTACCCGTACCCTTCTGCTTGAACGGCTTGCGGCCGGCACCGGACACTTCGCCGCGGCGCTTGGTCTTGTGCGTCCCCTGGCGGGCGGCAGCGAGCTGCGCGACGACCACCTGGTGGATGAGCGGGATGTTGGTCTGAACGTCGAACACCTCGGCAGGAAGGTCGACGGTGCCGGCCTTCTTGAGCTTGGTGTCGAGCACGTCGAGAGTAGCGATAGCCATGGAACTACGCTCCCTTCACTGCGGTGCGGACGAATACGATACGGCCACGAGCGCCGGGAACGGCACCCTTGACGAGCAGCAGGCCCTTATCGGCGTCGATCGCGTGAACCCGGAGGTTCAGCACGGTGACGCGCTCGCCACCCATACGACCGGCCATGCGCATGCCCTTGAAGACACGGCTCGGGGTCGAGGAGGCGCCGATGGAGCCCGGCTTGCGGTGGTTGCGGTGAGCACCGTGAGATGCGCCCATGCCCTTGAAGTTGTGACGCTTCATGACACCGGCGAAACCCTTACCCTTCGAAGTGCCGACGACGTCGACCTTCTGGCCGGCCTCGAAGACACCGTCGACGGTGAGCTCCTGGCCGAGCGAGTACTCGGATGCGTCGGCGGTGCGGACCTCGGTGAGGTGGCGACGCGGCGTCACGCCGGCCTTGTCGAAGTGACCCGCGTCAGGCTTGCTGACCTTGCGGGGATCGATCTGGCCGTACGCGATCTGCACGGCGTCGTAGCCGTCGACCTCGGGGGTGCGAACCTGCGTGACCACGTTGGGCGTGATCTCGATGACGGTGACGGGGACGAGCTTGTTGTTCTCGTCCCACACCTGGGTCATGCCGAGCTTGGTGCCGAGCAGACCCTTGCTGGTCTTCGTGTTAGACATGTCTTCCTTCCGTCTCTACCGAGCTCAGAGCTTGATCTCGATGTTGACGTCCGCCGGCAGGTCGAGACGCATGAGCGAGTCGACGGCCTTCGGGGTCGGGTCGATGATGTCGATCAGACGCTTGTGGGTGCGCATTTCGAAGTGCTCCCGGCTGTCCTTGTACTTGTGCGGCGAACGGATCACGCAGACCACGTTCTTCTCCGTCGGAAGCGGCACCGGGCCGACGACGGTTGCGCCTGCACGGGTGACCGTGTCGACGATCTTGCGCGCCGAAGTATCGATGACCTCATGGTCATACGACTTCAGTCGGATGCGGATCTTCTGTCCCGCCATGTGTGACTCACTCTCTGTCTCGCGTCATGCGGATCGCTCCGTATTGGACGCATATCGTGCGCTTTGCAACGTTCGGTTGCTCCACGCCATTGGCACTACTGGTGTCGCACCACTGTTCTGCTGTCAACGACCACTGGTGTCTTGCGACCCTCGTGGTCATCCACCGGGTTCCACCCCGACTCGTGGTCGGCGCTGGGCGTAGCACTGCTACGACCTGGATTGCGATGAAGTGATTGGTGTTCTGCTACCCGCGGCCTAGGCTCGATCCCTGTCGCGTTGCCGCGTCTGGGAGCTCCTATGCACTACCTGGCAGTGATTCGCCGGAGCGCGCACAGGCACGCTCGTCCGAAGTACTGAACTGGACTAGTTTGCCACGGATCCACCATGCGTGCAACCCGGGCGTGTCGCGGGCGTCGGATGGTCAGGATCCGCCCAGTCTCGGGCGTCCCGAGCACCGAGGCGCCGCTGCTCAGCAGAGCTCGACGACGTTGTCGACCTCGACCGGACGCACCCCCGGAGTGCCCAGGAACCGCACGGCGTCGACCGTCGCACCGGACACGTCCGCATCGACGTCGAGCGTCACCGTCGCGCCCGGCGCGATCGTCACCACCATGTAGGCCACCGGGCGTCCGTCGTCCGACCCGGCCGTGTACGGGACCTCGGTGCCGTCCACGCGAACCGAGCGGATGTCGGCACCGTCGGGCGCGTAGGCCATGACCCGCAGGCGCATCCAACCACGAGGGAGCCCCTCACGCTCGTGGAACCCCGCGATGTAGTCGAACGCCTCCGTGTCGAGCTCCGACTCCGTGTCGATCGTGTTCGAGAGTTCCGACGCGACCATCACTGTGCGAGTCCCGTCGACGTCGCACGAGCCCGCACGGACACGGACCTGCTGTCGGAGGTAGTACTCGAGCTTGGAGCCGACCGCGTCCGAGAGGTACAGCCCGAACGGCACCGAACGGGACGAACGCTCGGGCAGGCCGCCGCCGACCCCGGCGAGCACCAACGCCCGTTCCTCGACGCGGTCGGGACTCCAGGCGAGCAGACGCCGCTCGTCGACCGCCTGCACCCAGCCGCCGATCGCCCGGGGGACCGACATGGACCCCGCCTGCAGCTGCGAGGTGAGCGCCTGGACGACGGCGGTGAAGGTGGCGTCCTGCGCGCGGTTCGCCTCGTCGCTGAGACCGGGGTGATCCCGGTACACACCGTTCAGGAGTTCGTCGACCACCGTGTCGCTCGACAGCTCCGTACCGTCGGCGAGGACCACGGGTCCGGTCGCTCGCAACAGGTGGGACAACGCGACCGGGTCGACGGCGAGGACCAGATCGGGCGTGACGCCCTGACTCTCCTGCCACAGCCGGGAGGCCGCCTGCGCACCGTAGGGGAAGTCCGGCCTCGCCGTCACCTCATGGATGGAGGTGCCCGCGGTAGCGTATCCCTCGGTCCGGTAGAGCGCGTCGGCATCGGCCGGGAGGGGCACCACCGGATCGGCGTGCGACACGAAGTCCGCGCCGCCGAGGGTCCTCGTCACGCTGAGCACCCCATCCTCGATGTGCACGAGCACCGAAGCTCCCGCGATGCCCCCGAGGGCTCGGCTCTCCGCCGAGTTCTGGAACAGGACGACCACGTCTCGCGGCCCGTCCTCCCCCAGGAACCCGGGCAGCGCCCGAAGCACCGGTGCGAGCCGAGTAGCGAGCGGTGACGCCTCGCGCAGCGGACCGTCGAGCCCGACCAGCGCCGACGCCACCTGCGGGAGGAGCACCGAGTGGTCGAGGCGGTCGAGGCGCGCCACCTGCTCCTCGAGCCGCTCCAGCGCACGCGCCGAGGTGCGTGCGATGCTCCCCACCCGCGCCGCGTCCAGTCGTCCGTCGACCGCCAGTCCGTCGAGGGACAGGCCGAGGACCGGCTCGACGACCTCGTCGACGACGACGTGCGCCGCCTCGACGGCCGTGCGCACCGCCTCGAAGTTGGCCCCGGAGACGGGCACGCGTTCCGCGAGCCACCAGTCAGGCCGCTGCGTCGACGCCAGGGCCCGCTCGACCGCATCGCCGGCACGCTGCACGCCGTCGGGATCGATCGCGTCGGTGCCGACGCCATCGACGCCCGCTCGGATCGCCTCGATCTCAGGCAGGACCGAAGCGAGATCGTCCCGGACGGACATGGCCTCCACCGCCGCCGACACGGTGGCTCCGACGATGCCGAGCAGGATGGACAGGACGAAGACGCCCGGGATCAGGACACGTGGGCGCGACAGACGACGCGGACGGATGGACGAACGGGACACGGTCACCTCGGGCGGCTCGATACAGAATGGGTCGTCCGATATCTTACATATGAGTCCCCGGGGCGCTAATCGGCCGACAGCAGGAACGACGAAGGGCCCGGAGCGAAATGCTCCGGGCCCTTCGTGTGGAACCGTGTCGACCCTGAGGTCGATCAGGGGTTCGCGTCAGCGGATGCTTACGCGAGCACCTTGGTGACGGTGCCGGCGCCGACGGTGCGGCCACCCTCACGGATGGCGTAACCGAGGCCGACCTCCATGGCGATGGGCTGGATCAGCTCAACGGTCATGTCGGTGGTGTCGCCGGGCATGACCATCTCGGTGCCCTCGGGCAGGGTGATGACGCCGGTGACGTCGGTGGTGCGGAAGTAGAACTGCGGACGGTAGTTCGCGTAGAACGGGTTGTGACGCCCACCCTCATCCTTGGACAGGATGTACGCGGTGCCCTCGAAGTTCGTGTGCGGCGTGACCGAACCCGGCTTCACGACGACCTGGCCGCGCTCGACGTCTTCACGCTTCGTGCCACGGAGCAGGAGACCACAGTTCTCGCCGGCCCATGCCTCGTCGAGCTGCTTGTGGAACATCTCGATACCCGTGACGATCGTCTTCTGCGTCGGGCGGATGCCGACGATCTCGACCTCGGAGTTGATCGCGAGCGTGCCACGCTCGGCGCGGCCCGTGACGACGGTTCCACGACCGGTGATCGTGAAGACGTCCTCGATCGGCATGAGGAAGGGCTTGTCCTTGTCGCGCACGGGGTCGGGGACGTTGGCGTCCACGGCGTCCATGAGGTCGAGGATGCTCTGCACCCACTTCTCGTCGCCCTCGAGCGCCTTGAGGCCCGAGACGCGGACGACCGGTGCGTCCTCAGCGAAGCCCTGCGAGGCGAGGAGCTCGGAGACCTCGAGCTCGACGAGCTCCAGGATCTCCTCGTCGTCGACCATGTCGGACTTGTTCAGCGCGACGAGCAGGTAGGGCACGCCGACCTGCTTGGCGAGCAGCACGTGCTCACGCGTCTGAGCCATCGGGCCGTCAGTGGCGGCGACGACCAGGATCGCGCCGTCCATCTGCGCAGCACCGGTGATCATGTTCTTGATGTAGTCGGCGTGACCGGGGGCGTCGACGTGCGCGTAGTGGCGCTTCGGGGTCTCGTACTCGACGTGCGAGATGTTGATCGTGATACCACGCTGACGCTCTTCCGGCGCGGAGTCGATCGACGCGAAGTCGCGCTGCACGTTGGTCGCGGACGGGAACTTGTCCGCCAGGACCTTCGAGATCGCCGCGGTGAGCGTGGTCTTGCCGTGGTCGACGTGACCGATCGTACCGATGTTGACGTGCGGCTTGGTCCGCTCGAACTTGGCCTTTGCCACTGTGAGTCCTCCTCAGGACGTTGTGCGGGACGCCGGGCACCATTCGATGCCCGACGCACTGCAGGGATGTGTATTCATGTTACGCGATCCGCCCGGGTGTTCGCACACCCGGCCGGACCGCGGTGAAGAGAGAGTGAGTGACTACTCGCCCTTGTTCTTCTGGATGATCTCGTCGGCGACAGCCTTCGGGACCTCCGCGTAGCTCTCGAACGTCATCGAGTACACGGCACGACCGGAGGTCTTCGACCGGAGGTCGCCGATGTAGCCGAACATCTCGGAGAGCGGCACGTTGGCACGGATGACCTTGACGCCGGTGGCGTCGTCCATGGACTGGATCTGTCCACGGCGCGAGTTGAGGTCTCCGATGACGTCGCCCATGTACTCCTCGGGAGTACGCACCTCGACCGCCATGAGCGGCTCGAGGAGGACGGGGTTGGCACGCGAGTAGGCCTCCTTGAGACCCATCGAGCCGGCGATCTTGAACGCCATCTCCGAGGAGTCGACGTCGTGCGCCGCACCATCGGTGATGATCGCCTTGACACCCACGACCGGGTAGCCGGCGAGGCCACCGACCTGCAGGGCGTCCTGGAAACCGGCGTCGATCGACGGGATGTACTCGCGCGGGATGCGACCACCGGTCACGGCGTTCACGAACTCGTAGGTCGTCTCCGGAGTGACGTCCATCGGCTCCAGATCGAACTGGATCTTCGCGAACTGACCCGAACCACCGGTCTGCTTCTTGTGCGTGTAGCCGTACTTCTCGACCTTGCGCTTGATGGTCTCGCGGTACGCGACCTGCGGCTTGCCGACGTTGGCCTCGACGTTGAACTCGCGCTTCATGCGGTCGACGAGGATGTCGAGGTGGAGCTCGCCCATTCCCTTGATGACCGTCTGGCCGGTCTCGGTGTTCTGCTCGGTGCGGAACGTCGGGTCCTCTTCGGCCAGCTTCTGGATCGCGGTGCCCAGCTTCTCCTGGTCGGCCTTGGTCTTCGGCTCGATCGCGACCTCGATGACGGGCTCCGGGAAGCTCATCGACTCGAGGACGACCTGGTGCTGCGGGTCGGACAGGGTGTCACCGGTGGTGGTGTCCTTCAGGCCGATGACCGCGTAGATGTGACCGGCGGTGACGAAGTCGACCGGGTTCTCCTTGTTGGCGTGCATCTGGAAGATCTTCCCGATGCGCTCCTTCTTGCCCTTGGTCGAGTTGATGATCTGCGCACCGGAGTCGAGACGACCCGAGTAGACGCGGACGTACGTCAGGCGACCGAAGAACGGGTGCACCGCGACCTTGAACGCGAGCGCGGTGAAGGGCTCGGTCGAGTCGGGGTGACGCTCCACGACCTTCTCCTCGTCGCGCGCGTCGTGGGCCTCGATGGCCGGGACGTCGAGCGGGGAGGGGAGGTAGTCGATGACCGCGTCGAGCATCGGCTGGACGCCGCGGTTCTTGAACGCGGAGCCGCAGAGGACCGGGTACATGGTGCTCGTGATGGTGAGGTGACGGATCGCGGCCTTGATCTCCGCGACGGTCAGCTCTTCGCCACCGAAGTACTTCTCCATGAGTGCGTCGTCGGTCTCGGCGACGGCCTCGAGGAGCGCGGTGCGGTACTCGGCCGCCTTCTCCTTGAGGTCTTCCGGGATCTCCTCGATGGCGTACTTGGCGCCCATCTCGACGTCACCCTTGGCGTCTCCGCGCCAGGTCAGCGCACGCATCTCGACGAGGTCGACGACGCCCTCGAAGTTGGACTCGGCACCGATCGGCAGCTGGATGACCAGCGGCTTCGCGCCGAGACGGCTGATGATCGTGTCGACGGTGAAGTAGAAGTCGGCGCCGAGCTTGTCCATCTTGTTGACGAAGCAGATGCGCGGGACGTCGTACTTGTCGGCCTGACGCCAGACGGTCTCGGACTGGGGCTCGACGCCCTCCTTGCCGTCGAACACCGCGACCGCGCCGTCGAGGACGCGGAGCGAACGCTCGACCTCGACCGTGAAGTCGACGTGGCCGGGGGTGTCGATGATGTTGATCTGGTTCTTGTTCCAGAAGCAGGTCGTCGCGGCGGACGTGATGGTGATGCCGCGCTCCTGCTCCTGCGCCATCCAGTCCATCGTCGACGCACCGTCGTGGGTCTCGCCGATCTTGTGGTTGACGCCCGTGTAGAACAGGATGCGCTCGGTGGTGGTGGTCTTGCCGGCATCGATGTGGGCCATGATGCCGATGTTGCGGACCTTGTTCAGGTCGGTGAGCACGTCTTGTGCCACGGGGTCCTCCGGGGATAGGTAGGGGTGAGCTGATTCACTCAGGTGTGCGAGGGCGGACGGATCGTCCGCCCTCGCATCGGGCGGCGACTACCAGCGGTAGTGCGCGAACGCCTTGTTCGACTCGGCCATCTTGTGCGTGTCTTCACGACGCTTGACGGCTGCACCGAGACCGTTCGATGCGTCGAGGATCTCGTTCTGGAGACGCTCGGTCATCGTCTTCTCACGGCGGCCCTTCGCGTAGCTCACGAGCCAGCGCAGAGCGAGGGTGTTGGCGCGGTGAGGCTTGACCTCGACCGGCACCTGGTAGGTGGAACCACCGACGCGGCGCGAACGCACCTCGAGCGTCGGGCGGACGTTGTCGAGCGCCTTCTTGAGCGTGACGACGGCGTCGCCCTGGTTCTTGGCGGTGACGCCTTCGAGTGCGTCGTAGACGATGCGCTCAGCGAGGCCCTTCTTGCCGTCCAGCAGGATCTTGTTGACGAGCTGGCTGACGATGGGGGCGCCGTAGACGGGATCGGCGACGACGGGACGCTTCGGAGCTGGACCCTTGCGAGGCATTACTTCTTCTCCATCTTCGCGCCGTAGCGGCTGCGAGCCTGCTTGCGGTTCTTGACGGCCTGCGTGTCGAGGGCGCCACGGACGATCTTGTAACGGACACCCGGGAGGTCCTTCACACGACCACCACGGACCAGGACCAGCGAGTGCTCCTGGAGGTTGTGGCCCTCACCGGGGATGTACGCGGTGACCTCGGTGCCGTTGCGCAGCTTCACGCGGGCGACCTTGCGCATCGCCGAGTTCGGCTTCTTCGGGGTGGTGGTGTACACGCGGGTGCACACGCCGGCCTGCTGGGGGTTGCTCTTCAGGGCGGGCGCCTTGGTCTTGACGACCTTGGGGCTGCGGCCCTTCCGAACCAACTGCTGAATGGTTGGCACTACTTGCTCCTTGATGATGACTGCACGGTGACAGTGGTACTGCAGCATTCGTGGACCGGTCTCCCGGACCACGAGGTCGTATGGACCCACCGGTGACGCGCGAGTGCACGTCACTGAAGTGGTGGGTATGCCGTGGGGGCGATCTGCAACCGGGACCAGCCCGGCGGGGATCAACCCGATGGTGCAAGACTGCTGTCCGCTCCCCCGAGCCAGGCTCCGGAGAACGTGGACAGCACGAGAGCGCACGACAGCGCGCACACCCAACCAAGACTAGCCCGCGGAGGGCCTGTGGTCAAACGACGACGACCCCCGGGAGCAGTGCTCCCAGGGGTCGTACAGCTGTCGGTCTAGGGGAAGGGGACGAACGTCGCGCCCTCGTCGGTGAAGCCCTCGACCGTGCCGCCGACGATGAAGTCGACCGGGTTGATGCTGTAGCCCGGGCCGGTCTGGCCGGTGGCCGGGTCGGTCAGCGTGCACGTCATCGACATGCGCCCGACGGTCTCGGAGTCGACGGCCCAGCCGCCGCCCGAGAACTCGCCGACCGTGAAGGTCGGGCGCGTGTCGAACTTCCAGGTCACGCCGGACGGCGTGAAGCCGGTGTCGTTGCGGATCTCGAAGGGGCACCCCTCGGGGGCGAGCTCCGTCGCGGCGCCGCAGCCGTCGATGTACGCGTTGACGGCCTCCTCGACGGCGGTCGTCCCGGCGTCGGTGAGGGCGACGGCGAGCGTCGCGGGTTCCGCGGCCTGACCGAAGCCCACGGCCGTCGTGGTGGTCGCCTCGGCGGTGTACCAGTCGCTCTCGCTGAGGGCGACGTCGTAGGTGCCGGGGAGTGCACGCAGCTGGTACGACCCCTCGGCGATCGGCTCGACGTCGGTGAGGTCGACACCGCCGACCGTCGCCACCGCGTCCTCAGGGGCGACCACGTCGACCTGGACCGTGCTGAGTTCCGGAGCCTCGAGCTTCCACTTGTCGAAGAGCACGGCGTCCTTGCCGACCTTGGTGAGCGTGAACTCCTGGTCGACGCTCTCGCCACCCTGGGTGAGGCGGGCTTGGACGGTCGCGGTGTTCCCGTTGGTCGTGGTCTTCCCGATCGTGTAGCCGGAGACCTTGCCGGACGCGGCCTTGTACGCGTCGTCCGTCAGGAGCACGTCGGCCGCCGACACCTCGGTGCCGGAGAGCTTGAGCGCCTGTTCGGCGTCACCCGACTTGAGGGCGTCGAGGTAGCTCTCGACCGTCACCTGCGGGGCGTGGAGCGCGTTGCCGACGGTGACACCGACGACGCCACCCACGATGATGAGGAGGAGGGCGCTGCCGCCGGCGATGATGCCGGTGAGCCCCTTCTTCGAGAGCTTCTTCTTCGGCGGCTGCTGGCCGCCGCCATACCCGCCGGCGCCCTGCGCGTAGGGCGCCTGACCGTACTGCTCGGTGGGCTGCTGACCGTACTGTCCCGTGGGCTGCTGGCCGTACTGACCGGTGCCCTGCTGACCGAACTGCTCGGTCGGCTGCTGGCCGTACTGCGCCGTCTGACCGTACTGACCGGTCTGCTGGCTGTACTGGTCGGACTGCTGGCCGTACTGGCCCGTCTGCTGGCTGTGCTGGCCGGACGACTGCTCACCGTACTGGCCGGACTGCTGCCCGTACTGCCCGGACGGCTGGGTCGGCGACTGTCCGTACGGCGACTGCTGTCCGTACTGGCCCGCCTGCTGCTGGCCCGAACCCGACTGCTGCGGGCCGTTGCCCTGCCATCCCTGCTGCGGGTCGGGCTGGGCGGGCGGTCGCTGCCACTGGGGCTGCTGCGGGTTCTGATCTCCGGGATCGGTCATGGTGTTGCGCCCCCAATGAGCATGGATCGTGCTGATGACAAGTGCTCGAAAGTATAGTGACGGGTGTCGGACAGCACGATGGGGAGATCTCCCCTCCTGCGTCCGGGTGAGCCCCGACGACTACCAGGGCGAGGTGGGGGAATCGAGCTCGAGCGCGAGGTCGTCGAGGAGTGCGGCGACCTGCGGTTCGACGTACCGTTCGACGGCGTCGTGGATGGCGAGCCGGTGCCCGACGAGGAGTTCGCAGATGCGGCGCCCGGTCTCGTTCGCGCACTGGTCGGCGAGGGCGATCTCGGTGCGCAGCGCCTCCTTCGCGTCGTCGGACAACGGCGGGGGTGGTGGAACGGTCCTCGCCTGGGACTCGCCGAGCTCCGCGAGGGTGAAGAGGTAGGGCTGCTCCGGATCCGGATCGGGGTCGAGCTGCAGGCCGTCGAACTCCGGGTCGAGCCCCTCCCCCGGACGGTAGGAGCGCTGCGCCTCGCGCAGGTCGGCAGCGCGGAGTTCGGCACGAAGGACGGGGAGGTTCCGCTCGGTGTACTCCGCCACCGCGTGGTCGACGAGGGCCTTCATCCGGGTGGCGAGGCCGTGCTGCACCTGGTGCGGCACGTCGTCGACGAGGCCTGCTGCGCGGAGGATCGGGGATCCGATGCACCGGCGGCAGATCCGGGTGCGTCCACGGTGTGCGGCGGGGTGCCAGCGCGGCAACCACCGGAGCCAGGCGTCGACGGCCTGGCTCACACTGGTCTCGAGCGAGCGCTCCATACTCACCGAGGGTAGTGCCTCGGTGGCCGCAACGACCTCAGCGACTTCCGGTGGCGCGCTGGTCGCGTGCCGCTCGACGGACGAGCGAACCGGACGGCTGCAGCCGACTCACGAGACCGCGTTTCGCGCGGTAGCGGAACCGGCTCCGCTGGCGGGCGAACCAGCCGAGCGCTCCCTGCGCCCGTGACGCCTCGGCCTCCGACCGCTGCCACAGCTCGTCGGCCGTCGTGTCGTCCACGTCACGACCGGAGAAGACGACGTCGTCGGTCGTCCCCGCGAGCGCGGTGAGCGTGGTCGCGCCCGCCGGTTCCTGGGCTCCGAGCACGGACGCCGTGGTCGACCGCGTCGCGGCCGCAGGCACCGAGTACCCGAGCTCGGCGTAGCGGTCGATCAGCTCGTCCCACGCACCGGCCGCACTGCGGTCACCACCGCCCGCGCGGCGACGCTTCGTCCGCCGACGCTTCGCACCCGAGATGGCGAGGAGCGGGATGACGTACAGCGACACCGGGACACCCACGATCAGCGCGAGCCACCACACCCACTCCGGGATCACGAGTCCGTCGTTCTTGTCCTTGTCGTCGCCGTCGTCGATCGAGGCCTCGGTGAGGAGGCTGTCGTCGAGGTTGTCGCTGCGCGGCGGCTGACGCACCTGCGGCTGCGGCTCGGTCTTCGGCTTCGGGTCCTGGTCCTGCGGGATCTCGGTCTCATCGGGGGTCGGCGAGAACGCGACCCAGCCGTAGCCCTCGAAAGGCACCTCGACCCACGCCGTCACGTCGTCCCCGACGACCTGCACAGAACCCTGGCCCTCGGTCACCTCGGGTGCGAAGCCCATGACGACCCGCGCGGGGTAGCCGAGCGAGCGTGCCATGAGCGCGAACGCCGAGGCGTACTGCTCCTCGTCGCCAACCATCGGTGTGCGGGTGAAGAGCTCCGACATCCGGTCGGCACCGTGGCCGGCGCGCGACGGAGAGCTGTCCGAGGCGAGCCCGTGGCTGAGGAACCCGGTGGTGCGGAGGGTCTGTTCGATCCGCCGCAACTGGGCCATGGGGGTCGTCTCGGCGCCGACGAACTCCGAGGCCTTCGCGACCACGATGTCCGGGATGTTCGTGACGGGCGGCAGCTCGACCGCTGCGGTCGGCGTCGTCGCGAGGGCCGTGTCGCTCGGGACCGCCTGCGTGGTGGTCCGCTCCTCGTAGTCGTCACCCGTGCCGATGCCCGAGGTGATGACGGCCGCGCCACTCTCGGCGTTGTAGCGGATGTCCTCGGATCGCTCCGCCGCCTTGCCGTCGAGGGTGAGCGCGCTCGGGTACCCGACGCTGGGCACCCAGATGTCGTCGTAACCGGTGATGTCGATTGACACCCGTCGGTTGCTCCCCGGTGTCATGAGCTGGGGTGCGGGGAGGTGGTCGCCGACGAGCTCGAAGGCACCGGAACCGTCGGTCGCCGTGGAGGGCCCGGAGACGGTCCACAGACGGCCGTCGTAGCTGTCCATGGCCGCCAGACGGATCCGATCCCCCGGCTCGAGGCCGGTCGCGGTGAAGAGCTTCGTCTCGGCGAGGTCCTTCGTGTACTCGCGGAACCCGGCGAGCGGGCTCGGGTACTCCAGGGGGTCGAACGGCGGGGTGACGACCTCGCGGAGGACGAACCGTGAGTCCGTGGGAGGCGAGGCGACGACGGCCGCACCGCCGCCGACGACGACCGCGACCGCGGCGAGGACCGCCGTGCCGATGATCTTCTTGCGACGGAGGACGGCGGTGGTCGACGCTGCCGCGTTCTCGCCACGACCGGCACCCGGCCGCCAGCCGAGCCAGAGGAGGGCGATGAGCGCGAACGCGATCCCGCGGACGGCCGCCAGGAAGGGCGTCTGCGTGCCGAGGAGGACGCCGAGGGCGTAGAGCACGGTCGGGCCGACGAGCACGATCGCGCAGCGCACGGCGACCTGCGGACGGCGCGGCAGCCAGCGGACGGCGAGCACGGCGGAGACGACGCCGACGAGCAGCCCTGCGACGTAGGGCAGGGTCATGATGTACGCGGGCGCGCTCAGCGGGGTCTGCAGAGTGACGAAGTCCTTCCACCCGAACACCGCGCCGATGCTGATCCCGCCCAGGGTCCGCAGGTTCGGGAGGACCGCGAACGTCGCCACGGACGGCATCGCCAGGGCACTGCCGAAGACGTAGAAGACGAGGACGGTCGAGAGGCCGGTCAGGAGGGCGTTCAGCCGGAGGGCGTGGGAGGCGACGCCCACCGCCATGCCGAGCGCGAGGCCTCCGAGGCCCGCGAGGAGGAACCCGGTGCCACTGAGCGCCGCTCCGAAGCCGAGCAGACCGAGGGCCGCGAGGACGAAGACGACCGCGAGGTCGATCCAGGAACGGCCGGGCAACGGCCAGGGCGCGGTGAAGGTCGGAACGATGCCCTGGACGTCGACGTCCGCCGCCGAGCCGGGAACGCGCCCGGGGCGCACCGTCGTGCGCTCGTCGACCCCGCTCACAGGGCCCTCGACATGACCTTGGCGAGGTCGCTCAGCGCCCCGACGGTCATGACGTTCATCCCGGCGACGTCCTTGATGCTGGCTCGAGCGCCGCGCTCGACGCGGATGCCGAACACGTTGACGTCGGGACCGAAGAGACGCTGGATCCCCCGGTACTCCTGTGCCTCGAGTCGCGAACCGGCGACGATGATGACGACGCTCGGTGCCGGCAGGCGCTTCGTGGTCTCCCGGGCGAAGGTGCGCGGGGTGTCGAAGGTGCCCTCGGCGAGCTGCAGCCGGCAGCTGTCGTCGAGGAAGGACGTGACCGTGTGGGTCCGGAGCGCGAGTCGATCGGTCACGACGCTGATCGGCACCTGGTCGAGGATCACCTGGGTGGCGATGGACGCGGTGAGCGACACCGCCAACTCGAACTCGTCCTCGTCCTCGGCGTAGTAGCGGGAGTCGGTCGTCATCACCATGGTGAGCTGCGACCGCCGCGTCTCCTCGAACTGCCGGACCATGAGCTGGCCGGTCTTCGCGGACGACTTCCAGTGGATGTAACGGCGGTCGTCGCCGGCGACGTATCCGCGGAGGGCGTGGAAGGAGATGTCGTTGTTGGTGATGGTCTTCGTGACGAGGCCCTCGAGGTCGCGGATGAGACCGGCGGCCGTCGGGTGGAGGCGCGTGGTCTCGGGATGCACGAAGAGCTCGACCGGCTCCGTCCAACGCACCTCGCGACGCAACAGACCGAGCTGGTCGCCGCGGACCGAGACAGCGGGCCCGGCGGGGATCACGGCTCGCCGGTTCGTCGGTACGGCGAACAACTCCTCGTGCTCGCCGTCCTTCGGGATGGCCGGGATCGCGAACTCCGCCAGGCCGTAGCCCACGGGGACCTCGAGGCGCGTGGGCGTCGTGGCACGGTTGCCGGGGTTGGCGATGAGGACCTGCCCGATCGCGCGCTCCCCGACGGTGACCCGGCTGGGGTTCAAGTGGATGGAGATGCGGAAGGTCGACCGTCCGAAGAGGTAGGCGACGGAGGCGAGCAACGCGGCCAGCGGCACGAAGCCGAGGAAGACGAGTTCCGCCCACCCCAGGATGAAGCCTGCGACGGTCGCGATGACGCCGATCGCCAGCACGACCCAGCCGAGGCCGCTGACCACGGTGAGCACAGGCTGCGCCGCCGTCCAGGCGACCCTGACCCAGGGCACGACGACGGCGCCCACGCCGTCGACGAGGCCGCGGACCGGGTTCGGCCGTCGGGCCGGGACCGGCCCACCGTCGTCGTGCGCGTCGGGGCCGTCCGGGCTCGTCTCGGCAGGCGCGCCGACCGTCGCCGTGCGGACCGGGTCGGATCCGTCCGGCGCGGCGGCGGCGCGCTGCTCGAGGGTCTCGCTCATGCTGCGCGGTACGCCGGCGGAGCGATGCTGACGAGGACCCGGGCCACGACGTCCTGCGCGGTCACGCCGGCGAAGTCGGACTCGGGGTCGATGATGATGCGGTGCGCGAGGACGGCCTGCGCGAGGTCGTTGACGTCGTCGGGGGTGACGTAGGTGCGCCCCTGCGAGATGGCCCACGTCTTGACGGCGCGCACGAGCGCGAGGGCACCGCGCATGCTGACGCCGAGGGCGACGTCCTGGTCGTCCCGCGTGGCCGCCACGACGTCCGCGACGTACTCGAGGATGCTGCCGTCGACGTGCACCTCGGTCGCGAGCTGCGCCATCGTGATGACGGCGTCGGAGCCGATGATCGGCTGCACCTTCGTCGCGCGGGCCCGGTTGGAGGCGTCGAGCAGCAGGTTCACCGAGGTCTGGCGGTCGGGGTAGCCGAGCGTCGTCTTGATGAGGAACCGGTCGAGCTGCGCCTCGGGCAGCTTGTACGTCCCGGCCTGCTCGATCGGGTTCTGCGTCGCGATGACCATGAACGGTTTGCCGGCCTCGTAGCTCGTGCCGTCGATCGTGACGATGCCCTCCTCCATCACCTCGAGGAGCGCCGACTGCGTCTTCGGCGAGGCGCGGTTGATCTCGTCCGCGAGCACGATCGAGGCGAAGATCGGTCCCTTGTGGAACTCGAAGACGCCCTTGCCCTGGTCGTAGATGGTCACACCCGTGACGTCGGACGGCAGGAGGTCCGGCGTGAACTGGATGCGCGAGCTCGTGCCGTCGAGCGTGTTCGCGAGGGCCTTCGCGAGCACGGTCTTGCCGGTGCCCGGGTAGTCCTCGAGGAGCACGTGGCCCTCCGAGAGCATGGCCGTGACGACGAGCTTGATGACGTGCTCCTTGCCGAGGATGGCCTGCTCGACGTTGCCGACGAGCTTGCCGAAGGCATCGGCGAACCAGGTGGCCTGTTCCTGCGTGACAGTCATGGGTGTGCTCTCCGTGAAGTGAAGGTCGTTGTGGTTCTAGAGGTTGTTCCAGGCCGAGCCGGACATCGAGCCGATGGTGAACGTCTCACCGGTGGCGTTGTTCCGGAACGTCGCGGCGATGGTCTCGCCGCCGGTCATGACGCCGAGATGGTTGTGGTGCGTGAAGCTCCCGTTACCACCGACGGTCACGTTCATGGACGTGCCGATCGCGCGTCCATCGCGGGTGATGTCCACGGTGTAATTGCCCTGGGGCACGTTCTGGTAGTTCACACCGACGTCGTAGCAGCCGGTGCCGCCACTCTGACAGGCATGCGCGCCCCCGGACTTGAACAGGGAGCCGCTGGGCTTCGGCGGCGGCGGATCCTTGACCGTGGCCTCCGCCGGTCCGCCCTCCGGGCCGGTTCCGCCGGGCCCGGTCGCGGACACGTACACCTGATAGGTGCCCGCGCCGATGCCGCCGACGGAATCGCTGGTGCTCCCCGTCGTCCCCGTCTTCACGGTGCTCGAACCGCTCATGATCCGCCAGCTGTAGCTCGTGACCTGTCCACCGTCATCCGCTGGCCTCGCCCACTGCATGGTGAGGGTCGCCGGGGCATCTCCGGATGCCCGCAGCGACACGTTCTGCGGCGCGGTCGGGACGCCGTATGCGGTGGCCGTGACCGTCTCGGAGTCCGCGCTGTTGCCGACGGCATTGTGCGCGTAGGCGGAGAAGGTGTAGCTCTGCCCGTTCGTGACGTCGAAGGTGCAGTCGTTCCCCGGGGCGCACTGCTTCTCCCCGCCGCCGCTCCACTTCACCGCGTGGTACTCGATGGGCGCGCCGTTGCTCGCGGGCGAACCGCCGACGACGACGGTGATCTTGCCGCTCTTCGCGGTCTTCAGACTGAGCGACGGCGGATCGGGGACGTCCTTCACGATGACGGTGATGCGGCCCTGCACTCGTCGGTTGGGGTCGTTCGTCGCGTCCTGGACCGTGTAGATGACGCTGACGGTCCCGCTCTTGGACGAACCGGGCGTGACGGTGACCGAGCTCCCGGACACCGTGGCCGTCGCTCCACCCGCCGGGGCGCTCTCTACCGTGGCGTCGAGGATCTTGAGCGGCGTGTCGGGGAACGGGTTGTAGTCGTTGGCGAGCACGTTGATCGACTCGGCCTTGTTCTTCCGGCCCTCTTCCACGCGGTCGTCGATGGCACGCGGGAGCGGCCTCGTCGACGACACGACGCGGACGTTCACGGACCCCGGGACGGAGTACTCCTTGTAGTTCACGGTGAAGGTGAGCGTCGCCGAGGTGCCGGGCTGGGTGCCCTGCGGGGCGGAGATCGTCACCTGCGAGCCCGACAGGTTCCCCTGGACGCCCGCTGTGGTCCCGCCGAAGCCCTGGTAGGTGAGGGCTGCGAGGATCTTCGGGTTCGGGTGGTCGCTCGACGCCCGCAGGTCGACCGTGATGGGTGCCTCTCCGGCCTCGATCGTCACCGTCGGCGGCGTGAACGTCGGCGGGACGTCCTCGAGGTCCGGGTCACCCACCGTGATCGGCAGGGTGAGCAGTTTGCTGTCCCGGCCGTCGGTCGCCTCGAAACTCACCGACGCCGGTCCGCGGTAGTCCTTGGCCGGGGTGAAGGTGATCGTGGCGTCGTCGACGTAGCTCGACGTGCCGTTGCCCCGGAAGTTGACGACGCTGCCCTCGGAGGCGATGGTGACGGGCTTCCCGGACGGCGCCTCGGTGATCTCCGAGAGCTTCCAGGTCCGCGTCTCGTTGACCTTGACGATCTGCTCGGGCAGGGGGCTCTTGATCCGAGGCGGCTCACCGTCGGTCGCCGCCGGCACGATGATGAACGCCGCGCCGCTCAGCTGGGTGACGGGATCCGTCAACCGGTAGGCGATCGCCTGGCGTCGGTCGGTGAGGGTGACCCGGATGGTGCCACCGTCGCGCACCTCGCCGGACGGCGCGTTCGCACCCTCGAGGCTCGGCTGCAGGTCGTCCACGAGCCCCCCGGGGTTCTGCGCACCGTCGAGCACGTCGATGTCGACGGTCTTCTTCCCGACGATGTCGGCGTCCTCGAGGACGTGGTCGTCGGCCTCGGGGAACTGGGGCTTCGCGTCCTTCGTGACCTTGACCTGGATGTAGGCGCTGTCGATCCCGCCCTTGCCGTTGGTGATCTGGTATCGGACGGTGAAGAAGGCCTCCTCGTCCGGCACCTCGATCACGACGCGACTCTTGCTGACCTCGGCGGTGAGGCCGTCGTCCACCGAGAGCAGCTTCGGCTCGAGTTTGAGCTTGTAGCCGTTCGGATCGGAGTCGTTGGAGAGCACCGGCACCGAGGCGACCTTGCCGGGCAGCACCTCGATGTAGTCGTCGACCGCGTTCGGTTGCCCGTCGACCTCGGGACGCCCGATGACGCCGATCTTGATCGTGCCCACTGCGACCGCGCCGTAGGTGTCCTTGACCCGGTACTGGAAGGTGTCGGTGCCGGAGGAGTCCGGGGCCGCCTCGTAGACGAACCAGGTGCTCCCCTGCTCGATGACGCGACCGAGGAGGGGCGCGGAGGCGATGTCGTCGAGGACCACCGAGTCGCCGTTCGGATCCAGACCGTCGAGCGGGACGTCCACGCGGACCGTCGCACCGGCGAACACCCGGGAGGTGAGCAGCTGCGGGACGGGCGGTTGGTTGTTCTTCTTGTCCTCGCCGACCACGTTGAAGGTCACCGTGGCCGTGTCGGCCTCGCCGAAGGTGTCGTACACGCGATACGTGGCGGTGTAGGTGCCGGGCTCGGTCGGCGCCTGGAACCGCACCTCGTCGTCGTCGACGAAGGCCAGGCCGGCGGTCGGCACGTCGACCAGCTCGCGGTCGACCAGCATCACGGCCGCGTCGGGGTGGTAGTCGTTCTCGAGTACCGCGACGTTGGCGATGTCGCCGGCGCGCACGACGACCGCGTCGTCGCTGGCCACGGGAGCCTGGTGCTTGGGCAACGGCGGCACGGGGACGATGGTGACCGCCGCCGTCGCCGAGGAGGTCCCGTCGGAGACCGTGTAGGTGAACTGCAGTTGTCCCTCGAGCGGTGCCGAGGAGGAGACGCGCACCACGGCACTGTCGAGGACCTCGACGGAGAGGGAGGCGGACTCGTCCGGCACGTCGACGGACTGGAGCGCCAACACCTGACCGCCCGGCGACTCGTCGTTCGCGAGGACCGGGATCGTGATCGTCTCGTTCGGTCGCAGGTAGCCCTCGTCCTTCACGGCGACCGGTGGCTGCACGTCGGTGGGCTTCTCCAGCACGTCGACGCGGATGAGCCCGATGCTCGAGGCGATGCCGGCACCGAGCGTGTACTTCAGGTAGTAGGTGCCCGGCTCGTTCGACGAGACGGTGACCGACTGCTTCTCGAGACTCGGCGACGACACGAGTCCGCCCTGCAGGGCTTCGACACCGATGAGACCGAGGGGCGCACCGCTCGGTGACTGGTCGTTCGCGAGTGGCAGGACCTGTGCGGACTCGCCGACGAAGGTCGAGACGAAGTCCGGTGTACCGATGGGGCTGAGGGCGCCGGCGGGTTGCACGTCGACCTTGAGCGTCCCCTCCGCCGAGGTGACGCCGTCGGACACGACGAATTTGACGTCGCGCGGGCCCATCTCGGGCGAGGCGTGCGTGAACGTCACGAAGCCGTCCGGGGTGAAGCGGACGAGGTCGCCGGACGCCGGCGAGGCCGACTGGAGGAAGATGTCGTCACCGTCGGGATCGCGCCAGTCGGCGAGCACGTTGTAGGTGACCGTCTGCCCGGCCTCGACAGACACGGCGGCCTCGCGATGGGACGTGGGCGGCTCGTTGACCTCGGGCGGTTTGATGGCGATGCTCACGTTCGCCTCGGCCACGCCACCCGGCCGTCCATCGTTGACCGAGTACCGGAACGACGTCGTCCCGGCCACGAAGCCCTCTGCGGGCGTGAACTGCAATGCCCGCTTGCCGTCGATGTACTCCAGCTTGCCGGTCTCGGGACCGATGTCGCCGAAGTTCTGAATGGTCAGGACGTCGCCGTCCGCGTCGGAGTCGTTGTCGAGCAGCGGCAGGACCGTCGCGCGGCCCGGGCGGACGCCGAACGCGTCGTCGCGGGCGATCGGCGGCCGGTTCTCCTCGGTCCGTTCGGCGAGGGTGTCCTCGAAGGACTGCTCTGACGCCTTCTCGTCGCCGTCCTCGCCGTCCTCCTCCTGCGGAGGCGTCACCTCGTCCCAGTTGTCGACGAGGCGCATGTTCGCCTGCACGAGCCAGGAGTTGCCGGTCTGGACGTTGTTGAGCGCGATCACCGAGCGGTTCACCCGGAAGACGAGCTGCTGCCCGACGGTCTCCGGGTTGATGTCGGCGATGACCGGCTTCTTGTCGGCGCACTCTGCGGCATACCGGCTGGAGGAGGCCCACGCACCGTGCATGCAGCCGTCGAGGTTGACCGGGGCCGTGACCTCGGCCGCACTCGTCGCCTCGGTGACGACGTCCGCGTCGAGCACCTCCGGGTCGCCGCCACCGAGCGGGATGCGCACGAGGGAGTCGCCGGTCGCGATGACGGCAGCGTCGTCGGAGGCCGACGGCTCCTGGATCTTCAAGGGCTTGCCGGGCAGCTCGACGATGGAGCCGTCCTGCTTCACGAGGTCGCCGGACTTCAGGTCGAGGATGACCGCCTGCTCACCGGCCGCACTGAGCTGGTACTCGTCGAGCTTCGGGAGCTTCGACTCGGTCTTCGTGCCGTCGGGCAGGATGCGGTAGAGGATCCCCTTCGCCGGTGCCACCGCGAGGATGGTGCCCGTCGAGGTGACGACCGCCTGACCGGCCTTGCCGATGGAGACGATCGGTTTCGTTTCCGTGGGGTCGAACCGGAGTTCCCCAGCGGCGTCGACGGACCAGAGCTTGCCGGTCTCCCCCGCCACGACCGAGAGTCGGTCGCCGCCGTAGTGCACCGTCGCGCCGGTCGGCAGCGAGACGCGCTGGATGAGACTCGTGAACGCCGGGTCGATGCGCTCGAGCGAGGAGAGCGCCTTGTCCTGGAGGAAGACGTCGTCGCCGTCCTGCAGCACGTCGGCGTTGTTGGAGGCCGTCGAGACCGCTCCGTCGAGTTCGGAGATCTGGTCGTTGAGGCGCCCGGCGAGCAGGGACTCACCGTTGGTGACCCAGACGTCGCGGGACTCGAGGTCGACCTCGGTGACGGGGAAGCCCTGGTGGATGAGTGCAGCGGTCACCGGTACGGCGACGAGGACCGACAGTGCCGTGATGGAGGCCGCGGTCTTGCGCTTGCGCAGCCAGGCGCTCCAGTTGCTCACGATCCCCCAGGTGATGTTCGGTCAAGGCACGGTCCACGCACCGCGCTGCAAACGCGGAGTCACTCTAACAAACAAGTGCCGTCTGGAAAACGGTTGCGGGGGTCAACCTCAGGCTGGTCGTCCCCCGTCGACGCCCGCCTGGTCGGCATGGTCGAGGAGCGGCAGGTCGCTGGCGTCGACGAGCCTGGTCGAGACGGCGTACTCGACCAGTCGTGCGCGACGTCCGGTCGCGAGCTTGCCTGGTCCGCCGCGCAGCCCCTGCACCCCGAACTTGTCGAGCTTGTCGCAGACGTTGTCGAGCTTGCGGTTGAAGGTGGTCTGGCTCCAGCCGAGGCGGGCGGCGGCGGCCGCAGACGCCGGGATCTCACCGCGGCCGGGCGACGCCTGACGCAGGACGTCCTCGGCCAGG
This sequence comes from Plantibacter sp. H53, assembly GCF_001650455.1. Classification (NCBI taxonomy): domain Bacteria; kingdom Bacillati; phylum Actinomycetota; class Actinomycetes; order Micrococcales; family Microbacteriaceae; genus Plantibacter; species Plantibacter sp. H53. The sequence continues at coordinate 152,488 of NZ_LWCT01000048.1, forward strand.
GCGACGATGAGGAGGCGCTGGCTGCTCGTCAGGTGGATCGGACCGACGGTCGTGGTCCCGGCGGTGGTCGTCGAGAGCTGCGACGGACTGAAGTACTCGAGATCCGAGGTGATCGTGAAGTCGTAGGTCGTCGTCCCCGCACTGAACAGCACCTGCAGCTCGGGGAACACGATCGGGAGCCGCGCGCCGGGCGCGAGCCACGCCTGCACGTTGCCGGTCGTGTCCGTCACCGTCGCGGAGAGGGTGTTCCCGATGTTCGTGAGCCACCAGAGCCCGGCGTCGAAGGTGACACTGAGGAAGGTGCGGTGCAGGAAGGGGTTCTCGTCGACGACGAGGTCGCCCTCGCGCCCGATCAGGAACGGCTTGCGTGCGTCCACGGCGTACTCCTCGCCGCAGAACTCGACGCGCACCGCCGTCTTCGTCGTCGTCGTGTCCGTCGCCTCGTCCATGCTCATCGCCCAGTCCCCCTGATATCTGTCATCGTGTCGCTCCCCGTGCGTCCGTCCCGCTACTGCTGCGAGCACATCTCGAGTGGATCGGGCGAGGTGACGCCGCCCCGGACGATCACCACCTCGATGCACAACTGCGCGCCCGGAGCACTCGGCTTCAGATCGACCGCGTACGTCGAGGTCGGTACCTTCGGCGAGTTCTTGCCGCTGCTCGTCACCTGGTAGATGTACGAGTCGCCGTCCTGCGGATCCGGGTTGTCCCAGATGAACGTGACGACGCTGCCGTCCTCGCTGATGTTCACCCCGAACGGCTTCGGCGAGGGGACGTCGCTCAGTTGGATCGGCGCCCCGGTCGCGGCGGCGGTCGGCTTCGGGTCGGCGGCCGCGCCCTGCCAGATGATCCCGGCCGCGATCCCACCGACCGCGAGCACCGCGACGCCGCCCACCACGAGGAGGCGGGTCAGTCGGCGACGTCCGCCTCGTCCGTCCGTATCAGCATCGGGGTCCTCCGCCGGACCTGCGGCGGCGGTCTCGAGGCGGTCGCGGCGGATCGTCTCGGAAGGCGCCGAGGCCGCTCCGACGGTGATCGGCGCCGACGGTTGGATCGGCTGCACGAGCGGTCCCGCCGAGCGGACCACCGTCTCGTCGCCGACCGGAGGCTGCACACTCGGCACGCCGGGACGTGGCTGGGCCTCGACCGTCGGGACCTGTCGGACCCGCGTCTCGTCCGACGCACTGCTGGACGTGTCCGGTCGGGGGGTCTGCGACTGCGGCTGCACGAGGTTCGGGATGTCGATGGGCGTCGGCGCGTACGCCAGCTCCATCTCGACGCGCTGCAACGCCCGCGCGAAGTCGACGGCGCTCTCGAAACGGTTGGCGCGGTCCTTCGCGAGGCCCTTCTGCAGCGTCGCGACGAGGGAAGCCGGTGCGTCGTCGCGCCCGAGCGGCGTGATGGTCCCGCGCTCGATCCGGCTGATGAGGTCGGCCGCACCGTTCGACTGCCCGGGGATCTCGAACGGCGTCCGCCCGGCGAGGAGCGTGTAGACCGTCGCCGCCAGGGAGAACACGTCGGACCGCACGTCCGGATGCGGCTCGTCCTCGAACATCTCGGGCGGCGACCAGGGGATGGAGAGACCGACCGTCTGCGTGCCCGAGGCACCGGTGGAACCGACGTCGCCAGGGCGCCCGGGGCCGGCGTTCGTCGGAACCTCGAGTTCGACGGCCTGTGAGATGCCGAAGTCGGTCAGCGCCGGCCAGCCGTACGCGTTGGTGAGCACGTTGGCCGGTTTGATGTCGCGGTGGAGGATGCCGGCCGCGTGGGCGGTCGCCACCGCACTGGCCAGGCGGACGCCGGTGCGCAGCGCATCGGCGACGGCGAACCGCCGCAGCTTCGCCTGCTCGGCGAGGCTCGGCCCCGCGCAGTACTCCATCGCGAGGTATGGTCGTCCGTCCGGGGCGACGTCCGCCGTGTAGATCGTGACGATGTAGGGGTGCGCGGAGAGCTGCGCCATGAGGTTCGCCTCGGCGACGAAGGCCTCACGGGTCTGCTCGCTGAGGTGCTCGGCGAGGAGCACCTTGACGGCGACCTGACGCCTCGGCAACTGCTGCTCGTACAGGAAGACGTCGGAGAACCCACCCGCTCCGAGCTGTCGTTCGAACCGCAGCCCGGGGATGGCCGGCGGTTGCGAGGGTGAACGGCGCACGTCAGCCCTCTCGGACGCGCAGCGCGACGCCGCCGCCGAGGTCGATGACGGTCCCGACGATCACCGGTGTCGGCTCCCCTGGTCGGAGGGACTGCGGTGCCTGACCGGGCAGGACGACCTGCGTGCCGTTCCGCGAGTGGAGGTCGGTGACGACGACCGTGCCGCCCTCGACCGCGACGCGCACGTGGCTCCGCGAGATGTCGTCGCCCGTGAGCGTGACGAGTGTCGGGACGACGGACGCCGGGACCTGCGAGACGCTCGGCGCCCGGCCGAGGACGACGGGCGAGGCGAGCGATTGGCGAGTGCCGCCGGGGAGTTCGAGATACGTGAGCGGGGTCGCCGACGGCGTGGACGACCGGGCAGGCGGAGTCTCGGCCGCTCGACGCGCACGCAGCGCGGCGAGGTCCTCGGCGAGGATCGTGTGGCCGTCGTGGTCGCCGAGGTCCGATGGTCCGACTGCCGCGGGTTCCGGCGCGGCGACCGCGGTGGCTGCCGCCTGCTGGTGCGCCGACTCCTCGGCCGCCGCGCGTTCCGCGTCGCCGGCCTCGTCGACCGCCGCCGCACCGACCGGTCGGAGCACGGTCTGGCCGAACAGGAAGTCGTAGCCCTCGTCGACGGGCTCCTCCGGGGTGGAGGGGGTCTCGTCCGGGTCGTCCTCGTCGTGGAAGAACTGGGTGTCGGAGACGGACGGCACGACGTGGAGCGACTGCGCCGGCTCGATGTGCGCCACCGGGGTCGCCTCGTCGCCGTCCGTCCCGTCGTCCGCGTCGTCCGAGGTCGCCGCGGACGCAGCGGGCTCGGCGGGAGCCGGGACGGGCGGGGCCGCGAGCTGCTCCGCCGCCGTCGGCGCATCGGTGGACGATTCGGTCGACGGGCGCTCGTCGCTGGTCGGAGCGGCGACGGAAGCCGTGGACTCCTCGTCGAGGGTCGCCGTGATGGAGGTCGTCCAGACGGCTCCCGACCCGAGCGGGAGTCGCACGCCGGACGGGTTCGGCTGGTCGCTCCGGAGCGTGACGCTCACCGCGTCCGCGTGGTGTTCCTCGACCCAGGTGGTGGCGCGGGCCCCCAGCACCGTCTCGGTCCCGGCGGCGCTCGTCACGACGGCCGCGGCGAGCCCGCGCACGATGACCGTCGCTCCCGATCCGTCCCAGACGGCCGCGGCGAACGCGGGCGTGTTCGAGAGACCGCCGGCCGCGAGGCGGTCGACGATCAACGACAGCGACGCGTCGCCCGGGAGGTCTGCGGCGAATGCGGCAGCAGCGGTGTCGTCACCCTGGGCGTCGACCAGCACCAGTCTGCCGGGCCCCGCCACAGCGAGCCAACGGCGGACCTCGGCCGGTTCCATTTCGTACGAGTACACGGCCACTCCTCTAGCCTCGCGGCATCGTCTCTTCAAGATACCCGAGACCACCCGCGTCATCGTAGCCGGGGCCACTGGACATCAGCGAGGTCGACACGACGTCGACGACCAGTGCGGTCACGTTGTCCCGCCCACCGGCTGCAAGCGCGAGCTCCACGAGGCGGTCTGCCGCTCCCTCGAAGCCCTGCGACAGGACCTCGGCGATCCGCTCGTCGGACAGCTCGCCGGTGAGCCCGTCGGAGCAGAGCAGGAACCGCTGCCGCCCGACGACGGGAAGGAGCCAGACGTCCGGGTCGATGCCGGCCTCGACGCCGATCGCCTTCGTCACGATGTTGCGATCGGGGTGTTCGCGCGCCTCCGCCTCCGTGATGGAGCCGGCGTCGACGAGTTCCTGCACGGCCGAGTGGTCGACGGTGATCCGACGGAGTGCGCCGTCGGCCCAGGTGTACACCCGGGAGTCCCCCACGTTGAACACCATCCAATGGAGGTCGGTCTGCGGCGACAGCGCCACGAGCGCGAGGCCCGCGACGGTCGTGCCGATGACCCCGTTCGGCGTGGGGATGCCGCGGATGACCGCGTTGGCGGCGACGATCGTGGTCACGACCGCCTCGGTCGTCGTCGGGATGCCGATCGGGATGCCACGTTCGAGCGCCGCCGCGACCTCACGGCTCGCGACCTCGCCGCGTTCGTGCCCGCCCATGCCGTCCGCGACGACGAAGGCGGGTGCGCCGGCGTAGAACGCGTCCTCGTTCAGGCGTCGGACCAGGCCGGTGTCGGTCCGCCCCTCACTGCGCAGGGTGTGCGTGGACCGCGCGGTCTCGATCGTCGTCATCCCTCTCCTGCCAGGTCGTCCGGAAGCGCTGGGACTTCGCCGGGCCAGGTGCCGTATCGGTCGTCGAGATCGACACCACGCAAGGAGACGACGTCGCCGCCGTAGGGGATCGTCGCGACACCGAGCGTCGTCAGGGTGTCCGTCACCCACGCCGTGTCGCGACCGGCACCGGTGACCCTGAGCGTCACGAAGCGCTCCGGGGCGTCCTCGGTCTGCGACCAGACCTGGGCGAGGACGAAGTCGAGCAGCGCCGCGTCGCGGTTCGCACGCCGCTCGGGGACGACACCGGCATCGTAGGTCTCATCCAACTCGAGGTTGACCGCGAGATAGCGCGTGGAACCGTCGTTGGCCGGCGAGATCCGCGCCGCCACACCCGTCACCTCCTCGATGGCCGCGATCGCCTCATCGGTCGATCGCGCCTGTTCGGACGAAGGCCCGGGCGCCCCGGTCGACGCGGGCCGCCGGGCGCCGGGCAGCAGCGCACAACCGGCGAGCAGGCCGGTCAGCACGACGGAGACGACCACGACACTGAGGATCCGATGCATCAGTTCCGCCTTCCGTGATAGTCCACAACGGTCTGTTCGCCGCTGAAGAATCCTCCCGCAGAATCGAGGAACGCGTCGACACTCGGATCACCGGCGCGGCTGACCTCGTCGGCGAACTGCTCGTACCGGCGCGAGCTGTGCGACGACGCGATGCCCGGCTCGTGCGGTTCCAGTTCGCCGCTCTCCGGATCGACGAGCCGCGGGGCGTCACCCTGGACAGACGTCCAGTTGGCGCTGTCCGGGTTCTCACGGCCGTCCAGGCGCGCGACCGGGTCCTCCTCGAACTCGAGCGACAGCACCTCGACGTCGTCGGGGATGTCGTAGCGCGCGATGGGCGAACCCGCTGTGACGACATGGGTGATGTTGAACGGCACAGACGGGTCGGAAGCGATCAGGCCGGCCGTGATGCCCCCGAGACTGAAGCCCTCGAGCATGACCGGATCGGTCGGCGAGATGCCCTGGGCGCGCATCGCATCGAGGACCGCCGCCGCCAGCGCGGTCTGCTCACCTTGCATCGCGACGACGTCGGATGTCGAGTCGTTCGCAGCCGACCCGGCGTCGGGGTTCCAGACCATCGTGCTCGGGATCTGGACGATGAACGACTTGGGTGGGCCGGCCGTCTCGACGATCCTGATGTCGCTGAACTCCTCGCCGCCGATGCTGTCGATGGCGCTGGACCCTCCCATGAGGTCACCGATGCCGCGGACGTCTCCGTGCAGGACCGGGATCCCCCGGGGGCTTCCATCGTGTCCGACCGACAGGCTGGCGGAGCCGTCCTCGAAGAGCCCGAACCGGTTCCCGCCGCCCGCGATCGCCGCCACCGCCTGCTCGTAGGTGAGCGGTGGCCAGACCTGCCCGGTGAACGCGGTCATCAGCCCGTTGAACCCGGGGATCACGTTGCCGACGAACGCGAGACCGGTCAGCAGGCCGGGTGCCCCGTCCGTGAGGACGTCGACGAGCCAGGCGTTCTCGCCGAGCACGGTGTTCCCGAGCGCCGCCAGTTCCTGGAGGTTCTCGAGCGCCTCCGAGTAGGTCTTGGCCGTACGGTCGATCACGTCCTGCGGTGAGTACGCCGAGATCGAGTTGGTCGCGAAGAGTCCGGCTACACCGGCCGGCGAGAGCAGCAGCCAGGGGTTGTCGCCGATCTGGTCCATGGTCTGCTGCGCGCCGTCGACCAGCGACTCCACGCCCTCCAGGACCACGTTGCCACCGGCGACGCCGAGCATCCACGCCCCGCCGACCACTGCGGCGCCCGCCGCGACGACGACGCCGACCGGCACCGCCAGGACGCCGACGACGAAGGCGACACCGTTGTGGAGGGCGACCGTCGCTGCGGCGATCAGCTGGTCGGCGGTCTCGTAGGCGACGACGGCGCCCTCGAGGAAGACGGCGGAGACGCCGGTCTCGGTCGCCACGAGGAGGAGGGAACCGGAGGCGAGGACGATGGCGCCTTCCGCGGCCGCCCCGGTGACCGGTGACAGGATGATCGACTCGAGGAGGTCGCCGTCGACCGCCTTCGCGGCCGCGGTTCCCGAGCGCCCGATCAGCTCGGTCGACAGCGTGGACAGCTGTCGTGCCTGCAGCCGCATGTCGTCGAGCTTCGCGCCGACGCCTCCAGTACCGCCGGAGACCGTGATCCCGCTCATGCGCGTGCTCCCTGGATGGTCGCGGCGATCGCCAACACCTCGGCGACGATGTCCGCGCGACGGACGGCCCGGATCGAGACCCGGGTCCCCTCGGCGACGGTGGTCGGGTCCATACCCGCCGCTTCGACGTCCGGCGTGTCGACCGACACGGCGACCCAGCCGTCGGCACCGCGGAGCCAGGTGTCCGTCCACCGTCTCATGGGCTCCCCGCTCCGGGAGAGCGCATCGAGCCGGAAGCCGCCGTCGATCCGCCGCGCGACACCGCCGAGGAGCACCGCGGCCTCCGGGCTGTGGAGCTGTTCGACGACCGCGCCGACGACGTCCGGTCGGTCCTGGCGGAGCGCGAGGACGAGCGCCTCGGCGTCCGCGAGCGGGAGGACGACCACGTCGGTCGAACGACCCCGCACATCCGGGACGTCGTGGAGCGCGGAGAGGGGCCGCAGGAGTTGCTGGGCCAGCCCGGCGGTGTCGAAGGCGCGGATCTCGACGGCGTCCTCGTCGCGCGCGGCCGTGCCGTGCTCGACGACGGACGCGTCCGAGTGGTCGACCCGCTGCGTCCGCAACAGCGCCAGGGCGTGCGCGCCGATCACGGAGACGGACTGGATCGCCGTCCGGTCGAGGGTCCAGCAGGAGGCGTCGACGGCCGCCGTCGCGAACTGCGGCATCGACAGGAAGGCGGCGAAATCGGGATCGACGTCGGCGGTGAGGTCGTCCGGGAGGCTGTCGTCGCCGCGGGCGAGGAGTCGCCGCTCCCGGAGCCGCGCGACGGCTCGCTGCTCGCGCTCACGGACGTCGGCGGACGACACCTCCGAACCCCATTCGCTGTGGAAGGCGGGTGGCAGCACGATGTGCGGGGTGCGGTGCTCCAGGACGTGGAGTTCGTCGGCGGTCAGCAGGAAGGCCGCCGCGGCCGGAGCCGGGCGGGTACGGGTCATGGGCATCAGGGGGTCCATCCTCGGCTGCGGTAGAGGTCTGCAAGGTCCAACCAGCTGCGGTCACCGGGGGTCGGCAGCGATGGCGTGGAGGCGACGATGTCCTTGGCCTGGTGCACGAGGAAGTCAGGAACCTCCTGGCCGAAGAACTCGAACACCTTCGCGGCACCGTCCTTCACGGTCTCGACCGCACCGGAGACGAGGTTCACCGCGTCGTTCCAGCGGTCGCCCACCCAGCGCGCGGCGTCCTCGATGAGCTGCTTCACGTGTTCGACGGCGGTCGCGTGCGCGTCGAGTTTGTCAGCGGCGTCGTCGAGCTGCGTCGCCGAGTTCTCGAGCGAGACCGCCCGGGTGCCGAGCTGCTCGATGAAGGTCTCCGCCGCGGTGGAGGTCCACGCGAGCTCGGCCGCCGAGCGGAGGTCTCCGGCACGGCCACGGACCTCGGTCGCGAGGGTTCGGAGCTCCGTCGCGCGGAGGCGGATCTGTTGGGTGTCGCCGTACACTGCTCGCTCCTCGTCGGGTGATGCTGCCTCGCTGGCGCCGTGGGTCGCCTTCGCCGGAAAAACCGCGCGCCCTCACCGACACGTGGTCGGGAGGGCGCGCAGAGCGAAGCCGACGGTGGTGACTACTGGCCGGCGCCGGCAGCGAGCGCTGCGTCGGTCTGCTCGAGCGTGGTCACAGCGTTGTTGAGGTAGCCCGACAGCTTGTCGAGGTGCTGGATCGTGACCGTCGCGCTCTGCGTGAAGGCCGTGTAGGTCTCGTTGAAGGTGCCGGACGCGGTGTCGGTCTGGAACCCGGAGGACACGAGGTTGTTGATGAGGGTCTGGAGGCGGTTGAGCGTGGTCTCGACCTCGCCCTTACCCGTCGTCAGGTTGACGGCGGCCTGCTTGATCTCGCTGTAGTTGACGTTGATGTTGGCCATGAGTCTTGCTCCTTCGTTGTGGTCACCGGCACCGTCGGTGCCTTCATCATGTAACCACAACGCCTCGCGGGAGCACATGGGGAGCACTCCCCATGCAGTCCCCATCCGGGGACGACGCCGCTCAGGCGACGGGGAACTCGGGCGCGATCGGCAGCTGCACGCGCGACAGCGCACCGCGGTTCGCGTACATTCCGCGCCCCTGCGGGAAGTCCTTGCGTGCGAGCCGGGGGAAGGTCGTCCGGAGGACGAGATCGCCCTCCATCTGCTCCGGCTGCAGCAGGATGCCCCGCCTGGCGCTCTTGATCTCACCCATGAGCGGCCAGGACGACGACCATCCCGACACCTCGTTCTCGGCGATCACGAGATGGTCGCTGCGCTTGATGGCCTTGATGAGCTCCACCAGCGGTGGGTCGGCGATGCCGTTGAGGTAGTCCGACAGCGTCTCGATGACGACGACCGTCCGGCCGGTCACCGTCTCGGCCGCGATCGCCGCGGACAGCGCCTTCGCCTGCTCGGCGATCGTCTCCGGGGTGACGGCCGACTCGTCGAAGCGAAGCTCCCGCAGCAGTTCCGAGCGCTTGGAGCCGAAGTAGACGAAGCGCGTCGCCGGATCGAAGCGTCGCATGGCGCCGACCAGGGATGCGACGGCGTTCGTCCGACCGCTGCCGGGAGGGCCGCCGACGAGGAACGCGCCGGTCGGGTCGAAGCCGATCGGTGCGAGGTCGGCGTCGCCGATGCCGAGTACGGGGCGGTCGCCGACGCGCTCAGGCAGCTCGCGCGCCTCGATCTCCTTCGGCAGCGCGCCGATCGGCGGGGCCGTGATCGTGGCTCCCGCGCGGGACATGGCCTCCGCGAGCCGGACCGTCGCGACCGACTGGTCCGACAGCACCGGCGAACCGCCGAGGATCGCGACCTGGACCTCGAGGCCGTCGACGATCGCCCGGCCGGCGGGCGACTCGGGGCCGAGGATGTCCTTCGGCACCCCGAGGAGCTGGTAGCCGGTCTCGTCCGCGAGACGCAGCACCACGCGTCGCTGCACACCGGAGCTGATGTTCGTCGGGACGGAGCCCGGGCGGTCGGCCGAGAACGCGATGTTCACGCCGAGCTGGCGGCCGTCGGTGATGAGCTGCTGGAACAGCGTGTACCAGGAGGACAGGCCGAGCGTCGTCTCGTACTCCTGCCGGAAAGACTGGAAGCCGTCGACGAGCAGGAGGATGCGGCGCTCGTCGTTGCGACCCGAGACGCGGCGGTAGTCGGTGATGGAGGACGCGTTCGCCTCGGCGTACCGGACGCTGCGCTCGTCGACGATCTCCTTGATCCGGCGGAGCAGTCGGATGACGCGCTCCTGGTCGTCGCCGGGGATGATCGAGCCGACGTGCGGCAACGCCTCCAGCATGCGGAGGCTGCCCGCGCCGAAGTCGAGGCCGTACACCTCGACCGGACCACCACGCGGCGTGATGCCGGCCGCCGTCGCGAGGGTCCGCAGGACGGTGCTCTTGCCCGAGCCACCGGTGCCGAACACGGCGATGTGGCCGTCGACGTCCGGCCGGAAGTAGACCGGACGCTGCTCCTGCGAGTCCGGGAGGTCGGCGACACCGATGAGGAGTTCGGCGTCGGACCGCTGACGGAGCTTGCTGAGATCGTAGACGGGTGCCAGCTCGTCGAGCCAGGGTCGTCGCGGCGCCGGGATGGACGCACGGTCGGCTGCGGCGATGATGCTCGCGACGAGCCGCTGCTGGTCGGTGGGGCCGAGGTCGCGCTCCTCCTCGGCGTCGGCCGCGCGGGGCTCCTCCCAACGCGTCTCGCCGCCGAACCGGAGCTCACGGACCTCGATGTCGGAGCGCTTGGGCTCGTCGCTCGTCCAACCGCCCGCGTAGCCCGACTGGAAGATGCTCAGGCGGCCGGGGCCGGTCTTCGCGATGCCACGCCCAGGCACGCCCGGGTCGAAGTGCGCCGCGTCCTTGACGCCGACCACGTCCTGGCTGTCGGACTCGTCGGCCATGCGCAGCGCGACACGGAGGTTGGTGTTGGCGCGCAGGTTGTCCTTGATGACACCGGCGGGCCGCTGGGTCGCCATGATGAGGTGGATCCCGAGGGAGCGACCGCGCTGGGCGATGTCGACGACGCCGTCGACGAACTCCGGGACCTCGCCGACGAGCGCCGCGAACTCGTCGATGACGAGGACGAGGGCGGGCGGCGAGTCCGGGTCGCCGCGCTTCTCGAGCTCGAGGAGGTCCTTGGCCTTCTTCCGGTTGAGCAGGTGCTCGCGGAAGTGCAGCTCGGCCCGGAGGCTCGTGAGCGCCCGGCGGACGAGGTGCGGGCTGAGGTCGGTGACGAGTCCGACGCAGTGCGGGAGCGTCACGCAATCCGCGAAGGCCGAACCGCCCTTGTAGTCGACGAAGAGGAACGAGACGCGGTCGGGGCTGTACTCGGCCGCCATCCCGAGCACCCAGGCCTGCAGGAACTCGCTCTTACCGGCACCCGTCGTCCCGCCGACGAGGGCGTGCGGGCCCTGGGATCGGAGGTCGAGGTGCATGGCGTCGACACCGCCCGATCCGACGGTCGCGCGCAGCTGGCCGGCCCGGCGGGGCTTCGGCGGGAGCCCGGGCGTACGGTCGTGGATCGAGGAGTTCTGCCGCCAGCGGTCGACCACGGCGTCGCTCGAGGTCGTGAGCTCCGGCCCGAGCAGCGTGACCATGGACACCGACCGCGGGAGGTCGCTCGAGTCCTCGACGAGAGCGCCGGCGTCGATCACGGACGCCATGCGCCTGGCGTAGTCGAGGGCCGTCACGGGGTCGACGAACTCCGGGCGGGCGTCGTCGACGGAGTAGCCGAGGCGGACCATGCCGACCGTCGCCGGTGCGTCGACGCCGGCGCCGGCCTCCGGGACCTGCAGGAAGGTGCGGCAGGCGGCCGGCAGCGAGACGACGTCGTCGGCGATCCAGATCGGGAAGACACCCGCGTCCGCCGCGATCTCGGCGAGCTGGACGAGGCGTGCGCGGTCGACGCCGACGTCGTCGGAGATGAGCAGGACGATCGCGGGGATCGGGGACTTCGTGCCGGTGTCGTTGGAGCTCTTGGTCCCGATCTCCGCGCCGCGCTCCTGGGCGGCCTGCTTCTCGGAGATGGCTCCGCGTCGGGCGTCGCCGGCCCTGGCCGCCTGCAGGCGGGTCTGGACGAGTTCCTCGATCGCTGCCAGGAGCAGGTTGCCGCTCGACACGCTGTCGGCGAGGTGGCCGACGTCGAGCGGGCTGTTCGGCGACGACGCGTGCGGGAGCCACTTGACCCAGGAGAGGGCGTTCGACCACGCGGGCGAGACGATCGCCGAGACGACGACCTCGGCCGGCGAGTGGAGGGCGGTGAGCTGCACGAGGATGCCGTTCACCGCTCCCCCGGCGGTCTGCGGTGAACCGGCGATGCCGAGCGCGCCCGCGTCGTAGAGGTTGTCGATGATGGGGACGTCGGCGACGGTCGCGTACTGGTCTTTGAGCTTCTCGAGCCGTTCCTGGAACTCCGGCAGGAAGCTGTCACGAGCCTTCGCCGAGACCTCGTTCCTCGACGGCATCGTGCCGACACCGAGCCGGAGGTTCAGGAAGGACCAGTGCTCGGGGCGCCTCGTCCACAGCAGTGGCCCACGCGTGAGCGCGTGCTTGAGCGCCTCCGAGGTGGACGGTGCCTCGCGCATGCGGACGTCGTGCTCGATCTCCCGCTCGGCCGCGAGCTGCTTGCCGAGGGACTCGAGCCGCTCGTCGAAGATCTTGATCTGCTGCTTGAGCTTGCGCTTGTTGCGCCCGCGACCGGTGAAGTAGTTGCCGATGAGCATGAGCGGCGTCATGGCGATGAAGATGAGCGACAGCGGGTTCTTCGTGAAGAAGTACATCGCGCCGCCGAGGAGCATCGGCGTCAGCATGCCGAGGAGCGGGAACGGCTGGTTCTCACGCTCGGTCGGCGGCTCGGGGGCGGGGAAGGTCTCCCCCGCGTAGCGCTGTTCGACCCGCGGCGACCGGTTGAAGTAGACCGGTCCGGCCTTCGGGACGACACCCGCGCGACCGACGGTCCCGGCGAAGCCGATCTCGACCTCGGTGTCGCCGATGAGCACGCGCTCGGGTTCGATGACCTTGAGTCGGGGCACGATGCCGCCGTCGACGACGATGCCGTTGGCCGCGCCGAGGTCGACGAGTTCGATCTCGCCACCGACCTCGAGCCGCGCGTGCCGCTTCGAGACGAGCGGGTCGTCGAGGACGATGTCGCAGCTCGCCTCGCGACCGATGGTCCAGCTGCCGGCCGGCAGGGTGAACTCACGGCCGGCGTCATCGCCGGAGAGGACCCGCACCACCGCGACGGCCGGCGCCTGACCGGTGCGCGCCGCGGAGTAGTAGACGCCCGCGTCGGCGAGCTCGATGACGGCACCCGAACCGACCCACGCCTCGCCGATCGGGGCCTCCGGCGGGAGCGGGAGGGTCTCGGTCGAGCCGGGAAGGCGGGCATGCAGCGTGAAGTCGGCGTTCGCGGAGTCGGGCCCCTGCGGGTCGACGCGCGCGATGGTCGACGCGACCTCCGCGATGCTCGCCGCCGCGTCCGTCGTCACGACGATGTCGGCGGACGAGCCCGACGGCCTGGTCAACGTCAGCTTGATGCGCATGCAGGATCCCCTTGGTGGTGCGGGTCGCTCGGCGCGACCCCGATCAGCCTAGCGAGCGTCCGGTTCTGCCCTGACGATGTCGTCGATCGAGGTGACGCCGCTCGGCGTCGGCGCCGGATCGAACACCCCGACCGGCAACTCGGTCTGCGAGCAGTCCAGATCGGCGCCGGCGGTCGACATGACACGGATCGATCCACTTGCTTGTTCGAGGCGGTAGGTGATCCCGACCGCTCCGAACGACGGTGGCGGTGTTCCAGCGTCGTTCGCCCACTTTGTCGCCAGGCAGCCCGTGACCTCCGCCTTCCCGGATCCGTCCGCATCGACGACCACCGGGGTGAATGGCCAGGGACCTGGCAGGAGACGAGTCACCTCGCCGGCGCTCACGGTACGGACCGCTGATGCTGACAGTCGATCACGAAGATCCGGCCCGGTCGTGTCCACGAGCTGCTCGATCGTGAAGTCGTTGCGATTCCGGGCGACCGCCTGTGCCTCGAGCGAAGCACGGACGGCCATCACCCATTCCGAGTCTGCGAATTCGGTCGGGGCTCCACCGTCCCACCGCACGTCGGGATACGGCTGTGGCTGCTGTGGCGGAGGCGTACAGGCGGTCAAGGACATGAGGAGCGCCGCGAGCAGGGCGACACCGCCAAGACGACTACCGCTGGCCATGTGCGTTGAACGCTGCATAAGCATTCGAGTAGTCGCCCTGCAGTTCTTCGATGTCCCGATGAGACAGCAGCTCGTCGAACGCGTCCATGGTGTCGGGATCCGAGGCCCAAGCGAACTGCTCCTCAGGATCCATGGTGGAGGGATCCGGCATGCCGGCCGGCTGCAAGGTGTCGTAGAGGAACAGACCGAGCGTGACCGCCGCCGCGCGCTCTCGCGGGATCTCGAGCTCGCCCTGCTGGTTGAGGAGTTGTTGTTCGGCCGCGCCCCACGTCGACAGCCCGACGTCCTTGGCCGCCCCGACGAGCTGACCGGTCACGTACCCTGATCCGCTGCTGACCAGGTGATCGATGACGGCATCGCCGGTCACGCCGACGAGCTTGTCCAGTCCGGGGATGGGGAGGAAGCCGACGCCCGTCTCGACCAGCCCGAGCGCACTCTCGACTGCGGCATCGCGATCCGCCGCTGCATCCAGGGCCACACCGTCCGTCGACCCGTCGAGGAGGCCCTGCAGCGCCATGATGCGCTTCGACGCCTCACCCGGGTCGGACAGCCCCGTCTGCACGGTCGCGCTCAACGTCTCCTGATAGTGGGCGACGACGGTGTCGAGGGCTGCGGCTCCGGCGTCGTTCTGGCCTGCGACACCGAACACCTTCGCCAGCGCCTCCTTGGACAGGTTCGCGTAGTCGAACTCGTCGAGTCCGTCGATGCCGAACATCGAGGAGGGGTTCGTGCTCGGCATGTCCTCGCCCTCGATCCCGATGGGCTCGCCCGCGATGGGACGCTCGATCAGACCGGGGAACTGATAGGACAACGCTTCGACGAGCTTGACCGCACCGAGGTCGGAGATGGAATTGCCGTCGAACGCGTCGTTCCCGGGCACGTACTCACCGACCTCCGCGTCACGGGGGTTGCCGACGAGGCGCTCGATGACATCGTGTGAGAGCGTGGCGACACGCGTGTACGCATCCGGGTCCGCACCAGCAGGGTCGGCGGGGCCTCCGGGGATCGACTCGGCTCCAGCCCACAGGGCGAGGACGCCTTCGAATCCGTCGAGTCCAGAGTCCCGGCGACCGAACCAGTACTCGAGACGGTTCGCGCCGAGCTCATTGCTCTCATAGGGCTCGTCCGGGTACAGCGGCGCGTCGCGGTACGGGTCCTGCTCCGTCGAGGTCAGCCAGTCCATGGCGGCCTCGGGGTACTCACCCAGCGTGCTGAAGACCCGCGAGGTCCAGTCGCCCAGGCGGTTGACGTCGTAGCCGGCCTGCTCCGCCTCGGCGAGGCTGAGGAAGCCGCCGGGGCCCATGACGCCCTGTGCGGGTCCGTACATGCCCTCGTGCGCGCCGGGCAGACCGCGCTCCATCTCGTCGGCGATGTTCGCGAGACCGACCGTCGTCGTCTCTCCGATCGGGTTGTCCTGTTCGTCGCCGAACAGGAACGCGAGGCTCGTCCAGCTCTCCGTGCCATGAACGGACGCGGAACCGTCGTAGAGCTCCTGCGCGAAGTTCTGGCCGACCGCGTCGGTCCAACGCTGGGATCCGACGGACAGACCACCGCGGACGGACTGTGCAAGGAGCAGCGCCGCTGCCGGGGTCATCCACCCGTTCGCACCGGCGTCGTCGATCCGGCTGATGAGCGAGATGAGGTCCTCGCCGCCGAGCGCCAGATTCATCTGCGCCATGACGGACGGGTCGTTGCCGTAGAGCGCGTACAGCGACTGCAGCTGTGCCGCGAGATCGGTCTCGAACGTGCCGTTCCCGAGTTCGGCCGCCATCTCCGCCATGCCGCGGGCGACGGCGGACGGGGTGAGGTCGGATGCGGAGGTGATGCCGATGGCCGCGAGGGCGGCCTGCTGCCGGTCCCAGTTGTCACCACCCGGTGAAGACAGCGCCGACGCGAGCGCATCGTCGGCGGCCTGGCGCTCTTCCGACAGGGCGTCGAGGAGGCGCTGCGCGCTCTGCCGATCGGCGACGGCCGCCTGGTGGACCTGGTCGCGCTGCATCTGCTGCTCGGGCGTCGGCCCACCCATCGGGTCGAGATAGGTCTGGTTGGCGGAGATGTTGGCCTGGAAGATCATCTCGGTGTAGCTCGTCGCACGGGTCTTGATGTCGTCGACCGTGGTCGTGTACGTGGCGATCGCGTCGCGCACCGCAGCCATCGCCGGGGTGATCGCGTCGATCTTGCCGATGGGGGTCGAGAGGGAGGACACCCAGGCGGTCGCGGCGTCGCCGCTCCAGATGGCGTCTGAGATGCCACCCTGAGCGGTGACCGCGACCGTGCGTGCCTCGGTCAGACTCGTCTCGGTCGTCTGGATGGTCGTCGCAGTGGTGCCGAGCGCGCCAGAGTCGATCCGCCCCGGATCGTCAGCAGTCCAGTTGGCCATCAGCCCTCTCCTCCGGGGTTCAGTTGTGCGTCGGTCTGCTCCCAGGCGGTCACGATGTCGCTCGCCGCGCGACCGGCTTCGACCATCGCTCCGCCGGCGAGGGCCACGTGCACGGAGATGTACATCGCGAAGCTCTCCGCCGCGGCGGTCACCGTGCTGCTGCAGCTGCCGGAGAAGTCGAGCGGGACGTTCTGCGGCAGGCCGGACCCGCTGGGTGTCAGTGGTGCGGCGACGGCCAGGATCTGGTCCCCGTCGACGACGAGTGGTTGCTCGCTCATCATTCCCCTTCGTGACACCGGCGCAGTGGACCTGCGCCGCCCGCCGATGGCTCCTCAGCGGGTACGTCGTTCAGCGTAACCGAGAGCGCGGGTGACGACGATGGGGAGCACTCCCCATGCCCCGGAGGCCCGTCAACCGACGACGACGCGGATCGGGAACTCGCCGATCCCGATGGTCGACCCGGCTTCCGCGACGTAGGCCTCGCCCGGCTGGCAGACGGTGACCGCGCCGGACGCGTCCGTGATCGTCGTGCCGTTCGTGGAGTGCAGGTCCGTCACGCGGAGCGACCGTCGTCCGGGTACGACGACCGTGTGCGTCTTCGAGACGGACATGCGCGGGTCGACGAGCGAGCGCAGCTCGGCGTCGGGCTGTTCGGGCCGCGCCGCAGGGTTGCGTCCGAGCAGGATCGGCCCGCGGAGCGGGATGCGCTCGCCGTCGGGCAGCTCGAGCGCGAAGTCCCCCGCTCGCAGCGATGCGGAGACGACCGTCGCGCCGAGGTCGGCATGGACCGGCGCCTGCTCGGTGGCGCGCGTTGAGGCACCGGCGGGCGCGTCGGGCGCTTCCGGGGCGATCGGAGCGCCGGCGATCAGACCCGGGGGAACGGTGATCTGCAGATCGGGCGGGACGGAGGACGTCGACGCGGCCGGAGCGCGCGTCTGGGCGGGCGCTGCCTGCGGCGGTGCTGCAGGAGTCGGTGGCTCGACGACGACCGGCGACGGCACGGGCGCGGAACTCGACGGGGTCGACTGTGGTTCGGGATCACCTGTAGCGCGAGTCGGGACCCCGATCACCGGTGCCTCGGGAACGGCGGGTTCGGGGGCCGGAGGCTCGGCTGCCGGTGTGTCGGAGGCCGTCGCCGGATCGGCATCCCTCGGGATCGCGACATCGGGAGCCGTCGCCGGGGACGGGGTCGACGCGTCGGTCACCGTCTGAGACCAGCCCGCGGAGACCGCTCCGCCCATGACGGGCATGTTCGCGAGTGTCGCCGCAGGCCCAGCGTCTGCGCTGGTCGGTGCTTCCGCCGGACGCGGAGCGAGCTCGGTGCGCGTGCCGTGCACGCGCAGGGTGGCGGACGCGCCGGGATCGGACTCTGAGACCAGCTCGGCGAGCGCGCGCAGGAAGCTCAGGAACGGCTCCTGTCCGAGCAACGAGCGCTGACGCCGGCGCTTCTGGACGCCGTGCTGCATGATGAAGGTCGCCGCCGCCGTACCGCGCGCGGACGGGGCGGTCGTGATCGCGAACGCGAGCAGTGGCGCGGGGTCGTCGACCGAGACGACCCGCAACCGGATGTCCGCGCTCGTCCCACCGTCGATCGCGACGTAGTGCCTGGTCTGCTGAGCATCCTCACCGGAGGCGACGACCGCACGTTGGACGAGGGCGACGACGTCGTCGGCGGTCCCCGCGAGGTCGAGATCCAGACCGGTGTCGGTCAGGTCGGGTGATCTCATCGGTGGTTCCTCCCCAAGCGCCGTCGGCCGACGACGGCAACGGATCGATTATCGCCTACGCCGTCGCCCTCGTGGGGAGGGACGGGCGGCGCACCTCGCGAGCGGCCCCGGGTGGACGTCGCATCGGCTCACCGCGCGTCGTGCTCCCAGGGCCAGCGCGGGGTCGGGCGCCGCCCGGTCGACGAGGTCGCGACAGCGGCGGCCGCGAGGACGATGACGAGCGCGAGCACACCCACGGTGACCGAGAACGGTCCGGTCAGCGTCGTCACCGCGAAGGCGGCGGCGTCCGCTCCGTCCCGGCTGGCGATCGCGTCGAACACGCCGCCGCTCACGCCGTAGGCGAGCCAGGCGAGGAGCCCCGCGAGGACCGCGGAGCCGACCGAGACGCGCAGCGGTGTGCGGCGCGTCTCACGGATGATCGCCCAGAGGACCACGGTCGTGGCGACCACGACCATGAGCGGACCGGTCAGCGGGCCGGCGTCCCGGTCGGTCACGACGTCGAGGTCCGCCAGCAGGCTGATGAACCCGAAGGCGCAGACGACGAGCGCCACGTAGGTGACCGCTGCGAACGGGGCGACCCACCAGGGGCCACGTGCTCCGTCCGCGTCACCGGTCATGCTCAGCGGGCGGTCGTCGGTCCGGCTTCGAGGACGCGTTCGTACTCGGCGCGGGCCTCGATGTTCGCCTCGCGCACCTTGCGTCCGCGTGCCGCGATCCAACCACCGAGCCAGACGGGGATCTCACGGGCGACGACGAAGGCGAGGACCGGCCCGAAGGTGAAGGCGACACCGGTGACCTCGGCGAGGATCTCGTCGATGCTGAGCGTCCACGCGCGCTCCTGGATCAGGAACCCGCCGACCCATGCGAGGAAGACGACCAGGCCGATGATGAAGCCGCCGAGCACCCAGTGCACCCAGCCGGAACGGTTCACGATGGTCGCGGTGACGACCCAGGCCAGGAAGAAGCCTGCGGCGGCCATGAGGAACGGCCAGCTGGTGGCGATCTGGATGAGGTTCTCGACGAACGTGCCGTCGCCTTCCAGCACCAGCTGAAGGCCCGCGACAGCGGCCGCGTAGAGGCCGGCGAAGATGATGGTACCGAGGAGACCGATGAGGATGCCGAAGCCGCGGTTGCCGCGGACCTCCGGCTCGGACGGTGCCTGGACGTACAGCGGGAAGGCCTGCTGCTGCTCGGTCTCCGCGGCGGTGGCAGTCGCGGTCGCGCCGGAGCGGGCGACCGGCTCGTAGGCTGCCGCGGGGTACGGGTGGGCACCGGTGTCGGCCTGCCGGGTGGTCGAGGTCGGGGTACCGGCGGTGTCGTCGTCGTCGAAGTCGATGTTCGAGTACGCACGCTGCGGCGTGTGCGGCTGGTAGGGACGCGTCTCGCGCACCCCGGCGTCCGAGGCCGTGTCGGCGCGGTCTGCGACCCGGCGGTCGTCGACGACCGGGTCCGCCCCGACGCCGTCCGCCGTGGTGATGGTGTCCTGCTGCACGGTGTCCTCGGAGAGGATGTCCCGCTCGGCCACGGGCCGCTCGGCCGCGGGCTGTTCGGCCGCGGTCGTGGGACGCGCGGAGCCAGACGCGGTCTGGGCAGCCGCCGGAGTGCTCGGGTCGGTGGGCGATCCGGGCTCGGGGTTCTGGGTGCTCATCGCGTACTCCTTCGGCGGAAGCCAGTTCAGGAGCGCCCTCACGGCGCTCCGCTCGCCACGGTAGCAAGCCGGGACGCGGATGCCCGGCAACCTCGCCGGGACTCGCTCACTCCCGTCGACCCGATTCAGGTCCGATTCATATCCGGGGGAAACGGTCCCCTCAGCTCCGTGCGGTTGGGTGGAAGCTCGAACAGCCATCTGTCGGATCACTGCCGATCCCGCGACGCCGATCCCCCACGGCGTATCCCCCGGAAAGGCCCCATGCCCGAGCAACTCCCCCATGACCGTCACGTCGATTCCCGCTCCCCCTTCAGGCGGCTCTCCTCCCGCTACCGCGCCCTCCCCCTGCGCGCGCGACGCGTGGTCGCCGGCACCGCTGCCGGAGCCGTCCTCCTCCTCGCCACCGCGGTGATCACCCCGATCGCGCTGCAGCACTCCGACGCGACCGGATCCGAGCCGGCCGCGCAGGCTCTGGGCGGGACGACGTCCACGGTCCCGGCCTCCACGGTCAACGCCACGGCGGTCACCGCGATCTCCGCCACGACCGGATCCGTCGCAGGCGGGAGCACCCTGACCGTGAGCGGTGTCGACGTGGACGGCGTGACCCGCGTCGTGTTCGGCGAGGAGGAAGCCCGGATCCTGTCGGCGACGAGCACCGAGGTGACCGTCGCCGTGCCGGCAGCCACCGGCTTCTCCCCCGCCGACGTCGGCATCGCCGTCTACGCGGACGATCTCCGGGTCGACGGTGATGCGCTGAACTACAGCTACGACATCACGAGCCCCGTCGACGCGCAGATGGCCTACGTGTTCACGCACTGGAACGACTACAACCTGGCTGAATACGGCTCCCTGGTCGACACCGACTGCGCGAACTTCGCCAGCCAGAGTCTGCTGGAACGCGGGTGGACGATGGACGAGGACTGGTGGGCCGAGGGGACCGGAGACGACTTCGACTTCTCGAAGGCCTGGGTCAGCTCGACGTTCTTCATGAACTACGTCGAGGAGCACCCCGACCTCGCCACCGCTCTCGACGACACGCAGCGCGACCAGGTCAAGGTCGGTGACATCGTGCAGTTCGACTGGGACAACAGCGGGGACCGCGACCACACGGGCATCGTGTCGAAGGTCGAGACCACCGACGCCGGCACCCAGGTGTACTACGCGGGACACACCGACGACACCGACTACCGCACCGTGGACGAGGCGATCACCGTCATCCACCCCGGCGCCTCCGTGTACTACTGGAGCATCGCCTAGCTGGTCCCGCCCGGTTCACAACTCAGGGCAGCGCCGGCGCGCCGACCCGACTCACCGCCTCGTGGGTGGGACACACCGCGCGCGTCCTGAGTTGCGAACGGGAGGACCTGTCAGGCGGGGAACAGCGTCGAGACGATGGTCTGCGTCCACCCCGTGATGGCGACATTCGCCCAGCGGGTGGCCACCCAGGTGCCGTCACGCAGGAAATGGCGCTCACCGACGGTGTTCCCTGAGGGGTCCGCGCGTTCCGTGAAGCACATCGTCCCGCCGGTCTCCTCGGAACAGGTGAACCCGGCTTCGGACATCCTGGCCTCCGCCGCCGCTTGGACGTCCCCCTCCACCTGGGCCACGTTCGTGAGAATGAAGACCTCACCGGCACCGCTCGCCTTCGTGAGGTCACACGTGAGTCGGTCCGTCGGGGTGAGCAAGGCCACCAAAGCCTCGTCGTTCGACCCGAAACTCTCGGACAACAGCGGCTGCGACCAGGCGGGATTCAACTCGAGGAAGCCGTCCGCCGTCAGCGACTCGATGTAGCCGGCGGGGAAGAGCTGGGTGCATTCGGTCGGACGCACCGGCGCAGCGGGCGTCTCCGCGGCGTCGGTCGCGGTCGGAGCAGGAGAGGAGCCGGCGGTCGCCGTCGCACTCGGTGTACGGGTCGAGTCGGCGGCAGGGGTACCGCCCGGGCCGACGACCAGGAGCCCGATGACCACGACGAGCGCGATCGCCAGCACACCGGCGAGCACGCTCAGACCGATGACGACGGGATTGCGCTTCCGCTTGGGTGCCGGAGCACCGTAGCGGACGTCTGGCTGCGCCGGAGTCGCGTCCGGCTCCAGCGGCTGGAACTGGCCGGTGGGCTGCTCGGGCTGATCACTCATCGGACCAGCATGTCGTGCGGAGACCCGCCACACAACTCACCGGTACTCGATTCACTCGCCCATTCCTGGGCGAATCGTCGTTCGCTCGCCCAGGAATGGGCGAACGAACGACGGAGGGCCCGTCCCGATCGAGAAACGATCGGGACGGGCCCTCCGGGTGAGTCGTTCAGCCCTAGTTGTAGTTACCGGGGGTGAAGTCGTCGGAGCTGAAGCTGTCGAAGTCGACGAAGCTCAGGTCGGACTCGTTGAACGCGCCGTCCTCACCGAAGATGCGGTTCGGGTAACGCTCCGCCTTCGCCTCCTCGGTGGCCTCGACCGTCACGTTGCGGTAGCGCGCCAGGCCGGTACCGGCCGGGATGAGCTTACCGATGATGACGTTCTCCTTGAGGCCGACCAGCGGGTCGCTCTTGCCTTCCATGGCGGCCTGCGTGAGGACACGCGTGGTCTCCTGGAAGGAAGCGGCCGACAGCCACGACTCGGTCGCGAGGGACGCCTTGGTGATACCCATGACCTCCTGGCGAGCCGATGCGGTGCGACGACCCTCCGACACGGCCGAGCGGTTGAGCTCGGCGTAACGCAGGCGGTCGACGAGCTCGCCGGGCAGCAGGTCGGTGTCGCCGTGGTCGACCACGGTCACCTTCCGCAGCATCTGGCGCACGATGACCTCGATGTGCTTGTCGTGGATCGGGACACCCTGCGAGCGGTACACGCCCTGGACGCCACCGACGAGGTGCTTCTGGACCTCGCGGACGCCCTGCACGCGCAGAACCTCCTTGGGGTCGACCGCACCGACGTGGATCTTCTGACCGAGCTCGACGTGCTGTCCGTCCTCGACGAGGAGGACCGCACGCTTCAGCACCGGGTAGACGACCGGCTCGTCGCCGTTGTCGGGCGTCAGGATGACCTTACGAGCCTTGTCGTTCTCGTCGATCGTGATGCGACCGGCGGCCTCGGCGATCGGGGTCGCACCCTTGGGGGTACGAGCCTCGAACAGCTCCTGCACGCGGGGCAGACCCTGCGTGATGTCGTCCGCCGATGCCGAACCACCCGTGTGGAAGGTACGCATCGTCAGCTGGGTACCGGGCTCACCGATCGACTGGGCCGCGATGATGCCGACGGCCTCGCCGATGTCGACGAGCTTGCCCGTGGCGAGCGAGCGGCCGTAGCAGGCTGCACACACACCGACGGTCGACTCGCAGGTCAGGACCGAGCGCACCTTGATGTTCTCGACACCCGCGGAGACGAGCTTGTCGATGAGCACGTCACCGACGTCCTCGCCGGCCTCGGCGACGACCTCACCCTTCGGGCCCACCGCAGCAGCGGCCAGCGAACGGGCGAACACGGAGTTCTCCACGTTCGGGTCGCGCACGAGCTCACCGGAGCTGTCGACGTTCGCGATCGCAAGCTCGAGACCCTTGGTCGTGCCGCAGTCGTCTTCGCGGATGATGACATCCTGCGAGACGTCGACGAGACGACGCGTGAGGTATCCCGAGTCGGCGGTACGGAGCGCCGTGTCGGCCAGACCCTTACGAGCACCGTGGGTCGCGATGAAGTACTCCGCGACCGACAGGCCCTCACGGTAGGAGGAGATGATCGGGCGAGGGATGATCTCACCCTTCGGGTTGTTCACCAGGCCTCGCATACCCGCGATGTTGCGGATCTGCAGCCAGTTACCACGAGCACCCGACGACACCATACGGTTGATGGTGTTGTCCGCCGGGAAGTTCGCGCGCATGGCCTCGGCGACCTTCTCGGTGGCCTCCGTCCAGATCTTGATGAGCTCCTGACGACGCTCGGCATCCGTGGTCAGACCCTTGTCGAACTGGCTCTGGACCTTGGCGGCCTGCTTCTCGTAGCCCTGCACGATCTCGCGCTTGTTCGGCGGGGTCAGGACGTCGCTGAGCGCAACGGTCACACCGGAACGCGTCGCCCAGTGGAAACCGGCGTCCTTGATGTTGTCGAGCGTGGCGGCGACGACCGTCTTCGGGTACCGCTCCGCGAGGTCGTTGACGATCGAGGACAGCTTGCCCTTGTCCGCCACGTCTTCCACGTAGGGGTAGTCCGCCGGCAGCGCCTCGTTGAAGAGTGCGCGACCGAGGGTCGTCTCGACGAGTGCGACACCCGAGCCCTCGTAGCCCTCAGGACCCGTGCCCTCGGCGAACGTCACGTCGGTCAGACGGATGCGCACCTTGGCGTTGAGGTCGAGCGAGCCCTGGTCCTTCGCGAGGATGGCCTCGGCGACGGACGAGAAGGCACGGCCCTCACCCTCGACACCCTCCTTGAGGGTGGTCAGGTGGTGGAGACCGATGATCATGTCCTGCGTGGGCAGGGTGACCGGACGGCCGTCGGACGGCTTCAGGATGTTGTTCGACGCGAGCATCAGGATGCGCGCCTCGGCCTGGGCCTCGACGGAGAGCGGGAGGTGGACAGCCATCTGGTCGCCGTCGAAGTCCGCGTTGAACGCGGCGCAGACGAGCGGGTGCAGCTGGATGGCCTTGCCCTCGACGAGCTGAGGCTCGAACGCCTGGATGCCGAGACGGTGCAGCGTTGGCGCACGGTTCAGCAGCACGGGACGCTCGCGGATGATCTCCTCCAGCACGTCCCAGACCTCGGGGCGACTGCGCTCGACCATGCGCTTCGCGGCCTTGATGTTCTGAGCGTGGCTCAGGTCGATCAGGCGCTTGATGACGAACGGCTTGAAGAGCTCCAGCGCCATCTGCTTGGGCAGACCACACTGGTGCAGCTTCAGCTGCGGGCCGACGATGATGACCGAACGGCCCGAGTAGTCGACGCGCTTGCCGAGCAGGTTCTGGCGGAATCGACCCTGCTTACCCTTCAGCATGTCGCTGAGGGACTTCAGGGCACGGTTGCCGGTACCGGTGACGGGGCGACCACGACGACCGTTGTCGAACAGTGCGTCCACGGCCTCCTGCAGCATCCGCTTCTCGTTGTTGACGATGATCTCGGGAGCCCCGAGGTCGAGCAGACGACGCAGACGGTTGTTGCGGTTGATCACACGACGGTAGAGGTCGTTGAGGTCGGAGGTCGCGAAGCGGCCACCGTCGAGCTGCACCATCGGGCGGAGCTCCGGCGGGATGACCGGGACCACGTCGAGGACCATCGCCGCCGGCGAGTTACCGGTGATGAGGAACGAGTTGACCACGCGCAGACGCTTGATGGCGCGGATCTTCTTCTGACCCTTGCCCTCCGCGATCTGGTGGTGGAGCAGCTCGGACTCGGCCGCGAGGTCGAAGGACAGCAGGCGCTTCTTGACCGCCTCGGCACCCATGTAGGCCTCGAAGTACAGGCCGAAGCGGTCCTGCAGCTCGTGGAACACGGAGTCCTCGGGCTTGAGGTCGCCGACCTTGAGGTTGCGGAAGTCCTCCCAGACGCGCTCGAGGTGAGCGATCTGCTCGTCGTAGGACTTGCGGGTCTGGCTCATCTCCTTCTCGGCGGCGTCCTTGGTGCGACGCTTCTGCTCGCTCTTGGCGCCTTCCTCCTCGAGGGCGACGAGGTCGTCCTCGAGCTTCTTCAGGCGGTCTGCGATGCGCGAGTCGCGCTGGTCGCCGAGGGTCTTGATCTCGAGACGGAGCTCGTTCTCAAGGCCGGGCATGTCCTGGTGACGTGCGTCCTCGTCCACATCGATGACCATGTAGGCCGCGAAGTAGATGACCTTCTCGAGGTCCTTGGGCGCCATGTCCAGCAGGTAGCCGAGGCGCGAGGGGACACCCTTGAAGTACCAGATGTGCGTGACCGGGGCGGCGAGTTCGATGTGGCCCATGCGCTCACGGCGCACCGACGACTTCGTGACCTCGACACCGCAGCGCTCGCACACGATGCCCTTGAAGCGGACCCGCTTGTACTTGCCGCAGGCGCACTCCCAGTCGCGGGAAGGACCGAAGATCTGCTCACCGAACAGACCGTCCTTCTCGGGCTTGAGGGTGCGGTAGTTGATGGTCTCGGGCTTCTTGACCTCTCCGTGCGACCAGGCACGGATGTCGTCTGCGGTGGCCAGACCAATGCGAAGCTCGTCAAAAGTTGTGACGTCGAGCAATGTATCTCCTATGAAAGGTTTCGTCAGTCTCTACAGTGGTCAGGCTTAGATCTCGTCGATGGACGACGACTCGAACCTGGAGGAAATGTTGATCCCGAGCTCCTCGGCGGCGCGGAACGCGTCGTCGTCGGTGTCGCGCAGGCTCACCGCGGTGCCGTCGGCCGAGAGGACCTCGACGTTCAAGCACAGCGACTGCATCTCCTTGATGAGCACCTTGAAGCTCTCGGGGATACCCGGCTCCTGGATGTTCTCGCCCTTGACGATGGCCTCGTACACCTTGACGCGGCCGAGGATGTCGTCGGACTTGATGGTCAGGAGCTCCTGGAGCGCGTACGCGGCTCCATAGGCCTCGAGGGCCCAGACCTCCATCTCACCGAAGCGCTGTCCACCGAACTGAGCCTTACCACCGAGCGGCTGCTGCGTGATCATCGAGTACGGACCCGTCGAACGCGCGTGGATCTTGTCGTCCACGAGGTGGTGCAGCTTGAGGATGTACATGTAGCCGACCGAGACCGGTGCCGGGAACGGTTCGCCGGAGCGGCCGTCGAACAGACGGGCCTTTCCGGAGGAACCGATGAGGCGGTCGCCGTCGCGGGTGACGTTGGTCGAGTCGAGCAGACCGGCGATCTCCTCCTCGGAGGCGCCGTCGAACACCGGGGTCGCGACCTTGGTGTTCGGCTCGGCCGAGTGCGCGGCAGCCGGGAGCTTCTTGGCCCAGCTGGGCTTGCCCTCGACGTTCCAGCCCTGCTTCGCGATCCACCCCAGGTGGATCTCGAGGACCTGACCGAAGTTCATTCGACCGGGGATGCCGAGCGGGTTGAGGATGACGTCGACCGGCGTGCCGTCCTCGAGGAACGGCATGTCCTCGACGGGCAGGATCTTCGCGATGACACCCTTGTTGCCGTGACGGCCGGCGAGCTTGTCGCCCTCGGTGATCTTGCGCTTCTGGGCGATGTAGACGACCACACGCTGGTTGACGCCCGAGCCGAGCTCGTCGTCGCCGTCCTGTGCGTCGAACACCTTGACGGCGATGATCGTGCCGGCTTCACCGTGGGGGACCTTCAGCGAGGTGTCGCGGACTTCGCGGCTCTTCTCGTTGAAGATGGCGCGGAGCAGGCGCTCCTCGGCGGAGAGCTCGGTCTCACCCTTCGGCGTGACCTTGCCGACGAGGATGTCGCCGGGGCGGACCTCGGCACCGATGCGGATGATGCCGCGCTCGTCGAGGTCCTTGAGCAGCTCCGGGCTGACGTTCGGGAGATCACGGGTGATCTCCTCCTTGCCGAGCTTGGTGTCGCGGGCGTCGACCTCGTACTCCTCGATGTGGATCGAGGAGAGGACGTCGTCCTTCACCAGGTTCTGGCTGAGGATGATCGCGTCCTCGAAGTTGTGACCCTCCCACGTCATGAAGGCGACGAGGAGGTTCTTGCCGAGCGCGAGCTCGCCGTTCTCCGTGGCGGGGCCGTCGGCGATGACCTCGCCGGCCTCGATGCGTGCACCCTCGGAGACGATGACGCGGTTGTTGTAGCTCGTGCCCTGGTTGGAGCGGTCGAACTTGCGCAGGTAGTAGGTCTGCGTGCCACCCTCGTCGAGCTGGATGGTGACGGACTCGGCCGACACCTCCTGGACGACGCCGGCCTTGTCGGCGGTGACGACGTCACCCGCGTCGATGGCTGCGTAGCCCTCCATACCGGTACCGACGAGCGGCGAGTCCGACATGAGGAGCGGGACGGCCTGACGCTGCATGTTGGCACCCATGAGTGCGCGGTTCGCGTCGTCGTGCTCGAGGAACGGGATGAGGGAGGTCGCGACCGACACCATCTGGCGCGGGGAGACGTCCATGTAGCCGATCTCCTCGGACGGGATGAGGTCGACCTCGCCGCCCTTCTTCCGGGCGAGGACGCGGTCCTCCTGGAAGTGGCCGTCGCTCTTCAGCGGAGCGTTGGCCTGCGCGACGATGTAGTTGTCCTCTTCCATCGCGGTCAGGTAGTCGATGTCCTCGGTGACCCGGCCGTCGACGACGCGACGGTACGGGGTCTCGATGAAACCGAACGAGTTGATCCGCGCGAACGATGCGAGCGAACCGATGAGCCCGATGTTCGGGCCTTCCGGGGTCTCGATCGGGCACATGCGGCCGTAGTGCGACGGGTGGACGTCTCGCACCTCGACGCCTGCACGCTCACGCGACAGACCACCGGGTCCGAGCGCCGAGAGGCGACGCTTGTGGGTCAGACCCGCGAGCGGGTTGTTCTGGTCCATGAACTGCGACAGCTGCGAGGTCCCGAAGAACTCCTTGATCGCGGCGACGACGGGGCGCACGTTGATCAGGGTCTGCGGCGTGATGGCCTCGATGTCCTGCGTGGTCATGCGCTCGCGGACGACGCGCTCCATGCGGGACAGACCGGTGCGGACCTGGTTCTGGATGAGCTCGCCGACGGCGCGGATGCGACGGTTGCCGAAGTTGTCGATGTCGTCCGTGTCGAGACGGAGGTCGACGGGCTTGCCGTTGCGGACACCCGGGAGGGTGGCCGTTCCGCGGTGCAGGGCGACGAGGTACTTGATCGTGGCGACGATGTCGTCGGTCGTCAGGACGGAGTCGCTGAGCGGCTTGTCGAGACCGAGCTTGTTGTTGATCTTGTACCGGCCGACCTTCGCGAGGTCGTAGCGCTTCGAGTTGAAGTAGAAGTTGTCGAGGAGCGCACGCGCGGCCTCGGCTGCGACCTGCTCGCCCGGACGGAGCTTGCGGTAGATGTCGCGGAGCGCGTCCTCCTTGGTGAGGATCGTGTCCTTCTCGAGGGTGAGCTCGATCGACTCGTAGCCCTTGAACTCCTCGAGGATCTCCTCGCTCGTCATGCCGAGCGCCTTGAGGAACACGGTGACGGACTGCTTGCGCTTGCGGTCGATGCGGACGCCGACCTGGTCGCGCTTGTCGATCTCGAACTCGAGCCAGGCACCACGGCTCGGGATGACGCGAGCGGAGAAGATGTCCTTGTCGGAGGTCTTCTCCTGAGCCGACTCGAAGTACACGCCCGGGCTGCGGACGAGCTGCGAGACGACGACACGCTCGGTGCCGTTGATGATGAAGGTACCGCGCTCGGTCATGAGCGGGAAGTCGCCCATGAAGACCGTCTGCGTCTTGATCTCACCGGTGAGGTGGTTCATGAACTCGGCCTCGACGTAGAGCGGGGCCGCGTACGTCTTGCCGCGCTCCTTGCACTCGTCGATGGAGTACTTCTCGGGCTCGAGGTACGGGTTGGCGAAGGAGAGCTGCATCGTCTCGCCGAGGTCCTCGATGGGCGAGATCTCCTCGAAGATCTCGTCGAGGCCGCTCTTCGTGGGCAGGTCCTGCCGGCCGGCCTGGGTGGCTTCTGCGACGCGTGCCTTCCACACGTCGTTGCCGACCAGCCAGTCGAAGCTCTCGGTCTGCAGAGCCAGGAGGTCTGGAACCGTGAGCGTGTCGGTGATCTTCGCGAACGAGAGGCGGGATGCTCCGCGGCCGTTCTTGGGTGAGTTGGTGGTTGCGTTGCGCGCAGCAGCCAAGGGGATAACCTCCGGAGGCCTGTTGGGGGCCGAGTTACTGGTCGTCAGTGGAGTTACTCACCAGAAAGAGAACATGTGGCGGGTTAGACCCGCACACCAGCCGACCGCAATATGAAGGCATAGAGATTCTGGGAGCGCAAAGAACAACTATATGCCGGAATCTTCGGCGTGTCTACTGTTTCCTTGACGAGTTTTCGACGTTCCGGTATAACCGCCGCGTCGCCCCCGGTGTTCCCGTCAACCCGTGCTGAACCGCAGACGCTGACCGGGCCGGAGTTGCGCCAGGAGGTCTCGGTCCGCGGCACGCACGACCGCGACGACCGGATACCCGCCGGTGACCGGGTGGTCGGCCGACAGGATCGTCGGCAGACCGCTCGGCGGCACCTGGACCGCCCCGGCGACCATGCCCTCGCTCGGCAGCTCACGACCGGGATCGAGTCGCTCGAGCGGCGGCCCGTCGAGGCGCATCCCGATGCGATCGGCGTCGGCCGTCATGGTCCACGGCTGCTCGACCAGGCACCGCAGGGAGGCGTCGTCGAACCAGTCCCGGCGGGGCCCCGGCGAGATCCGCACGAGACGCTCCCCGGCGTCGGGCCGCGTCCACGGGGCGATGTCGAGCGGAGGGACGCGGCGGCGCGGGGTGGGGGGGACGGGGAGTCGATCGCCGGCGACGACCGGTGCCGGGCCGAGGCCGGCCAGGGTGTCCGTCGACCGCGAGCCGAGGAGCTGCGGGCCGTCCAAGCCGCCGCGGACGGCGAGGACGTACCGGAGCCCGTGGGTCGCCGCGCCGAGTTCGAGCCGGGAGCCGGCCTGGACGCGGACGGCGCGGTGCCCGTCGGACGGCCTGCCGTCGACGGTGATCGGACCCCACGCACCGGTCACGGCGATCCAGAGGTCGACCTCGGCGACGGCCACGAACGGGCCCAGGACGACCTCGAGCGCCGCACGGCCCTCCGGGTTGCCGACGAGACGGTTGGCGAGGCGCAGGGCGCCGCGGTCGAGCGCGCCGGACGGGCTGACCCCGAGGGCCGCAGCCCCAGGTCGACCCAGGTCCTGCACGGTGGTCGCCGGTCCCGCCGCCTCTACGAGCAGCGTCCCGCCCATCATGCGACGACCTGCACGAAGCGCACCCGGCCGCCGGGGACGAGGAGGGCGGGCGGGTCCGCTGCATCGTCCCACAGGACGGCGTCGGTCGTCCCGATGATGCGCCACCCGCCCGGGGAGGCTCGCGGATAGACGCCGCTGAACGTCCCGGCGAGCGCCACCGAACCCGCGGGGACGGTCGTCCGCGGCACGCTCAATCGCGGGATCTCGAGTGGCCGGCCGATCGTCTCGTCCTCCCGTTCCGGGACGAGGTAGGCGAATCCCGGCGCGAAGCCGCTGAAGGCGACGGTCCATGCGCGAGCGGTGTGCCAGGCGATGAGATCCGCTGCCTCCATGCCGAGCAGCTCCGCGGTCTCGCGGAGGTCCGGTCCGTCGTAGCGGACGTGGATGACGACGTCCGGCCGCGCCAGCTCCTCCTCGACAGCGACCGTCGAGCCTCCCGCGCCGGGTGCGAGCGCCCGTTCAGCGGTCGCGAGCAACCAGGTACCCACCGCGGCGAGCGCCGGACCCCGCGCGTCCGTCACGGCGAGCACGGTCCGGGCGGCCGGGACGAGGTCGACCAGCCCCGTCGGGCGCGACGCGGCGAGCGCCCGGTGCACGAGCAGCACGTCCTCGAGCGATCCGAGTTCGAGGAGTACGGCCTCCTCCCCCATCGCTCGGAGCACGGGTCCCGTTGAGGTGTCCGTCTTCACCACGGCGCGACCAGTGCGACGCCGGCGTCCAGCAGGGCGGTCCTGACCGCCGTGGCGAGCGACACGGCTCCCGGGGTGTCGCCGTGCACGCAGAGCGAGACCGCTTCGAGTTCGATGTCGGCACCGTCGACACTGGTGATGCGTCGGTCGAGGACGAGGGAGACGGCGCGGCGGGCGGCGGCGGTCTCATCGGTGACCAGTGCCCCGGGGGTATCACGCGGGACGAGCGAACCGTCGGAGCGGTAGCCGCGGTCGACGAAGGCTTCAGCGACGAAGCGGAGCCCGGCGGCGAGGGTCTCGCGTTCGATCACGGAGCCGGGCATCCCGAGCACGGGAAGTGGTCGCCCGAGCTCTTCGGAGGCCGCGACCACCGCGCGGACGACCGCCCGCGCCTGGACCCGGTCGTGCGCGATCCGGTTGTAGAGGGCGCCGTGCGGCTTCACGTAGGCGAGCCCCACGGCGGTTCCGTCGGCTTCGCCGACCTCGTCGACCGCTCGCTGCAGGGCGCGGAGCTGCTCCAGGACCTCCGCTTCGAGCACCTCGGCGGGTAGGTCCTGGTCGCGGCGCCCGAAGCCCGCCTCGTCCCGGTAGGAGGGGTGGGCTCCCAACGACACCCCGTGGGCCGTCGAGCGGCGGACGGCGTCGCGCATGGACGCGTCGTCCCCGGCGTGGAAGCCGCAGGCGACGTTCGCGCTCGTGATGAGGGCGAACATGGCGTCGTCGTCGGCGGTCGGCACGCCGCGCCAGACCTCGCCGAGGTCGCTGTTGAGGTCCACCTGCGCCACGGCCGCACCCCTTCCGCTCCGCCTCCCACTCCTGCGGGAAAGTCTAGGGTGGGGGTATGGACGAGGCACAGGTACGACTCGGCGTCAGCGGATACCTGGCCAGGATCGAGGCCGACCGCTTCGTGCCGGGCACCTATCAGCTGGTGGTCGACGGCACGCCGCAGTCGCACGTCAACCTCGATGAGCCCGAGGAGCTCTTCTTCGAGTACATCCAGCGCATCGGTCACATCATCGACGAGATCGCCGATCCCGGTCAGCCGATCACGGCGGTGCACCTCGGCGCCGGCGCGCTCACCCTCCCCCGCTACGTCGAGGCGACGAGGCCGGGCTCGCGGCAGCAGGTCGTCGAGCTCGAGCGCGAACTCATCGATCTCGTGCGCGAGCACCTCCCCTGGTCGAAGCGCGCCCAGATCCGCGTCCGCTACGGCGACGCCCGCGAGATCGTCGCGAAGCTGCCGCCGGGGCTCCGGGGCACCGTCGACCTCGTCGTCGTCGACATCTTCAGCGGCGCCAACACGCCGGCCCACGTCACGAGCACGGAGTTCTACGCCTCGGCGGTCGAGCTGCTGTCGCCGACCGGCGTCATCGTCGTGAACGTCGCCGACGGCCGCGGACTCGCCTTCGCCCGCGGACAGGCCGCGACGCTCGCCGACTCCGTGTCACACGTCGCCGCCCTCGCGGAGACGCAGATCCTCAAAGGCCGCCGCTTCGGGAACGTCGTCCTCGTCGGTTCGAACACCGCGCTCCCACTCGACTTCCTGCCGAGGCTCCTCGCGGCCGGACCCCACCCCGCCAAGGCGGTGGCTGGCGCCGAGCTGCGCGCCTTCATCGCGGGGGCACAGGTCGTCACGGACACGACCGCCGTCCCCTCCCCGAACCC
>NZ_LWCT01000049.1:0-178139 GCF_001650455.1 Plantibacter sp. H53
GGGTGTTGTGGTGCGGGGATGGGCGAGGGTGCTGCGGTGGGTCATCGGTTCATGGCCGATGCGCGACGGGCCCGCAGGGTGAGTGCTGCTGCTCCGGCCAGCAGGAGGAGGATCCCCGCACCTGCCGGCACGAGGCCGTCGACTCCGGTGCTCGCAAGCGAGCCGCCGTTGGAACCGGTACCGGTGGCGCCAGATCCACCGGTACCGGGGCTTCCTGCGCTGGGCGTGCCGGGCGTACCCGGTCCACCCGGCGTGACCGGGGTGCCGCCACCGGGCTCGAAGGCCTCGATCGCGGCGTTCAGCGCGACGACCGCAGCTTGCACGTCGGCGTTCGTCACGGCGGTGTTGCCGGTCGCGACGGTCTCGCGGTTGACGAGGGCCAGGACCGCCTCGGCCGAGGCGACCGCCGCGGTCAACGTCTCGGCACCGTCCGCCGCCGGAGCAGCGGCGCGCGCCGACTGAGCCGCGGCCGCCGTCGGGGCGAGGAGGGCCTTCGCCGTGCCGATCGACGCCGCGAGTTCGGTCGTGTCGACGATCTCGACCGTGACCCGCTTGGTCGCGTTCGAGCCGAACTCGAAGACGACCCCGGAGGTACCGAGCTCCTTGTCGGCGGCGAACGCGTTCGTGAGGGTGATCGTCGCGCCCTCCGCGGTGTCGGTGCGGACGTAGTCGGCACTGTCGAGGCTGCCGACGATGGCGCCGGAGGGCTGGACGTACCGGAGACCGGTGAGCGTGTCACCGTCGAGGTCGACCGTGAACGTGGGCAGGTTGTCGGGGTCCTCGGCCATCGCGGCGTTCTTGTCCATGACCGCTGCCGTCGGGGTCACCGTGGGGTCGGTTGCGGCTACCGCACTGTTGAAGACGCTGATGGTGGTCAGGGTCGGCGCGTAGATCTGGCCTGGCAGGAGACTCTCGAGCGACACCCGGAGCTTGGAGCTGGTGACGGATTCGAAGTCCTTCACGACCTTGCTCGCGCCGATCCCGGTCTGGGAGGAGAACGTCACCCAGGCCCCGGCCGCCGCGTCCCATCGCTGCAGGGAGAAGGCGTTGACGCGAGGATCGGTGCCCGAGTCGGTGAACTCCGAGAGGTCGACCTCGTCGAAGGTCGTGTCGGCACCGAAGTCGATGTCGATCGTCAGCGGATAGGTGGCGTCGTCGGCACCGGCCCAGCGCGTCGCCGGGTCGCCGTCGACGAGCTTGCCCGCGTTGAACTCGAAGTCGTTGTGCGGGTGCGTGCTGCTGGCGACGATCGGCTTGCCCTTGGCGAGGTCGACGCGCGTGTCCACGCCCTCGTTCTCGATCGGGTCGGTGTCGACCGGGTTCTCGACCTTCGTCCCGACCGCGGCCTCGTACAGCCCGATGTCGACGCCGTCACCGTAGTAGAGCTCGGCGCCGAAGAAGTCGTCCGAGCCGATGCGCTCGTTGTACCGGCCGGCATCGATCAGCGGCGAGGTCTCCTGCAGCTTGAACAGGGACGCGGAGTCGCGGATGGCGTCGACGCCGGCGTCCTTGGCGTAGTCGGCCGGGTTCCCGACGAACTGCGGGTCGCCGACGACGGCACGCTTGTCCACCGGCTGGTTGGCCGACTGCGCCCCGCTCGCCTCGAAGTAGGCGTTGTTCGAGAACACGCCCTTGTCGAGGCCGCCGGCCTTCCGTGCCCAGTTCGTGGAGGTGGTCGTCGAGGTGTTGTAGAAGATGTTGTTCGCGAAGTAGACGCGGTCCTTCAGCACCTCGTCGTGGAAGCTCTCGAGCTCCGCGCCGTCGTAGACGAAGACGTTGTTGAGGATGTACGTGGGCGAGTAGTTCGACGACAGCATGTTCTTGAAGATCACACCGTTGTCGTTGACGCTGAGGTTGTAGCGGGCGATCGAGTTGGAGCTGTTGCCCATGTAGGACATCCAGCCGCCCTGGTTGTCGTGCGAGTAGTTGTGCTCGTAGACGACGTTGAAGTTGGTGAACTCGAGGTCCCACGGGGTCGCGTCGTACTCGTTGGCGGGGCCGCCGTAGATCTCGTTGAAGCGCATCACGCTGTCGGCGCCGGCCCACAGGTAGAGGCCTGCGGAGACCTGGTTGTAGCGCTCGAGCCATCCGTTGGCCTCGTTGTACTCGGCGGTCAGGCGCTGGGTGTTCGCGAACTGGAACGGACCCTGGCCGGTGCTCTCGGCGTAGTTGTGACTGATCGTCACGTCGCGGCTGTAGAGGTCGCGGTCGCGGACCCAGAGCTGTTCCCAACCCTCGTGGTACTTGCCGGAGGCGTCCGTCTGGCCCTGCTGGTCGCCGAACCAGTTGAACGCGAACTGCACCGCGTGCAGCTCGACCTTCTCGAAGGTGTTGTCCTGGATGCTGATGTCCTCGAAGTGGTGGCCACCCGTCGGGTACGCCGTGTACTGCTGCGAACCGAACACCTGGAAGTTGACCCCGGCGTAGTGGATCTTCTGCCAGGAGCTCGGGCCGTCGATGTCGTGGGCGAAGACGTTCGATATCGAGATCCCGCGCATGATCGAGTCGGTGCCGGCCTCGAGCTTGTCGGCGTTGATCGAGACGGAGATGCCGTCGCGGACGTAGCTGCCCGTGGTGATGTCGGTGGCGAAGTCGTCGTCGTTCGACACCTCGAGGTTCGCGATGTGGACGTACTGCTGGTTGCGGAGGATCACCGCGCCGGTCAGTCCGACGGTCTCGGGGTTCTTGACACCGGGACTCGTGAAGGGGCTGGGGACCTGTCCGTTCGTCGCGATGTAGGGACGGCGCGCACCGGCGTCACCGTACGCGTCGATCACGATGGGCGCGGTCTCGGTGCCCGAACCCTTCGGCCACAGGGAGGTGTTCGACCAGGTCTCGCCGGCCTTCAGCAGCACGCGGTCGCCCGGCGCGAAGGTCTTCGCGTTGACCGGGGTGAAGCTCTTCCAGGCGGTGGCCGCCGACGTGCCGGTGGCCGTGTCGTCCCCGGCGGTGGCGTCGACGAAGTAGTCCGTGCCACCCGTCGTGTTCGGGGTGTCACCGGCCCAGCCTGTCGGCGCGGCCGCCGCCTGGACGGCGGTCTCCGCGGTGGTCGGTGCCGCGGACGCCGCCGGAGCGAAGGCCGTGGCGAAGAGGGCAGAGAGCCCGAGGACGGCGAGTCCTCGGAGGGCGGGGTGCTGGGCTGTCCGGTTCCGACGTCTGCGTCGGGGTCCCGGGATCGCCGCGGGGGTGGCGGTGTTCATCAGTGCGTGTCCTCCATCGTGAGTTGGTGCAGGGCGTTGCTGTTCATCTGGCGTACTTGGGCCGCGACGCGTTCGGCGATGAGCGCGTCGAGGGCGGTGCTCTCGAGCTGGGCTCGGATCCGGTCGGCGTAGGCGGTGAAGGCGGCGTCCTGGTCGACGGTGACGGCGTCCACGCGGTAGACGACGTGCTCACCCAGCTCCACCACGGGCGAGCTGAGCGCACCGGCAAGCAGGGTCGCGACCTCGGCGACGAGGCGCGGGTCGGGTGTGCGGGAGCCGCCGTCGAGGAGACCGGTCGCGCCGTCGAGGGTGGACGCGGAGACGGTGGTGTCCGGGTCGGTGCCTGAGACGGCGTCGACGCCCTCCGCGGCGAGTCGTGCCGCGAACTGCTCGGCGGTGGTCGAGGCGAGCGGCACCGCGATCCGGGTGAGCTGGTAGGTGGAGGCGTTGAGTGTCCAGTCCTCGGCGTGCGCGTCGAAGGCGTCCCAGACCTCCTCGTCGGAGACGTCGATGACCGGATCCGAGCCCGAGCTCAGTGCAGAGACGAGCCTGGTGCGGAGATCGGCGATCGTCCGGCCGTAGAACTCCTGTGCGCGGAAGGAGGTGAGTCCGTAGACGACCTCGCCTTCGTCGAGCTGGGCCGCGCGGGCGGTGTTGGTGTCGGCGAGGGCCTGTTCGAATCCGGCGAAGTCCGAGAACGGGACGAGTCCGCGCTCGTGCCCGAGGTCGAGCACCACGCGGTCGGCCGCGAGCTCGTCGAGGGCCGCCGTCCGGAGTCGATCGATGGCGGTCGCGTCGCCGAGCGGTGCATCCCAGTCGACGGAACCGGATCCGGTCTCGACGAGGACCTCGTTCTCGATGGCGGGTCGGACGCGCTCCATGTGGAAGAGCAGCTCGTCGCGGGTGACCGAGGCTCCGTCGATGGTCCCCAGCTCGGCGGGTGCCGCACCCGCGCCGCTGACGGCGACACCGACGACGACCGTTCCCGTGAGCACCAGGGCTCCCGCGGCGAGCAGCAGCCGCGAGCGGTGCCGACCACGTGAGATCGCACCACGGAGG
Organism: Plantibacter sp. H53; assembly: GCF_001650455.1. Lineage (NCBI taxonomy): Bacteria > Bacillati > Actinomycetota > Actinomycetes > Micrococcales > Microbacteriaceae > Plantibacter > Plantibacter sp. H53. The sequence goes on from NZ_LWCT01000049.1 coordinate 4,260, forward strand.
CCGTGGGCGGGAGCGTCGGTGCTGGTCATCGGTGCGGCCTTTCCGTGGGAGTGGAGCGGGGTCGGCGGTGCTTGGCAGTCATGCTGGCAGAAAATGCTACGGATAACAATCGATGACTCGAAAGCGTTACAAATCGGCTGAATTGAGCGAAGTAGAGGCTTGGCATCCATAACATGCATGGCCCATAGTGGAAGTCCGTACGCCGATCCGAGGAGACGACCGCACCATGACGAAGTTCGCCGACACCGTCGGTCCAGCCGTTCCGTTCGTGATCGACGACACCGTGCGGCGGGCTCCGGCAGCACTGCACTGGCGGGACGGCCGGCTCCTCCGCGATGGGGCACCGCACTCCGTGCGGTCCGGATCGCTGCACTACTTCCGCGTCGTGCCGGAGCAGTGGCGCGATCGGATGCTGCGCTTCGTCGACCTCGGGCTCAACTCGATCGACACCTACATCCCGTGGAACTTCCACCAGCCACGCGCGGACGCGGCACCGAGCTTCTCCGGTTGGCGTGACGTCGGCCGGTTCATGGAGACGGCCGCCGATCTGGGGCTCGACGTCCTGCTGCGACCGGGCCCGTACATCTGTGCGGAGTGGTCGAACGGCGGCCTGCCCGCTTGGCTCACCGCCCGCGACATCGCGCTCCGCAGCTCGGACCCCGGATACCAGCGGCCGGTCGAGACGTGGTTCGAGGAGCTCATCCCCCGGCTCACGCCGTACCAGGCGGTCCACGGCGGCCCGGTCGTCGCCGTGCAGGTCGAGAACGAGTACGGCAGCTACGGCGACGACGCAGAGCACCCCGGGTGGCTCGCCGCGCTGCTGCGTCGCCTCGGCGTGCAGGAACTGCTGTACACCGCGGACGGGCCCACCGACGTGATGATCGACGGCGGTTCCATCCCCGGGATCATGATGGCGGCGACCCTCGGCTCGAAGCCGGACGAGGCGCGCGCCCTCCTGCGGAGTCGGCGCCCGGACGAGCCGTTCTTCGTCGCCGAGTTCTGGAACGGGTGGTTCGACCACTGGGGGCAGCCGCACCACGTGCGGGACGCGCGGAACGCCGCAACGGTGGCCCGCGACATCCTGGCCGACGGCGGGAGCATCAGCATCTACATGGCGCACGGCGGCACGAACTTCGGGCTCTGGTCCGGAGCCAACATCGTCGAGGGCGAACTGCGTCCGACCATCACGAGCTACGACTCCGACGCGCCGATCGCCGAGGACGGCCGGTTCACGGACAAGTTCTTCGCCCTGCGGGAGGTCCTCGGCGTCGCAGACGAACCGCTGCGATCCCCCGAGGTGCGGTTCTTGCCGGAGGGCAGCGTGCCCCTCCAGCGCGGCGTCGGGCTCCTGGACGCACTCGCTGAGCTCGGCGACCCCGTGAGCCCGCGGTCGTCCGCGCCGCCGTCGTTCGAGGACCTCGGCGTCGACGGCGGTCTCGTCCTCTACGAGGCGGATGCTCTGCTTCCCGATCGACCGGTCGACCTCGTGTTCGACGGCGTCGCAGACCGCGCCCTCGTTTTCCTCGACGGGGCGTTCCAGGCCACGATCACCGGCTCGGGCACGGTCACCGTGACCGGTTCCGGCCTGGTGTCGAAGCTGACCGTGGTCGTCGAGAACCTCGGCCGCGTGAACTACGGTCCGCAGTTGGGCGCCGAAAAGGGCCTGCTGGGGCCCGTCCTCGTCGAACGCCGGCTCGTGCACGGCTGGCGGGCGCGACCGGTGGCCCTCGACCAGCTGGACCCGCTCCATCTCCGAGCGGTCGTCGACCGGACCATCGACCCGACGACCGCCGCGAGCGGTGGGGGCGGCCTGTCGAGCGCGACCTTCGTCGTCGACGAGCCGCTCGACACGCACCTCCGACTGCCCGGCTCCACGAAGGGCTTCGTCTGGGTCAACGGGGCGCTCCTCGGCCGCTACTGGAACATCGGCCCGCAGCAGACGCTCTACGTGCCGGGGCCCCTCCTGCGGGCGGGCACGAACCGTATCGTCGTCCTCGAGCTCCACGAGGCCGGATCGACCGTCAAGTTCGTCGATCGTCCGGAACTCGGACCGACCGAGGAGTACGTCGAGGAGTTCTGAGCTGCGCCGTGCGGGCTATGCGCGTGTCGTCGGTGCCGCGGTGCTCTCGCGCACGATCAGCTCGGGCAGCATGACCACCGTCTCCCGCTCCGCGGCCGGCTCCTCGATGAGCGTGAGCAGGTGCTCGACCGCCACACGACCCATCTCGCTGAACGGTTGCCGGATGGTCGTCAGCGGCGGTGAGGCGTATCGCGCCAGCGCGATGTCGTCCATGCCGATCACCGAGACGTCGCCGGGTACGCTCCGACCGAGTTCGTCCAGGGCCCGAAGGACGCCGAACGCCATCTCGTCACTCGAGACGAAGATCGCCGTCACGTCGGGCATGCGCCCGAGCAGCAGACCGTTGCGGTAGCCGGACTCCGGGCTCCAGTCCCCGTAGAGCACGGGCGGTTCGTCGATGCCACGGTCGCGCAACGCCGCCTGCCAGCCGGTCGTCCGGCCTCCCGCGTCCTTCCAGGCCGTCGGCCCGCTCAGGTGCCAGACGGTCTCGTGTCCGAGGTCGAGCAGGTGCTCCGTCGCCATGCGGCCAGCGGCCTCCTGGTCCACCCGCACGATCTCGTCGGCGAAGGACTCGAGGCCGTCGATCACCACGGTCGGCAGGTCGGCCGTGACCCGGAGCAGGGAGACCTCGTCCCAGATCGGGACGGCGATGACGAGGCCGTCGACACCCTGGTTGCGGAGCCGGTCGATGGCGTCGGTGATGGACGCGGCGGACAGCGATGTCGTGCCGGCGGCGCTCACGAAGTAGTCGTGCTGGTGCGTCGCCCGCTGGATGCCGAGCATCATGGAGGAGCGGGCGTAGTAGTCGGTCTCGTGGGTGAGGACCCCGATGGTGCGACTGCGGCCGGTGACGAGCGCGCGGGCGAGCCCGGTGCGCCGGTAGCCCGTCTGCTGGACGGCCGCCTCGACCTGGAGGCGGGTGACCTCGGTCACGTTGTCGAGGCCGCGGAGCACGCGGGAGACGGTCTGCGGGGAGACGCCGGCTATCGCGGCGACATCGGCCATCGTGGGCATCCGCGTCCGCTTCTCGCGACGCGATCGGCCCCCGCCGTTCGCCGTCGGTGTGGGCGCGTCGAGCGCGGTCGGTCCCCCGGGTGACGTCATTCCCACATGTTAGTCAATGGCACGGATAACACCTGAACCTCCACGCCGGTGTGCGCCGCGGCCGGCGCGGCGCGCTGTCGCGAGCGCACTCGAATCGGCGTGGCCGCGCCCCACAGCCGTGAGCGCGCCCCTCCGGAGACCCGCGCTGGCGTCATAGACCCGCGCTCACGTCAGCGCACCGCGCTGACGCAGCGGAGCCGGTCCACACGACGGCGTCAGATGAGCCCCTCGCGGCCGCCCGACACCCAGTTCGGGTCGGCGGCCCGTGGACCGCTCACCTGGTCGGCGTAGGTGTCGATCTCGGACCGGATCTCGTCCGTCAGCTCCACCTGGAACGCCTCGAGGTTCGCGTGCAGGTGCGCGACGCTCCGGGTGCCGGGGATCGAGACGACCCGTGCGCCGAGCTGCTGCCCGCGGTCGTGCACCCAGGCGAGCGCGAGCGCCTCCGCGGTCGTCCCGATGCGGCGGGCGAGGCTCCGGAAGCGTGCCGCGAGTTCGAGGTTCGCCGCGAGGTGCTCGGGCTGGAAGCGCGGGAAGTTCGCTCGCGTTCCACCGAGCGGCACCGTCTCGGCTGTGAAGTCCTCGGTGAAGAGTCCGCGCGACAGCGGTGAGAACGCGACGACCGTGACGCCGAGTTCCGCCGCCGTCGGGACCACGTAGGTCTCGATGTCGCGGCTGACGATGCTCCATTCCGACTGGATCGCGGCGATCGGGTGCACGGCGTGCGCGCGGCGGAGTTCGTCGCCCGTCGCTTCGGACAGACCGATGCGGAGGACCTTGCCGGCGGCGACGAGTTCGGCGAGCGCCCCCACCGTCTCCTCGATCGGTACGTTCGGGTCGACGCGGTGCTGGTAGTAGAGGTCGAGGTGGTCCGTGCCGAGGCGGGTGAGCGTCCCGTCGATCTGCTCGTGGAGGTGAGCACGGTCGCCGCGGATCCCTCGCTTGCCGATGCCGCCGCCGGTGACGATGCCGACCTTGGACGCCAGGAAGACGTCGTCACGGCGCCCGGTCAGGTACCGGCCGAGGAGCTCCTCGCTCCGGCCCTCGCCGTAGACGTTCGCGGTGTCGATGAGGTTCACGCCGCTCGCCAGGGTGGCGTCGAGGATGGTGGTGACCTCGGCGTCGGCGATCGCCCCGTAGGTACCGGCGATGGACATCGCACCGTACCCGATGGCGCCGACCTCCGCGGCGGTGTCGCCCGTGCCGATCGTGGTCGAGGGCAGTGCGGTCGTGGTCGGCTCCGTGGCCAGGGGCGCTTCGCTCATGGATTCACCGTACGGCTTCACGACAGGTTCGACGTCCGCTTCGTCACGCGGTGCAACGTCAGGCGCGTGATCCGGCTCGGGCGACGAGCGCCTGCAGGAGTGCGGCAGGTTCCTCAGGGTCGTCGATCGTGATCGCGAACTGCTTGCCGGAGGTGCTCGTGACGACGAGTCCGGGCCCGGAGCGCAGCACGACGGCCGAGCGACCGGGCATGATCCGGTAGCCCCAGCCGCCCCAGTCCATCGGGCGGATGTCGGTGGCCTCGACGACGTCGACCTGGTCGAGGGGGATGCGCTTCATGGGGATGCCGAAGAGCGAGACGACGCGGAGGCCGCGCCAGTCGACGCTGATCCGGAGGCGGATGAACGAAGCACAGAGGAGGGTCGCGACGGCGAGGATCGACAGACCGAACATCGCGACGCCCGACTCGCCGCGCAGCAGGATCGGTGTGTAGGCGACGGCGCCGATCGCGACGAGTGCGAGGGTGAGCCAGAGGAACAGCAGGGCCGTGACGCTCCGACTCCAGGCACCGACCTCGGTCTCGCCGAGATCCATCGGCGCCGGCCGGGCGCCTGCGCCTGCGAGCAGCGGCTGAGACGGCAGGATCACGGCGGGGATCACACCCCAGAGTGAGCACACGGCGAGGGGGACGATCCACCACCCGAGGACGGCACCGTCGACCGATCCCGCTTGGATGGTGAGCCACGTCGGGATGACCCAGACGGAGGCGGCCGACCCGGCGGCGATACCGATGAAGAGGATGATCATCCGCTTGGTCCGCATGCCGGGCCGCGGGAGGGCGAGCAGGATGACGGCTGTGACAGCAGCGACGGACGCGATGATCAGCGTCACGAGGAAGACGCGCGCGGCGGGCATGGCGTCGTCCGGTGCGCCGGTGCCCGACCAGTGCGAGGCGACGTCGGCCGGGATCGCATCGCCCCAGACGAGCCGCGTGAGTGCGATCGCGATCGCCGGGACGGCCATGGCGAGGCCGGCCAGGACGATTCGTCCGCGCGCTGGTGCCGCCGGTGGCGGTGTGGTGGTGTCGTGCATGTGCTCCCCCTGAGCTGCTGAGGTGGTCTGATCGTCGGTGTCGCCGATCGACGTGGTCGTGCGGTGACGTCGGTGATCGTCAGGTGCGTTCGATCATCCGGCTGAGGTCGTTCGGGGTGATCCCGAACTTGCGCGCCTCGGTGACGAGTTGGGCGACGAGTTCGTTGACCCGGACGAGGCCCGGGGCTGCGTCCTCGTTCACCCACGCGCCGCGGCCCTGTCGCATCCCGATGAGTCCGTCGTCGCGAAGCTCTCCGTAGGCGCGGAGGACCGTGTGCATGTTGATCTGCAGTGCTCGGGCGAGGTCGCGAGCAGGCGGGAGGCGCTCCCCCGGCGCGAGCGCTCCCGTCGCGATACCGGAGCGCACCTGCACCGCGATCTGCTCGGCGAGCGAGACCGCGGAGGTGGGATCGACGCGGAACAACATGTTTGCAATGGTACTAGAACAATGCTGCCTGCGCCCGCGACATCTGTGGGGTTGAGGTCGGCGCGGTGCGCTGACGCGAGTGTGCGCCACTCGGCGCGGGCGCACCCCACAACCGTGAGCGCGCCCCTCCGGAGACCCGCGCTCACGCGGCAGACCCGCGCTCACGTCAGCGCACCGCGCTGGCACAAGCCACAGCGGAGGGAGGGACGGGTCAGAGGGCGACGACGTGGACCGCGATGTCCGCGGCCGCGAGGCGCTCGAGCTCGTCGGGGTCGGCGGAGGAGTCGGTCACGAGGTCGTGGATCTGCCCCAACTCGGCCATGCGCGCGAGTGTGACCCTCCCGACCTTCGAGCCGTCGGCGACCACGATGACCCGCTGCGCGTGCCGCACCATCGCCAGGTTCGTCCGAGCCTCACGCTCGTCGTGCGTCGTCGCACCACCCTGCGCACTGATGCCGTCGGTCCCGAGGATCGCGGTACCTACGTTGATCGCACTGAAGGTGTTCTCGGCGAGCGCCCCCACCGCCTCGAACGACGTCGACCGCACCAGCCCGCCGGTCATGATCACCTGCAGGTTCGGCCGGGAGGCGATCTCGGTCGCCGTCGTGAGCGAGTTCGTCACGATCGTCAGCTCCGACCGGTTCGACAGCTCCTTCGCGACCGCCGCGGTCGTCGTGCCACCGCTCAGGGCGATGGCGTATGGCCCCGCGGGGATCATCTCCGCCACCCGCACCGCGATCCGCCGCTTCGCCTCACGGAACTGCGTGTCACGGAACCGGACCGGCACCTCGTCGCGTGCCTCGATCGCCCGAGCGCCACCGTGGGTGCGGAGGACGAGTCCGAGGTCGTCGAGGTCGGCCAGGTCGCGCCGGATCGTCGGCGCCGAGACCTTGAGCCGCTCGGTGAGCTCGTCGATCGAGACCACGACGTCGTCGACGGCGAGCAGTGCGAGGATGTCGCGCATCCGCTGGCTGCGCTTGCCCGACGGCGCGTGTCGAGACAGTTCCGCCGCTGTGGGTGCTCGCATCACTGCCTCCGTCCTCGGGTGCTTCATCGACCGACTCGCCAGAGCTCGACCGCCGCACCCGCCGTATCCCGCACCAGATGCTCAGCGAAAGTGAGCATTTGAGTCGATTTTCGATCAAGTTCTTGCTCGGTTCGATCACTGTAGTCGATGATCACTCCATGACACGAGTGACTTTCATCGGGGCGGGCAGCGTCGTCTTCACCCGCCAACTCATCGCCGACCTCCTTCGCTACCGCGACCTCGCCGGCCTCGAGATCGTCCTGCACGACATCGACCCCGAACGCCTCGCGGTGGCCGAGGGCACCGCTCGCCACGTCGACGAACGCCTCGATGGCCGATCGACGATCTCGGCGGAGTCCGACCGTCGTCGCGCCCTCGCCGGCGCGGACTTCGTGATCAACATGGTGCAGGTCGGCGGCATCCGCGCGACCGTCTCCGACCTCGAGATCCCGGCAGCGCGCGGCCTCCTGCAGACCATCGGCGACACCACCGGCGTCGGCGGCGTCTTCCGCGCTCTCCGCACCTTCCCGCTGCTCTCGGCCCTGACCGCCGACATGCGGGAGATCTGCCCCGACGCCCACCTCCTGAACTACACCAACCCGATGGCGATGAACATCTGGTGGGCGTCGGTCGTCGCCCCCGACATCAGCGCGATCGGCCTCTGTCACAGCGTGTTCTGGACGGTGAACGACCTCTGCGAGCTCGTCGGCGTGCCGATCGAGGGCACGAGCTACCGCGCCGCCGGCGTCAACCACCAGTCGTGGTTGCTCGAGTGGACCCACGAGGGCCGCGACCTCTACCCGGCCCTGCGCGACCGCATCCGCGAGGACCCGGAGCTCAGCCGCCGCGTGCGCGTCGAGATGTTCCGCCGCATCGGCTACTACCCCACCGAGACGAGCGAGCACTCGTCCGAGTACCTGTCGTGGTTCCTCCGCTCCCCCGAGCAGGTCGAGCGCTTCCGCCTCCAGCCGCTCGAGTACCTCGGCATCAGCGAGGAGAACGTCGCGGAGTTCGAGGCGACGAAGGCCGCTCTCTCGGCCGGGACCCCGTTGACGCTCGAGGACGAGGCGAGCGAGTACGCCCCGCAGCTCATCCACTCGCTGGTGACCGACACCCCGCGACTCATCCACGGCAACGTCGTCAACCGCGGCCTCATCGACAACCTGCCGCAGGGCGCCGTCGTCGAGGTCCCCGTCCAGGTCGATGCGAACGGCATCGCCCCGCAGCCCATGGGTGCCCTGCCCGTGCAGTGCGCCGCGCTCAACCGCCCGTACGTCTCCGTCGCCGAGCTCACGATCGAGGCCGCTCGCACCGGTGACCCGACCCTCATCCGGCAGGCGGTCCTCATGGACCCGAACGCCTCGTCCACCCTCACGCCCGAGCAGATCTGGGAGCTGTGCAACGACCTCGTCGCCGCGCACGGCGAGCTGCTGCCGGAGCCGCTGCGGGAGATCATCCCCGCCGACCGCATCTGACCGACCCGAAGCACCGCAGCCCCGCACCGTTCCCGAACGATCGACACAGGAGACGACCACCGATGTTCCCACCCCGTTCCACGATCCACGCTTCCAACTCCCCGCACGCCCGCCGCGCACGTCGCCTCATCACCGCGACCGCCGTCCTCGCCGTCGGAGCGCTCGCGCTCTCCGGGTGCGCCGGCGGGTCCTCCGGTGCCACGACGCTCGACAAGGATGCGAAGGTGAAGCTCACCTTCTGGACCGGGCAGGCCGACGCGGCCCAGCAGATCCTCACCGGTCTCGTCGACGACTTCGAGAAGCTGCACCCCAACGTGACCATCGACGTGTCCTCGGGCGCGCCGTCCACGGAGGACCTCCTGCAGAAGCTCTCCGCGAGCTTCGCGGGCGGCAACTACCCCGACGTCTCGTACGCCTTCGGTTCCTGGGCGAGCCGACTCGAGGCGTCCGGCCGCACCCTCGACATCACCGACCAGGTGGCGGAGCCCGACGTGAAGTGGGACGAGTTCTCCGAGGCGGCCCGGAAGACGGTGCAGCCGACCGGCGAGAAGACGATCGGCTTCCCCGCCGTGGTCGACAACATCTCGCTCCTGTACAACACGACCGTGTTCGACGCGGCCGGCGTCGACTACCCCACGGCCGACTGGACCTGGGACGACTTCCGCGAGGCGTCGAAGCAGCTCACCGACCCGTCGACGAACACCTACGGCTACGCGTACTCGGTGTCGGGCAGCGAGGAGACGACCTGGCAGTTCTGGCCGCACCTGTGGCAGAACGGTGGGTCGATCATCTCCGACGACGCCAAGACGGCCGAGTTCGCCTCGGATGCGGGCGTCGACGCACTGACCTTCCTCCGCGACATGGCGGTCGACGACAAGAGCGTCTACCTCGACCAGACCGACACGAAGTTCGGCGACCTGTTCGCCAGCGACCGCATCGGCATGATCACCTCCGGTCCGTGGCAGCTGTCGACGCTGCAGACGAAGGGCACCAAGTACGGCGTCACCGTCCTCCCCGGCACCGACGGCGACCACCAGACCGTCTCCGGGCCCGACGTCTGGGCACTGTTCGACCACAAGGACAAGAACCGCGAGTACTGGGCGTACGAGTTCACGAAGTGGCTCACCGACTCGGAGCAGGACCTCAAGTGGAACGTCGCCTACGGCAACCTCCCGCTGCGGTCGAGCGAGATCGACACCCCCGAGTTCCAGGCGCAGGTGGCTCAGCTGCCCGGCCTCGATGTGATGGCCGAGAACGGCGTGAACGCGAAGCAGGCCCGCCCGACCGTGCCCGGCTACGTCGGCCTGTCGGAGGCCATCGGCAAGGCGATCTCCTCGGTGCTGCAGGGCCAGGGCGACCCGAAGCAAGCACTCGAGGATGCCGCGAAGGCCGCCGACGACGCCCTGGCGGAGGACTGATGTCCACGGTCACAGGACGCGACACGACCCCCAGGACGGAGCCGGAGCGACCCGAACGTCTCCCGGCTCCGTCTCGGCGAGGCAAGAACCGACTTCGCGACAACCTCACCGGGTGGGGCTTCGTCGCCCCGGCGATGCTCATCGTGCTGGGCCTGTCGATCTTCCCCGCGATCTGGGCGTTCTTCCTGTCACTCCAGAAGTGGGACGGGTTCAGCGAGCCGGAGCAGGTCGGACTGGAGAACTACGCCAGCATGATCGGCAACGACGAGCTGCAGGCGGCCGTCGTCCACACGGTCGTCTACACGCTCCTGTTCGTCCCGGCGTCGCTCGGACTCGGACTCTTCCTCGCCGTGGCCCTCAACCGCCGGATCCGCTTCATCGGCGTCTACCGCACGGCGATCTTCGTCCCCTTCGTCGCCTCCGCGGCCGCGACCGGCATCCTCACGACCTACCTCTTCAACCCGCAGTTCGGGCTCCTCAACACCGTGTTCCGGTTCCTCGGACTCCCGGCGCAGGGCTGGCTCGAGGACCAGGGGCAGGCGATGGTCGTCATCACGATCATGTCGCTCTGGGGGCAGGCGGCGTTCACGACCGTCATCTACCTGGCGGCCCTGCAGGACATCCCCTCCGAGCTGCTCGAGGCGGCGCGGATCGACGGCGCGAACGCCTGGCAGTCGTTCTGGCGCATCACCTTCCCGCAGCTCGGGCCGGTCACCGTGTTCGTCGCCATCTGGCAGTTCATCCAGGCGATCCAGCTGTTCGACCTCGTGTACACCACCACGAGAGGCGGCCCGCTCGGCGCCACCCAGACGATCGTGTTCTACCTCTGGGACGCGGCGTTCAAGCAGTTGCAGTTCGGGTACGGTTCCGCGGTCGCCTACGGGCTCTTCGTGGTGACGCTCATCGCCACGATCGGTGTCGTCCTGTACTCCCGCCGCTCCAACGTGGAGGCATTCTGATGACCGTCCTGACCACCCCACCGCGCGGCGACGCCGCCACCGGCAAGCCGTCCGTGACCGCCACGCCCGCTGAACGACGCACCCGTCGGCGCTTCAGCCCCTGGCACCTCGTGCTCGCGCCGATCGCGATCATCTTCGCGATCCCGTTCGTGCAGATGTTCATCACCTCGGTGACGCCGGAGTCGGAGATCAACACCTATCCGCCCCGCATCCTCCCCTCGCACATCACCTTCGACGGGTTCGCGAAGCTCTTCTCCGAGTCGAACATCCTGCTCTGGCTGGGCAACACGGTCATCGTGTCGACGGTCGCGGTCCTGTCCCACCTCGTGCTCTGCTCGCTCGCCGGCTACGGGTTCGCGCGCCTGAAGTTCCGCGGCAAGACGATGGGCTTCCTCATGATCGTCGCGACGATCATGATCCCGACGCAGCTGCTCATGATCCCGACCTACATCCTGTTCTCCCGGATCGGGCTCATCGACAGCCTCGGGGCGGCGATCGTGCCGTGGCTGGCGTCGGCGTTCGGCATCTTCCTCATGCGGCAGTTCTTCCTGTCGCAGCCGGCGGAGCTCGAGGAGGCCGCGCTCATCGACGGCTGCACCCGCCTGCAGGTGTTCTTCCGGGTGATCCTGCCGCTCGCGAAGCCCGCGCTGGCGACGCTCGCGATCTTCACCCTGCTGGGTTCGTGGAACGACCTCGTCTGGCCGCTCATCGCGATCAACAACGACCAGGCCTTCACGCTGCAGCTCGGCATCACGAACTTCCAGGGCGCGCGCCGCACCGACTGGGCGCTCCTCATGGCCGGCAACGTCGTCGCCACGCTCCCGCTGATCGTGTTCTTCCTCTTCGCTCAGAAGCAGTTCGTGGCGACCATGACCTTCTCAGGCCTCAAGGGGTAGGCACCGATCCCGGCGTGGCAGGATCGCCTCCATCGCCGCGAGAGCGCGTCACACGCTGAACCAACTCCGATACCTCGCAACTTCCTCTCATCACCTCGACCCACCCCAGGAGCAACCGTGTCCATCACCACCATCGTCGGTTCGGAAGCCACCGTCCGCGAGATCACCCAGCAGCCCGACGTCTGGCTCGAGGCGTCGACGGGGATCGCAGCCCGACGCGAGGAGATCGACGCGTTCCTCGCACCGCTCCTCGCCCGACCCGAGCTGCGGATCGTCCTGACCGGGGCGGGGACCTCTGCCTTCATCGGCGAGATCGCGGCACCCGCCCTGACCCGGACGCTCCGTCGCCGGATCGACGCCGTCGCGACCACCGACATCGTCTCCAACCCGCAGGAGTCGTTCGCCGAGGACGTCCCGCTGCTCCTCGTGTCGTTCGCGCGCTCCGGCAACAGCCCCGAGAGCGTGGCCGCGACGGAACTCGCCGACCAGCAACTCGCCGAGGTGCACCACCTGGTGATCACGTGCGACGAGACCGGCGAGCTGTACCGACGCCACCACGACCGCGCCTCGTCGCTCACCGTCCTCATGCCCCTGCGGTCGAACGACGAGGGCTTCGCGATGACGTCGAGCTTCAGCTCGATGCTGCTCTCGGTGCTCCTCATCCTCGGCGGCGCGGACGACGCCGCGGTGCAGGCGCTCGCGGCCGGCGCGACGACGATCCTCGACCACCGCGAGGTGGACATCCGCGCGCTCGCCAACGAGGGCTGCGAACGCGTCGTCTACATCGGCAGCGGCCCACTCACCGGTCTGGCCCGGGAGTCGGCGCTCAAGCTGCTCGAGCTGACCGCCGGACGGATCGTCACCTACTACGACTCGGCGCTCGGGTTCCGTCACGGACCGAAGGCGGTCGTCGACGACAGCACGCTCGTCGTCGTCTACCTGTCTTCCGATCCGTACACGCGGCGGTACGACCTCGACATCGTCGCCGAACTGCGCGCGACGCTCTCGCCGGAGCGCGTGATCGCGATCTCCTCCGAGCCCGTCGCCGACGCGACGGTGTACGACTGGGTGCTGCCCGAGCTCGCCGGCCTCGATGACGCGCAGCTCGCGATCGGCTACGTGCTCGTCGCGCAGCTGCTCGGTCTGTCCTACTCGCTGCAGCTCGGTGCGACCCCGGACAACCCGTTCCCGAGCGGCACGGTGAACCGCGTCGTGCAAGGGGTCCGGATCCACGAGTTCGACGGCGTCGACGACGCTCGGAGTGTCGCCGCTCGGCTGCAGGAGCAGTAGTCGTGGCGCGGTACCTCGGCGTCGACGGTGGCGGGTCGAAGACGGCCTTCGTGCTGCTCGACGATGCCGGACGGGTGCTCGCGGAAGCGAGGACGGCCAGCTGCTACTACTTCGACGAGGGGATCGAGCTGGTCGGTCGCATCCTCACCGAGGGTGTCTCGGAGGTGTGCCGGCAGGCGGATGTCACGACCGCCGACATCGATCAGGCCTTCTTCGGCCTTCCCGGGTACGGCGAGGTGAGTTCCGACATCGCCCACCTCGATGCGCTGCCGCGCGACGTGCTCGGTCACGACCGGTTCTCCTGCGACAACGACATGGTGTGCGGCTGGGCCGGATCGCTCGGCGCCGTCGACGGCATCAACGTCATCAGCGGCACGGGCTCGATGACGTACGGCGAGCGCCGTGGCCGGGGGCACCGGGTCGGCGGCTGGAGCGAGCTGTTCGGCGATGAGGGGTCGGCGTACTGGATCGCCGCCCGCGGGCTGAACGCCTTCACGCGGATGAGCGACGGCCGTCTGCCACGCGGTCCGCTCGCCGAGCTGGTGCGGGCGCGGGTCGGGATCACGAGCGACCTCGACGTGATCGACGTCGTCATGAACCGGTGGAAGGGTCAGCGGGGCCGCATCGCGGACCTCGCGAAGACGGTCGTCGCGGCCGCGGACCAGGGTGACGAGGTCGCCGTGCGCATCCTGACCGACGCGAGCGGGGAGCTGGCGGAGATCGTCGAGGCGACGCGCGTGGAGCTCGGTTTCAGCGGCGACGAGGTCGTTCCGGTGTCGTACTCGGGCGGGGTGTTCTCGGCCGAGCCGGTGCGGTCGGGTTTCGAGCAGGCCATCGCGGCGCTGCCCGCCCGGTACGAACTCCGGACCCCGCTGTTCGGTCCGGCGATCGGCGCCGCGCTGTACGCCGCGAAGCGCGCCGGGTCACCGCTCTCGCCCCAGGCGCTCGAGGTGTTGCGCTCCCGGTAGCCCGCTCCTCCACCCGCCGTCGCCTTGGGCCAGCGCGGTGCGCTGACGCGACCGCGGGCCTGACGCGCGAGCGCGGGTCTCCGGAGGGGCGCGCTCACGCGCGCGGGGCGCGGTCACGCCGGTTGTGCAGCGGTCACGCCGGTTGTGCGCGGCCACACCGGGCACGCCACACTCGCGTCAGCGCACCGCGCTGGCGCGAGGATGGGCTACTTGGAAGCTTGACCCTCACGCGGCGTGAGGCTTTAGCGTCGTCACCATGACGATCACGATCCTCGATACCGCCACCGGCATGCGTTCCGTTCTCGACGCACCGGAGGACGAACGACCCGCGCGACTCCGCGCCATGCTCGAGCCCGTCGCCGACATGTACCGGTACTTCCCCGGCGAGGTCGACCTGCTCGCCATGCACTCGATGGGCTCGGGATTCCCGATCGATCGGAGCCGGGATCGGGTCGTCGACGCCCTCGGCCGGCTCGTCGCGGCGGACGCGTGGGGACGGATCTCACGGGCGCTCGACGCGGCGGTCGCCACCCAGCTCGCGGCGGTGCCGACCCTCGTGGTCCCCGACATCGTCGTCCTGCTCGTCCTCGGCGACCCGGACGACACCTACTTCATGGAGTCGATCCGCGGATTCATCGGCAACGGCAGCGCGACCGGGTTCATCTCCCTCATCCTCTGGCCGACGGAGGAGAACCTCGCCCGCCTCGAGGCGGCCGCCGTCCACGAGCTCAACCACAACCTGCGGTACGCGCCGGGCGGGGTGGTGTGGGATCCGGCGACCGTCGTGGTCGGTGAGCAGATGGTGTCGGAGGGGCTCGCGGACGCGTTCGCCCGGCAGATGTACGGACCGTCCGGCTACACGCCGATCGGTGTCGCGCACCTCGACGACGACGCGGTGTTCGACCGGGTCGTCGAGGGTCTCGACGTCAGAGGGATGCAGCACTTCGTCTCGTGGGTGCACGGTGACGAGGCCGCGTTGCGATACGGGGGCGAGCCGGTCGGTCTGCCGATGGGTGCCGGGTATGCAGCGGGCAACCGTCTCGTGGACGCGTATCTTGCGGCGACCGGGTCGACCGCGGCCGAAGCGCTGCACGTCCCGAGCGCGACGATCATCGAGGTGGCACTCCGCGAGCTGGGCTGAGGCGGCTCGCGCTCACTCCCAGACGGCGGTCTCCGGGTCCACGCCGTGGCCGCGTGCGTTCGCGTCGATGACCCGTGAGAGCCACGCGGCGAGGCCGGGTTCGATCCGGTCGTAGGTGTCGGCCATGCCGGGCTCGGTGAGCGCGAGACGACCGATGATCACGTGCATGGACGGCGTGCAGTGGAAGTACTCGCTGAGGGCGGCGCGATGCCGTTCGGCGAGGGTGTTCGCCGTCTCGCTCCCGGCGACGACACCGGCGCGCTTGGCCTCGGCGAGTTCGTCGACCAGGTCGCGCATGGGTCCGACCAGCGCACGCCAGTCGTCCGACGTGCGGGTCGCGGACCGCTCGGCGTACTCGGCCCACTGCGCGGAGTCGCCCCAGCGGGCGCGGGCGGTTTCAGCCATCGTGGGGTTCCAGTCGTCGCCGAACACCGCCTGGCGCTCATCCTCGGGGACGAGCACGCCGACCTCGTCGGCTTCGAGCAGGCGGTCGACGGACCGGGCGACGGCTTCGAGTCGTTCGATGGTGTCGCCGAGTTCGCGCCGACGCTGTGTGAGCTCCGCCCGTCGTTCGGCGGCCGGAGCGCTGAGGAGGGTGGGGATGCGAGCGAGCGGGACACCGAGGTCACGGAGGAGCACGACGCGGCGGAGGCGGGCGATGTCGACGGGCAGGTACGAGCGGTAGCCGCTCTGGTTCCTTCCGGACGGCTGCGCGACGCCGATCTCGTCCCAGTGGTGCAGCGTCCGCACGCTGACGCCGATCTCGGCCGCCGCCCGACCGACGGTCACACCACCCTCGGCCCTCCCGTGCTCGTCCATCCCCCCAGCATCGCACCCGGGTCCGACCTGCGTCCTCTGCCCTCTGCCAGCGCGGTGCGCTGACGCGAATGCACCCGACCCGGCCCGAGCGCGCCCCACACCCGCGAGCGCGCCCCTCCGGAGACCCGCGCCCACGCGCCAGACCCGCGCTCGGCCCCAGCGCACCGCGCTGACACCGGTACCGAACTCGCCAGCGCGGTGCGCCGGCGTGAGTGTGCCCCCTCGGCGCGAGTGTGCATCTCCCGGCTTGAGCGCACCCCACACACGCGAACGCGCCCCTCCGGAGACCCGCGCCCACGCGCCAGACCCGCGCTCACGTCACAGCACCGCTCTGGCACCAGGCCCGACGGGTGACGCGAACGGCCCCGGGAGCTGTGTGCTCCCGGGGCCGTCGAACGTTCAGACGATCAGGCCGCCCGGCGACGCGCACGCATCGCGACGAGGACACCACCGAGGAGGACCAGCAGGACCCCAGCGCCGATCGTGCCGAACGGCAGCTCCGTCCCGGTCGTCGCGAGCGCCCCACCCGACGCCGCACCGTCGACGGTCGTCCCGTCGGCCGCGACGATCCGCACCTCGGTCCAACCGATGAGCGAGCCGTCCGCCGCGTAGACCGCGACCCGGTGGTCGCCCAGCGTCGCGTCGGCGGGGATCGTCGCCAGCAGGTCACCGGCGGCGTTCGTCGTGCCGGTGGCGACCCGCGCCGGCGTCGAGTACAGCCACACCTCGACGGCCGTCGCGGCGAAGCGGTCCTCGAGGCCGACCGTCACGGTCTCGCCCCGCCGCACCGTGTCCGCCAGCGTGATGGCACCACGGTTGGCCTCGGTGAGGCTCGTCCCGGGAAGCGGCGTGATCCCACCGGTCGGCGGCGTCACGGGCGGCGTGGTCGTTCCGGGCAGCGACCCGAGACGCAGGGCCTCGGAAGCGTAGCCGTCGGCGAACCAGTACACGGGACGCTCACCGTCGACCGACAGGGAGGCCGGCGCGGTCGCGAAGCCCTCGTTGTTGAGGTTGGGCAGGCCCGCCGGACGCTCGACCTGAGCGATCCCGGGCTGCTCGGTCCCGTTCAGCGTGATCTGAGCACCGGTGCCCGCGCAGCCGTCGTCGCACACGGCCCACAGCACGCCGAGGGTCGTGTCGTAGTCGAGCGCCATGACCGCCGGGAGGCCCGGGTCGATCGTCGAGATCAGCGTGGCCGAGCCGTCGGCGTTCAGTGCGAACGCGTAGACGTCGCCGGTGTCCTCGACGCCGACGAAGAACAGTCCGTCACCGTGGCCCGCGTAGTCGGCCGGGTCGTACGTCGCCTTCGTGTTGTCGTCGAAGAGCTTGCCGGCGAGGTCGCCGTCGGCCACCCACTCGACGGCCTCGACACCGAGGTTCGCACCGACCGTCGGCAGCAGGGCCGTGAGGTCCCACTCCTGGGAGGCGACGACGTCGGGTCCTGGCGCGTTCGGGTCGACCTTGAGCACGGCGTTGAGGGTCGTGCCCTTCACACTGTTGTCGCGCTCGACACCGACGTAGACGGAACCTGCGCCGTCGACGGTGATGCCCTCGGTGTCGGGGCCGGCAGCGGCGGGGTTCGACGCGTCCTTCTGGAAGCAGGCGCGCTTGCCGCTCTCCCAACCGTCGACGAACGAGACCGAACCGTCGGCGGCGATCGCGAGCTTCCAGAACGAGCCGGTGCCGTTGTCGACAGCCCAGAGGAACGCGCCGTCGGCCGTGACCTGGGTGTCGAGTCCTGAGCTGTCCTCGAGGAACATCGGCGTGGTGTCGAGCACCGTCACGTCGGGCGAACCGGGCCACGGACCGACCGGGATCTCACCGGCGCAGACGTTGGCCGTGCCCTTGGTGGCCTCGGCCGTCGCAGCGAAGGCGCCGGTCGCGTCGGGGCAGCGTCCCCAGGTGTTCGCCGGGTGGCCCTCGCCCCAGGTGGTCGCGTCGAGCAGTGCGTCGCCCTCGAACAGGCGAACCGTGTCGCCGCCGCCGAGACCGAAGCCGAGGGCTGCGCGCTCGATGACGAGGTAGCCGCCGGCCGCGATGCTCGTGCCGGTGGGGATGGCGTAGGCGTGGGTGTCGTCGTCGTCCTTCACGACGATGCCGGAGACGTCGAGCGCCGCGGTCGTCGGGTTGACGAGCTCGATCCAGTCGTCGGGCGATCCGCCGTCGGACTCGACCTCGTTGATGCGCACCGGGTTACCGCAGGCGTTGCGCAGGCCCTTGGTGGAGACGGCCGTGTCGACGAACTCCCCCGTGCCGTCCGGGCAGCGCGCGAAGACGCCGTCCGCGTGAGCCGCGTAGCTGTACTCGGCGACCGTCGCGCCGGCGGCATTCCGCACGGTGGTGGTGTCGCCGTTGCCGAGCCCGAACGCGAAGTTCACGTTCTGGTCGAAGACGAAGTACGCGCCGGGCTCGAGGATCGTGCCCGCGGGCAGCGGGGTCGTGTCGGCGGCGTGGCCCACCGGGTCGTTGTCCATGAGCGTCCAGCCGGAGATGTCCAGCGCGGTCGCCTCGAGGTTGACGATCTCGACCCAGTCGGTCGCGTCGTTGTTCGATTCGACCTCGTTGATCGCGACGTTCGGGAGGACGCAGTCGTTCGCGGCACCCTTGGTGATGCGTGCGAGCACGAACGGGCCTTCACCGTCGGGGCAGCGGGCGAGCGTCGCGGCGATGAAGTCACCGTCGATGGCCGCGTGGCCGCTCCACGTTCCCGAGCGGTCGATGAGGGTGCCGGTCGCGTCGAACAGGCGGATCTCGTCGGCGCTCCCGATGCCGATCGGGTCACGGAACGCGCCCTGCGTCTCGGTGCCGCCGACCAGGCCGATCGTCGCCTCATCGACCACGAGGAACTCGCCGGGGGCGATCGACGTGCCGGGCAGGAACTGCCAGCGGTGATCGTCGGAGTTGTCGCGGATCTCGTAACGCGAGATGTCGAGGGCCGTCGTGCCGGGGTTGAAGAACTCGACCCAGTCGGACGGCTGGGAGTCGATCTCGTTGATGCGGATCGCACCGTCGGTCTCCGGGACCTCGGGTGCGGTGAAGACGTTCGCGGCGCCCTTCGTCGACTCGGTGGTCTCGGCCCAGCCGGCGCGGTCGGCGGTGACGCCGTAGGTGACCGGCGCGTGTGCGGTCCACGAGTATTCGTCGGCGATCGCGGCGGTCGGATCGAACAGCCGGACCGAGTCGTCCTTGCCGAGACCGAAGCCGAACTGCGTGTCGTCGATGACGAGGAACGCGCCGGGCTCGACGACCGTGCCGGCCGGGAAGGCGTAGGGCTTGTCGTCCTTGTTGTCCTTCACGACCCAACCATCGAGCGTGACGGCGGTCGTCGCGGTGTTGGTGAACTCGATCCAGTCACCGGGGACGCCGTCGGAGGACTCGATCTCGTTGATCTGGAGCCCCGGCGCTGGGGCGGCGATGGCGGCGGCTGGCGTCGCGATGAGGGCGGTCGCACCGATGGCGCACGCGGCGGTCATCGTCAACACGCGGTTGAGGCGGGGCATGGGTCTCCAGGGCACGAAGGGACGGGGATCGTGTCCCATCCCATCGGCGCGGGGTGGCCGGGTGGAGGAGCTGCGGTGACCGGCAGGTGAACGACAGGTGGCTTCCCAGGCGGGACGTGCCACGATCCAGCAGATCTGACGCAGCGACCAGGACTACGCTCACCCCATGACCGACGACGCGACCACCGACACCGCTCCACGCGCAGACCTCACCGGCTGGGTGCGGACCCCGTTCACCGGCGGCGGCGTCACGCACGACCGCTTCGAGAAGGGGTCCGGGCCGGGTGTCGTCCTCATCCCCGAGCTGCCCGGACTCACGCCCGAGGTCCTGGGGCTCGCAGAGCATCTCGTCGCGGAGGGCTTCACCGTCGCGATCCCATCGCCGTTCGGAACCCCTGGCCACGAAGGGACCATCGGCTACACGCTTGCCAGCGTCAGCAAGGTCTGCGTCTCCGCCGAGTTCAAGGCGTTCGCGACCGGCGCCCACCGGCCCGTCGCCGACCACGTCCGGGCACTGGCCGCCGACCTTGCGGCCCGCACGCCTGGTCCTGGCGTCGGCGTCATCGGCATGTGCTTCACCGGCGGTTTCGCGCTCGCGGCGGCCGTCGACGAGCACGTCCTCGCCTCCTCCGTCATGAGCCAACCGTCCACGCCGTTCCCCGTGAGCCGCGCCCGCCGCGTCGACCCTGGGATGTCCGCCGCCGAGTTCGACGCCGTCGCAGCCCGTGCGGCTCAGGGCTCGGTCTGCGCACTCGGCCTCCGCTTCAGCGAGGATCGAGCCGTCCCACGAGAGCGCTTCGCCACCATCGCGGCCAAGCTCGGCGACGCGTTCGAGGTCATCGAACTCGACTCCTCCCCCGGCAACACCGCCGGCTTCGCGAAGACCGCCCACTCGGTCCTCACCGGCGAGGTCCGCGAGCGCGACGGCCACCCGGCGTTCGAAGCCCGCAAGCGCGTGGTCGCCTTCCTCCACGAACGACTCGCGACACCGACCACGTCGGCCTGACCTTCCCAGCCGTCCGACACGCTGCGATCATCGACTCCATGACCTCGACCCGACACGACCGCGCGACACCGAACCTGCCGTCCCGCAGCTTCGACGCGACGGAGACGTTCTACTCGGCGCTCGGGTTCGAGCGCACGTTCCGAGACGAGGGCTGGCTGATCCTCGTCCGCGGTGGTCTGCAGCTCGAGTTCTTCCCGGCACCCGACCTCGACCCGGCGTCGAGCAGCTTCATGTGCTGCCTGCGCGTGGCCGACGTCGACGAGCTCTACGACGCCATCCAACGATCGGGAGTCGTCGAGGCGACCGTCGGGGCGCCTCGCCTGCACCCGGTCCGGATGCAGGATTGGGGACTCCGCGCCGGATTCCTCATCGACCCCGACGGCACGCAACTCACCCTCATCGAGCAGCGCGGCTGATCGGCGACGGCACGACGTCCGCCGATTGCCGTTCGCTGTTCGGAAAGGCCTAGAAGAAGGTGATTCCGTGCGGCGCGCGCGGCGTCTGGAGCATCGATCGCAGCAGGAGCGGCGCTGCTGGGTCGGCCGCCTGCAGCACCCCGGCTGCGGCGAGCGACACCGGGGAGACCGCGCCGAGCAGGAGCGAACCGAGGTCGGCCACGTCGAGCGCGAGGTCGGCGCCGGCAGCGTCGGTCTCGTCGCTCAGCTTCGTAGCCGTGCCGCGGCCACCGGTCACCTCGAGGCGGAAGGTGCCCGCCGCGTAGCCGAGCGCGTCGGTGACGGCGATCGTCAACGTGCCGTCGACCGCGAACGGACGCGAGGCGAAGACGGCCGGGAGGTCGAGGACGCGCAGCCACACGTGGTCCTCTTCGTGCTCGATGTCGTACGCGCGGTTGTCGCCGAGGGCCGAGACGATCGGGTCGTCGAGCCTGGCACGGTTGTACTTCACGACGTCGTTGAGGTCGATGGAGAGCAGGAACTCCCACAGGGAGAGGTAGGCCGCGTCGGTCGCGTAGACGAGGTCGATGATCTCGATGCCGGTCTGACCGCCGGGCTGCTCGACCATGCGCCACGTGACATAGCCGTCGACCTCCTCGCCGTCAGCGGGACGGTGCACGGCGGCGCGGGTGTCCTTCGCCGGTTCACCGTCGCGACCCAGCGTGCCGAGGACCAACGGCCAGGATCCGGTGTTGCGGACCATGGACCCGATCGAGCGCTCGTCGAAGCGGTCGAACACCTGACGCGCGACGCCGTCGACCAGGTACTCGGGCGTGACGACCGACACGATGCCGCTCGTCGGCGCGAGGAACGGCAGCGCCTTCGCGCGCTTCACGACGACGTTGCGCTCACGGATCGCGGAGCCGAACCCGAAGCGACGGTAGATCGTGCCCTCGCTGGCGGTGAGGGCCGCGATCGCATAGCCGTCGGCGACGCCGCGCTCCAGAGCCTGCGTCATCATGCGGCGCAGGATGCCGCGGCGGCGTTCGGTCGGGCGGACCGTGACGTCGGAGATCGCCTGCGTGTCGATGCTGGTGCCGTCGCCCCAGCTGAGCGCCTTCGGGAACCAGGAGAAGGTGCCGGCGGGCCAGGTCTCGTCGACCGAACCGGGCTGCGGCTTGCGGACGTAGGCGCCGAGCAGCACCGCTTCGTCGGCGATGAGGTCGTTCACCTTGCGCTTGCGCGCCTCCGGCTTCGGGGTGGGCTCGTGGAAGCCGAACCCGATGGCGTCGAGCGCCGCGAGGCTCTCGGGCGTCGGTTCGCCGTCGGCCCCGTTCGCGAACGGGAACTCACGGAGCTCGTAACGGGCGTCGAAATCTTTGCTGTTGGCCACGAGTCCACCCTAACGACCCGGCCTGACACGTCTCCGGGAAGCGCGTTGGGACCGCGACCTCACGGCAGGGTGATCGACACCTCGACCGTGTACTCGTCGGCGGTCTGGCCCAGCACCCGCTGCCGGAGCTCGGTAGTCGGCATCGTGATCCCCCGCTCCGCGATCGCATCGAACAGGGCGACCACCGCGGGGTGCGTCGATCCCTCCGGAAGCTCGACGCCCGGTTCGGGTCGCCAGACCGCAGCGAGTTCGGTCCGCTCGGGCAGCACGCCGACCGTGGTCTCGTCACCACCCCACGTCGGTTCGAGCTGCGACGAGGTCGGCCAGCAGCAGACGATCTCGACCGCTCCCTGCTCACCCGGTCGGAGCGCGGTCCAGAACGGCCCCGTCGGCCCGACGCCGGCCTCCTGCACGGCGACGTAGAGCTGCGAGAACTGCTCGTTCGCGTCGTCATCGGTCACCGAGTCCTCGTCGCCGCGCGGCACGGTGAGCACCCGGCCGACGTAGGGCTGGGGAGGGAGCGAGCGTTCGACGATCTCGACCGGTGCCGCGAGCGACGCGACGACCGCGCGGGCCTGCGCGAAGGTGTGGTCCTCCTGCTCCCGCTGCTCCAGGACGAGGCGGTGGTGCACGTCGATCGCGGTCGACGGATCCGCGCCGGCGACGGTCACACCCACCGCGGCGAGGGGCACGCCGGCGTCGCGGAGTGCCTTCACGATCACGCCGGAACGCACCTGCTCCTCGCCGTAGCGGCGGTAGCCGGAGTCGGAATCGACCTCGGCTGGAACCAGCACGCCCTTCTCGTCGTAGTGGCGGAGCGCCTTCACGCTCAACCCGGTCATGCCTGCGAACTCTCCGATGTGCAACATGCTTCAAGCATCCCGTCTCCCCCTACGGGAGGGTCAACTCCGGTCCGAGCGGCCTTGAAGTTGCGCCTAACAGGTTCCTTAGTGAAGGATAAGCGCCTAAACTTCACTAAGAGCCCTCGTGACTGCAACTTGGGCCGATTCAGGAGGGGATGATGACGACAGCCGTCGCGTATGAGCAGCGGCCCTGGCAGTCGCGCATCGCCCCCGACGCGTTGCCGAAGCGCCAGCGACTCCTCCTCGCACAGCCATACGACGCCGCGGTCCCGCCACAGATCGCCGATCTCGACATCCGTCTGTCGGACGATCTCGTGGAGCTGCTGGGCGAAGCGCAGGAGCGGATCATCCGTTTCGACAGCGAGGTCGGTCACATCACCGCACCTTTCTCGTCGATCCTGCTGCGGAGCGAATCGGCGTCGAGCTCGCAGATCGAGAACCTGACGAGCAGCGCGAAGGCGATCGCCGAGGCCGAGTTGGATGAGCGCGACACCGGGAACGCGCCGCTCATCGTCGCCAATGTCCGAGCGCTGGAGGCGGCACTCGCGGCATCGGACGAGCTCTCCAACACGACGATCATCGCCATGCAGGAGCAGCTTCTCGGCACATCGGCACCGGAGATCACCGGCCGGTATCGCGACGAACAGATCTGGATCGGGGGCGGCAACTACAGCCCGCATGAAGCAGACTTCGTTCCGCCGCACCATGACCGTGTCGCAGCGGCGATGGACGACTTCATCACCTACTCCCTCCGACCGGCACCCCTCCCGCTCGCTGCGATCGCCGTCGCTCACGCGCAATTCGAGACCATCCACCCGTTCCCCGACGGCAATGGGCGCACCGGTCGAGCGCTGGTGCAGGCCGCTCTCCGGCGAGTCGGGCTGACCAGCGGGGTCACTGTGCCCATCTCAGCCGGCATCCTGCAGCAGCGTGACGACTACTTCGCTGCACTCACCAACTATCGGCAGGGCGACGTCGAGCCGATCGTCCGCGTGTTCGCCGATGGTGCGTTCCTCGCGATCGCCAACGGCCGGACGCTGGTGGAGGAGATCGAGACCATCCGGACGGCATGGCAGGAGGCCTTGCGCGACGTCCGCGCCGATTCGGCCGCGCATCGCATCACGGCACTGGCAATGGAACATCCGGTGATGAACAGTCGGCTCGTGCGCGAACATCTCGACGCCTCAGATCGCACGGTCTTCAACACCCTCGACACCCTCGTCGACCGTGGCATCCTCACGGTCGGCTCGTCGCGACAGCGGAACCGTCTCTGGACTGCGCCTCCGGTGCTCGCCGCCCTCGACGGGTTCGCTGCGCGCAGCATGCGGCGCGGTTGACGCCCTGGGCGGACATCGATCTCAGGATCGGACGGGCCTGAGCGGAAATGTGAATCCAGGCTCCATCAGCTGCACCTCGTCGCCTGGAACCGGCGCGACACCGCAACCCACAGCAGACCGCCGGTCATCGCGTACGCACCTCCGAGGATCAGCCATCCGACCGCGGTCTCTCCGACCGATGGCCGGATGACGATCGCGGTGAGAACAACCGGCGCGACCATGACCCCGAGCGACGTTCCGAAGCCGAAGACGCCCTGGTAGGCGCCGATCCGATGCGGCGGCGCGTAGGCGTAGCTCAGGGTCCACCCGGCAGCCGACGTCAACAGCTCGGCCAGGGTGAGGACGACGACAGCCCCGCAGAACAGTGCGGCGCCCGGCAGGTCAGGGAGCAGCGTCGAGGCTGCGAACAACGCTGTCGAGCCGAACAGCAGTCCGCCCGCGAGAGCGAGCGCACGACCCGACCGTGAGGGTGTGTCGGCGAGGCAAGAGATCGGGACCTGCAGCAGGACGACCAGGACGGTGTTGACGATGATTGCGACGGGGATGAGCACGTAGCGATCCTCAGTTCCGGCCGACACCCACAGCGGCAGCAGGAAGTCCAGGATCAGGTAGAACGAAGACAGCGCGGCGATCCCGAGGACGAAGACCGTGAATCCTTGGTTGGCGAACACTGACAGCGGCGATCCTTCCCCGACCTGTCGGACGTCGACCGGCTTCGGCCGAGGGGCGCGCAGCAGCAGCAGGATGCCTCCCACCTCAACTACCGCCATCGCAAGGAACGCTGCGGCATATGGAATCGGCGCGGGAAGTACGAGGACCACCGCAGCGAGCGCGGCTCCGATCGCGATGCCGAGATTGCCGACCGCACGCATCAGAGCGCGACACCTCGTCGCGGCCGCGGTCGGCAGTCGCTGACCGATCCAGGTCGCGAGGGTCGCCGCGGAACTCCGGTCGAATGCAGCCACCACGCTGAACGCGATGACAGCCACCAGCCCGTCGCCACAGAACACGAGCGCGCCGTACCCGACTGCGACACCGCACGACGAACCGACGGTGACCGCCTTCGGGCTGAGGTGGTCGGCGACGAACCCACCAACGAGCGACCCGGCAAGCCCGAAGGCCCCTGCGATGAAGACCGCGACCGCGACCGTCTGCTCATCGATGCGCAGCCCACTCGTCAGGTAGATGACCGACAGCGCCACGAATCCTCCGCGTGCCAGGGCTTTCGTAAGTCCGTTGGACAGCATGGCGACGACCGTCCGCCGATCCCCGTCACTGAGATCGTTCGGAAGACGCCAGCCGGCGCGCAGCCCGTGCAGCAGCGAGGTCATCCCGCACCTGGCCCGGCATCAAGACCGAACGTCGCCTCCGATGGCATCGCGTCGGAGAAGTGCGCTCGCTGCCAGGCCCGAAGCCCGGCGGCATCGGACGCTGGTGGTGCCACGTCGACCTGCTCAGCGAACCAAGCCTGGAGCAGGCGGACCCGCTCGTCGAACTGGGCGAGATCCGGCGCGGTGATGAGTGCCTCAGCGGTACGGATGTGCGTTCCGTGGGCGACTCCGTGCCGCAGGACCGATCCGGGGGCGAGGAAGTACCGGGCGAACTCGACGCCGCTCTGGCGGTGGACCTCGTCGAGCGTCGGAACCGTCAGGATCGTGCCCTCCGGCGTCAGCAACTGCGTCGTGCCGACGATGCCGGAACGCGTCGCGGTCGGCTGCTGCGCTTGTCGCCCGAGCGCGCAGCGGATAGCTGCCTCGACGATCGAGAAGCCGTACTTCAGGAGCAGCTGCTCGAAGGTGAAGGCCCCTCCACGCCGGAGGGCGCACTCACCGAAGACGTAGCCATCGGTCGGCGACCAGAAAATCTCCATGTGGAATGCCCCGCGCCATGCGCCGAGGGCGGACAACACCGACTCAGCCATCGGCGACACGTCCCTGTACACGTCAGGCGCTTGTGCCGGGTCGAGCTTCACCATCGTCATCGGCGCACCGGCGCTAAGCGATTGCAGCGGCGGAGCACCGTAGTGACTCATCGAGAGGAACTCGATGCGACCGTCGAAGACGATCCCGTCGACCACCCACTCCTTCGCGACGTCGACGCACGATTCGAGGAGGAAGTCCTTGTCGCCGGCGTCGGACTCGCCGAGGGCGATCAATGCCGCACGGAGCTCGGGCTCATTCCGGACGATCGCGGTGTGCATCGTCCCTGCGCGCGATGCCGGCTTCAACACGTACGAGCCAGGCCAGGGTACTGAACCGGCGTCGAACGTCCGCACATCTGGAATCGGCCAATGGGCGGCGGTCGGGATCCCCACTGCCTGGACCGCGCTCTTCTGCACGCGCTTGTCCCGGAAGACCGAGACATCACCCGAGCGGGTGAGCCGCGACGTGTCGGCAAGCGCGGCGAGCGCGTTGCAGGCGCCGAGCGCGAACTCGTCCGTCGTGTATACACCGTCGAACTGCTCGGGACGCGAGCCGGCGAGCATCAGAGCGGCGAGACAATCGTCGAGTCGACTGTGGTCCTCGACCAGCAGGACTGGCAAGTCTCCAAGCTCACGAAGCCCAGCTCGCGCACTGGCTCGTGAGCAGATGACCACCGTCTCGACGCCGAGGGCCGCTGCAGTATCGACCGCCGGCCAGTCGAGCCCGATCATCAAGAGCCGTGAACCGGCGACGTCGCGGGTGCGGTCGTTCGAGCTATCGGCCATGAACCGTCTCCAAGTACCACTGCTGCACAGTCCGTCCTATGTCTGTCTTCGGCAGCACGCGCCAATCCACGCTCCGGACCGGGACGACCTCGTACGCAGTGCCACAGACGAAAGCCTCATCCGCCTCGAACACCTCACTCGGCCGGACATGGCGTTCTTCCGTTCGCAGACTCAAGGACTCAGCACCGTTCAGGATCGTGCGTCTCGTGATACCTCCGAGAAACGTGTCTGCGATTGGCGTCACCAACGTGGAGCCGAAGACCAGGAAGACGTTCGCTCCCGTGACATCCGCAAGCCGGCCGTCATGCGTCGTGAACAGCGCGTCGTCGGCACCCGCCTGGCGCGCTTCCTGTGCGGCAAGTGTGCCGATCGTGTAGACCGTCGAGCACTTGGCCAGAACCGGAACAGTGTCCGGAGCTGGCCTCCGCCACTGCGACCAGCTGAGGTCGATGCCGTCTCGGGTGGCGAACGGAGCGGGCCACACCGCCGCAGCGAATGCGAGATGGACGGGCGCCCCCTCTCCGCCGAGCCCCAGCGCCTCTCCGCGCCAAGCGATGATCCGGAGGTAGCAGTCGCTCACGTCGAGCACTGCGAGATAGCTCTCGATCTCGAGGCAGATCCGTCGCCCGTCGAGCGGCAAGCCGAATCCGAGGTGCTCAGCGGAAGCGACGAGACGCGAGACGTGACGGTCAAGCTCGAAGGCCCGGCCGCCGTAGACGCGAATGCCCTCATAGACCGCCCCCGCGTAATGGAGGGCGTGGGACATCACCGAAGCCGTGGCATGCTCCGCGGGGAGAATCCGGCCATCCACCCACAATTGCTTCCGAGCCATCATGCGTACACGACCGAGATGTCTGCGTCGAGCTGATGGTGGAAGTCCCGCAGCTCACCGAGATCCGCGTGTGCAGAAAGAACGAAGGCCGGGTACCCACTGAAGGCAGGGTAGGGGAGGATGACTTCGCCGGGCCACATCATTTGGACGATGTCGAGAACGGCTGATCGCTGGCTCACCATATCGAGTCCTCGAATCTCCTGGATCACGCCGCTGCCGCGACAGGGCACGATGTAGTTACCGGCTGCTTGCACCACCGAGGTCGTCTCGTGATCGAACACGCTCGGGCGCCGCCCGGTAGCGGCAGCGAGTACCTCCGCGAAGAAGTCGATCCCGGTCGCGGCGCTCACGAGGGCGGCAGAGACACCTGAACCGCCGATGCGGGCGCCGATCTCCAAGATGTGAGGGGTGCCGTCCGCATCGAGACGGAGCTCGGTGTGCGTCGGACCACTGTCAATATCAAGCGCTCGGTGTGCCTCCAGAACGACTCGGCGGATGTCGTTCTCGCGTTTCAGGTCCAGGCCTGACGGGATCTGGTAGATCGACTCCTCGAAGAACGGACCCTGGGGCTGTCCTTTGTATCCGATGGACAGGATGCGGCTTGCTCCGGCGAAGGTCATGGCTTCGACCGCGAACTCCGGCCCTGCGATGAACTCCTCGACGACCACCTCGGTCGACGGACCGAGATCGGTCATCGCGGCGGCCGACCGGACAATCGCATGAGCAAGCTCATCGTGATCGACCACAAGCTCGACCCCTGTACTCGAGAACCCGTTCGATGGTTTGACGACCACCGGCAGGTCGAGTGACTTGGCTTCGGCGAGCAACGCTTCACCTACGGGCCCCGAACAGTATCTCGGGCTTGGTAGTCCACTACGCACCAAAGCCGACCGCATAGCCCCTTTGTCTCGCAGGCGTGAGATGACACGAACCGACAGTCCGGGCAGCTGATGCATCGCTGCTGCAAGACTCACCGCCGGTAGCGAGGCCTCATGCATGCCGAAAATGCCGGATGCGCGAAACCGACCGATGACATCACTCAAGAACTCGACGAACTCTGTTCCTCCGATCGGGCCCGACCAGTGCGCGATCACGACATTCGTCCTCTGTTCTGCGAGATCCCAATCGGAGGACTCGTCTTCGCGAGGAATCACGACCACGCGGCATCCGAGCTTCTGCGCACTCGAGATGAATCCGTCGAAGCGTCGTCGTGGATGAACGACGACGGCCACTTCCGGTTGATGCTCCCCGGTCACGCGGAGGGTGTTCTGCTGAAGTCCAACGGGGGTACGGCATCGAAATGTTCGACGTGACGGCGAAGAATGCGCTGTTCGTCGGTCAGCGCATACTTGTCACCCGCGACAGTACTTTCGACGAGGTACCGGCGCACCATCTGGGTCGCGTTCCAGCGGTACTCGTCAGGCGTCAATGAGTCACGTTCCAGGGCTTCAATGTCCACGACCAACGCACGCAATGCCTCGACCGCGCCGCCTTGGTCGATACCGATCACCCCACCGCGGATCTCCAGAGCTCCGCGATCCTGGAGGTATGAGAACAGGAAGATGCCAGTGCCCGCATCGAAGTTTCGCTCGGGGTGAGGCTCCAGTGGATAGCGGAACACCCGTTCAAGCAAGATCATGCTGAAGAGCTCGTCGAAGTACGGAACGTCACCTTCACGCGCCATCAGGAGCAGCTTGACGTCAACCTTGATCTCTTCAATCACCCCGATGAACCAGTGCATCTTCAGCACCGCGTTATCGGCCATGGACCACGGGCCCGAGAAGTGTGCACGGTCGTGCAGATACCCCCACAGACTTCGCACTTGAAAGCAGAGGTACTCGTCGAGTCGGGCTGAGCTCGAGAAGCGGTTGGGATCGTCCAGCAGGAGGCCGGCATTTGCGGCCGCGATCGTGCGGTGGATGTCGAAGAACTTGCTGAAGAAGAAGACCGCGTAGGACTGACGCTCGATCGGTCGGTGCGCGGCGACACTCTCTGGAAAGAAGACGAGGCAGTTACCGAGCGTGAACCCCTCGGAACCAGCGAGCAGGATCACGTCCATGTGCACGTCGTGGTCGTGCGGGTAGGTCGATTCCACCTCAGCCAGCAGCCTGGACTGATGGCGCTGGATGAAGAACAGCTCAAGTCGGACACCGGAGGGTGTCGTGCTGTTCGTTGCGCGAGTGACGCCGACGAAGAGGGCAGCTTCGCCGTCGCCGACACGGGAGAAGGCATCACGCGATCGGTCGAAATATGGCTTTTCGTCGAGTCCTCTATCGAGCCAATCGGCAATGTCGTCCGCGAAGGCTTGCGCCTGAACGTCCCGACCAATGTCCCCGAACACTGCAACGACTTGATCTCGGATACGAGTCAGTAGCTCTCGGTCCGAATCGGTCGGATCAGGGATGACCCCCAGGGCAGTTTGACGCAGTCGAAACGCATCGATGAGGGGCACCACCTGGTCGCGAAGAACGTCCGCTGTGGCCGCGTTGGCAGGCCGGATCAAGTTCTCCAAATTGGTTTCGAGCATGTTGGTCCTCTTCTTTGGTCGGCCGACAGCGCGTGCGGATAGACGGGTGAGCGTGCAAGGTGAAAGCCATGTCGACAGGGCCATGGTCGATGAGTGTCGTCAGCCCGAAGCGGTCAGCCGCCGCTTGTGTGGTGATACACGAGTCGGCGAGTCCGGCCGCGCAATCGGCTGCTGCTTGCGAGTTGCTGCTGCTCGAGATCCACCTGACCGCACCTGGAACGAGTGCTCGCGGTGCGGGGTGAGCCGCGCAGGTGGAAATGACCGCACCTTCAGTCGCATCGGTGCGCGCGAGGACCATCGAGTGCGTCGGCATGAGAAACGTGTCGATGATCGTCAGCTCCCCAAGGTTGCTGAACACGAGGTCATGGAGAGCCGGGTAGGCAGCGCAAGCCATGACCGCTTGCGACGCATCTTCGAGCGCCTGGACCGCTCGCTCCACACTGCTGTGAAGCTCCACTCGGCCCGTCACCTGATGATCGCTCAGCCATCTCCGCGCAGCCGCCTCGAGATTCGAGCCCTCCGGGCCCAAGGTATGAATGCGACTGATCGTGCCGAGATACTGCGGATCCACGTACTTCCCCCGTTGTTGGACTCGTGCATTGGGGTGTCTGCTCTACGGAGGCTCCCCGGCACGATGCGAGATGGCATCCAGAGTGCTCGGAGCCAGCAAGATCGAGCATAAGGTGGGCGAATAACATATATCAAGTATCAGAGGGTTAACAGGCGACTGTTGCCGTTTCACCTCCACCTCGGGGTGAGGCCCGAAGACGGCGACACTTGCGCGAGGTCCCGGGCAAGGCCGTCGGTGAGTGACCTCAGCACCGCTCAGCGGACCTCGCGGTCTTCGGCCAACCGGTAGCCTTCACGCGTGAACATCGATCCCACCGCATTCACCATCTTCTCCGTCACTGCCTGGCTCCTCGGCTTCATCCTGTTCGTGCTGCTGTGGATCTTCATCATCCGGACCGCGGTCCTCTCCGCGCTCCGGAAGCACCACGCGGAGACACAGGCCGAGCGCCGAGCCGCCGCAGGACGCGGCCTGCCGCAGTAGAGGTCGCGCAACCGATGCCACTTCCCCACGGCACAGAGCACCTGCGGTTCCGGCGCATGACGCCGGCGGACCTCGACAACATGGCGAAGCTCCTCGGCGATCCTGCGGTCATGGAGTTCTACCCGTCACCGAAGAACCGCGAGCAGGCCGCAGCGTGGATCGCCTGGAACGAGGACAACGACGCCCAGTACGGCCTCGGGCTCTGGATCATCGAGACCCACGACGGGGACTTCGTCGGTGACTGCGGCCTGACGTGGCAGCGGGTCAACTGCGAGCTGAAGCTTGAGGTCGGGTACCACGTGAGCGCCGCCTGGCAGGGTCGAGGGTTCGCGACCGAGGCCGCCGCCGCCAGTCGGGACTTCGCCCAGGAGCACACGGACTCGTCAGAGCTCGTCGCGATCGTCCACCCCGACAACCGGGCGTCGTCGCGCGTGGCGGACAAGATCGGCATGCGGCGCGTGGACGACGACCTCGGCGCAGACGGGTCGGTGCGGCACGTGCTGAGCATGCGACTTCGATCGACGGCCGCCCTCAGCGACGCCGATCACCCCGCCGAGTAGCCGCCGCACCTACCCCCGCGCCGCCACGAACGCGGCGACGCAGTCCTCGATGTCCTGCTCGCTGTGCGCGGCACTGATCTGCACGCGGATGCGAGCCTCACCGCGGGGCACCACCGGGAAGCTGAACGGGATCACGTAGATGCCCTGCTCCAGCATCCGCGCCGCGACCTGGGCCGCCTGCTGCTCGTCGTCGAACATCACCGGGATGATCGGGTGCGAGCCGTCCAGCAGCCGAAAGCCCTCCTCGGTCATGCGAGCACGGAACAGGTCCGCCTTGCGGAACAGTCCCTCGCGCAACTCGTCACCCTCCGCCGCGAGCTCCACGGCTCGACGTGCCCCGGCGACGAGCGACGGCGCCAGGCTGTTCGAGAACAGGTACGGCCGGCCCGACTGCCGCAGCACGTCGACGATCTCCTGCTTCGCGCTCACATACCCGCCCGACGCACCACCGAGCGCCTTGCCGAGGGTGCCGGTGAGGATGTCGACCCGGTCCTGCACGCCGAACAGCTCGGGCGTCCCGCGACCGCCCGGGCCGACGAAGCCGACGGCGTGCGAGTCGTCGACGAGGACGAGCGCGCCGTAGCGGTCGGCGAGGTCGCAGATCTCGTTCAGGGGTGCGTAGAACCCGTCCATCGAGAACACGCCATCGGTGACGATCACGGTGCGACGAGCGTCGGCGGCGTTCATGAGCTGCTGCTCGAGGTCGGCCATGTTGCGGTTGCGATAGCGCAGGCGTCGGGCCTTGCTCAGACGGATGCCGTCGATGAGCGACGCGTGGTTGAGCGCATCGGAGATGATCGCGTCGTGCTCGCCGAACAGCGCACCGAAGACCGCTCCGTTCGCATCGAAGCAGGAGGAGAACAGGATGGTGTCCTCCGTGCCGAGGAACGCGCTCAGCTCCTGCTCGAGGTCGCGGTGGATCTGCTGGGTGCCGCAGATGAAGCGGACGCTCGCGAGCCCGTAGCCCCACTCGTCGAGCGCTAGTTTGGCGGCCTCCACGATCGAGGGCTCGTTGGCGAGGCCGAGGTAGTTGTTGGCGCAGAAGTTCCGCACCTCGCGACCGTCGATCGTCACGTGGCTACCCTGGCGGGACGTGATCGCGAACTCGCGCTTCGTGAGGTCGTCCGCCTCGATGGCGTCGAGCTGGTCGCGCAGTTGGTTCTTGATGATGCCGTACATGTCGTCTCCTCGGGGTCGAGTGGGCGGTTGAGCTGAGTGTGGCGGTCGCTCAGGCGGCGGTCGCGGCGTGGGCGGCGACCGGTGCCTGTTCGTCGATGACGCCGGTGATGACGACGTCGCGGTTGTCGGTCCAGTCGATGAGCACCTTGCCCGCCGCTCCCCCGCGCGCGGTGTCGAACGCGTCCTGCCAGGAGGCGAGCGGGAAGCGGGCGGTCACGAGGGACTCGAGGGCGTTGCGGAGCTCAGGGCTGTGGTCGACCATCGCGCTCGCGTGATGCCAGGTGTCGAACATCTCGCGGCCGTAGATGCCCTTGATGGTGATCATGCGGGTGATGACCTTGGTCCAGTCGATCTCGATGTTCGTCGACGGGAGACCGAGGAGGGCGACCTTGCCACCGGTGTTGAGGTTCTCGATGAGCTCACTCGCCGCAGCGGCCTGTCCCGACATCTCGAGGCCGATGTCGAAGCCCTCCAGCATGCCGAGCTCGACCTGGGCGTCGGCGACCCGCTCCTTCGAGACGTCGACCACGCGGTCGGCGCCCACGGCGAGCGCCTTCTCGAGGCGGTCGGCGACGACGTCGGTCGCGACGATGTTGCGCGCCCCGGCGACCCGGCAGACGGCGATGGCCATGAGACCGATGGGGCCGCAGCCGGTGATGAGGACGTCCTCACCGAGGATCGGGAAGCTGAGGGCCGTGTGGACGGCGTTGCCGAGGGGGTCGAACAGGGCACCGAGGTCGGGGGTGACCTGGTCGCCGTGGACCCAGACGTTGGTGGCCGGCAGGACGACGTACTCGGCGAAGGCGCCGTCGAGGTTGACGCCGAGGCCGCGGGTGTGACGGCAGAGGTGACGGCGGCCCGAGCGGCAGTTGCGGCACGTTCCGCAGACGAGGTGCCCCTCGCCGGAGACCGCTGCGCCGACCGGGATCCCCTCGACGCGGCTGCCGACCTCGACGACTTCGCCGGAGAACTCGTGGCCGGGGACGAGCGGGGCGTCCACCGCGCCGGCCGCCCAAGGGTCCCACGACTCGATGTGGAGGTCGGTGCCGCAGATGCCGGTGCGGTGGACGCGGATGAGAACGTCGTCGGAGCCCATGGCCGGCATCGCACGCTCGATGAGTTCGAAACCGGCGGTGTCGGGTCGTTTCCAGAGGGCGAGCAACGGCGTTCCTTCCTGCGGGAGCGGCGGCGGCCGGTGGTATCGGCTGACGCGGACGGGCGTCTTTGCGCTGTCCTGGTGACCAACGTAGTCAGATCGATCCGTCATGAATATTGAGGGTTTCCACGTGACCAGTTAGCTTGAGCTGATGAATCTCTCTCAGATGCGGATCATGCGCGAACTGGCCGAGCGCGGCACGATCGCGGCCGTCGCACGGCACCTGCATGTGACGGCGCCGGCGGTCTCGCAGCAGCTGGCCGCGCTGCATCGTGAGCTTGGCGTCGCGCTGACGTATCGGGTGGGGCGCGAGATCCGCCTGACCGAGGCCGGCATGGCGCTGGCCGAGATGGCGGGCACGGTGCACACGCTGATCGACCGTGCGGCCGAGACGGTGCGCGAATACGGCGACGACGCCGGCGCACGGGTGCGGGTGGCGGCGTTCCAGAGTGCCGGGCAGGCGTTGCTGCCGGGATTGCTGGAGGACGCTGAAGGTGGCCCGTCGCTGGTGTTCGGGGAGCACGATGTCGCGCAACCCGAGTTCGCCGAACTCGTCGACCAGTACGACCTCGTCGTCGCGCACCGGATGGACCACGACGAGCCGTGGCCGTCGGAGCAACTGTCGGTGACGACGCTGTTGAGCGAGCCGTTCGACGTGGCGATGTCGGTGGACCATCCGCTGGCCGGGCGGTCATCGGTGTCCGCGGTGGAATTGGCGGACGAGTCGTGGATCGCCGCCCACGCGGGCTTCGCGCCGGACGTCGCGCTCGGGGTGGTCGAGGCGACGGCGGGCGTGCGGTTCCACCGCGCGCATCGGGTGAACGACTACCACCTGGCGGCGTCGCTCATCGTGGGCGGGGAGCTGCTGGCGTTGTTCCCGAGGTACACGGCGCCGCGGGCCGACCCGCGGCTGGTGCTGGTGCCGCTCGAGGACGTGCGGATCGCCCGCAACATCGACGTGCTCGCGCGTCCGCATGCGCTGGCTCGGGTCGCGGTGGCGGGGACGCTGGAGCGACTGCAGGACGGAGCTGATGCGCTGCAGCGGGAGCGTCCGGCGGCGCCGGCCGGTCCCGGGCTGCATCACGTCGAGGTGTGGCTCGCGGACGTGGAGGCGGAGCGTGCGAGCTGGGCCTGGCTGCTGTCGCGTATCGGGTTCTCCATGGAGAGCGAATGGCCGGGCGGCGAGTCCTGGGGGGCCGGTGACACCTACGTCACGCTGACGGCGTCGCCGAACCTCAGCGCGGAGTCGCACGATCGGCGCCGTCCGGGCGTGAACCATCTCGCGTTCCGTGGCGGCACGCGGGAGGCCGTCGACGCGATCATGTCGGCGGGCCCCGAGCACGGCTGGCGGCCCCTCTACCAGGACCGCTATCCGCACGCCGGTGGTGAGCAGCACTACGCGGGCTGGCTCGAGAACGAGGCGGGCTTCAAGGTCGAGGTTGTCGCGGATCCTAGTCTCAGCGGGTCGCGGGCTGACGACGTCTGAGCAGCGCCGCCCAGATCTCGACGCTGACGATCGCGATGATGACCAGGCCGATGCACCCGAGCCCGGCGATGGTGTTGCCGCTGAGCAGGAAGATTCCGCCGAGCCCGAGGCAGACGAGCAGGAGATCGTTGAAGCTCCCGGCCCGGGCTGTGACCGATAGGTCACGCTCAAGACCAGCCGACTCGTCGACCCGACCCTTCGCGAGGAGGTGTTCACGGAGCATCTTGGACCCCAGGCCGGCCGAAAGGACAATCACCGCATAGACCGCGCTGACCATCGGCGGCGGGACCTCCTGCCAGAGAACGGTCTGGACCAACCACGTCAGCAGAATGGTGCAAGCCACGGCCGCCGTGAAGATGTACCAGGGCCTACTCACCAGACTCCTCCCTCGCTGCGGTCGGCCGACACCGGACATCTCATCGACGCTTGGCGCGGGGAGAGATGCCGTCAATGCGCTGGTGGCATGAGCCACACGTGGCGTCTCTGGCATCCGCCCCGAGATGCGATCGTGCGTCCTCAGAAATGAGGGGTTCCGAGATGGAATTTAACATTCTACATTCTTGCCACGGCCAAATCGGTCGATGAAGTCAAGGGAGTGAGCATGAACACGATGAAGCGCAGCATGATCAGTACCTGCACGGGCCTCAGCCTGGCGGCAGC
Source organism: Plantibacter sp. H53 (assembly GCF_001650455.1). Classification (NCBI taxonomy): domain Bacteria; kingdom Bacillati; phylum Actinomycetota; class Actinomycetes; order Micrococcales; family Microbacteriaceae; genus Plantibacter; species Plantibacter sp. H53. The sequence goes on from NZ_LWCT01000049.1 coordinate 40,832, forward strand.
CCTGACCATCACCAGCGCAATGAGCGCGGGAGCGACGCAGCTGACCGACGAGGATCCAGCTCACTCGTCGAGCGCCACGACACAGGTATCGGAAGACGAGGCTGTGGTCGACGTCAGCCCGAGCGACGTCGATACTCAAGCCGTTCCCGTCATCGCGATCATCATCGCCGTGATCGCCATGGGTGGGTCCGCGCATGCGATGGGAACCGAGGCAGCGCGGAAGGCCTACTACGCGGGCCTCCGCAATGCCGAGTACCAATCGATCAAGTGGACGGTGCGTGCAACCGTCGTGACCGCCCTCGGCCCCGCACTCGGTGGCACGTTCATGGTGGGTTTCGAGAACCAGTTCTACGCGATGTCATGAGGATGTCTCCGGAACAGATCAGGCGGATGCTGATCGTCATCTCGATCATCTTCGCGGCCTTCGCCCTGACGAGCTCAGTCGGCGAAGACGGCACCCCCGGAATTGGTATCGCCATGGCTGGGGCACTGACGCTCCTGGCGATCATCGCTGCGCGATCAGGTCCACCGACGCGAGAGCGTGATGCCGCGCCGACGGAACAAAACGCCGAACGAGGGGCGTGTTCCGAGGGCGGTGCTCCCACGCGGTGAGACGACTCGTCGGAGCGTGACCGACACGTGACGGTGCATACAAGGCGGCGGAACTGTCGCGGGTTGGAACTTCTGGGCGGTAGACCTCGCTCTGTCCCGGACGCTCGCGGACGTCCGCGCGACCTACGCGGGTTCGACTAACTGAATCACCCGCGACCGCGCTCCAATTAAAGCCTCGAAACGATCGTCTCTCCGCTTCGCGCCAACCTCCCCGAGGCCAGCCCGAACTCGAGGGCTTCGTCGAGGCGCGACCCGATCGCGGCGGTGACGCGCTTGCCACCGAAGATCGCAAGGGTCTCGCGGCGGAGTTCGTCGGGCGAGAGGCCGGCGGACTCCTCCGCTGCGATCGCCATCGCGTTCGCGATCTCCACCAGGGAGATGTGCTCGATCGCACGAGCCGCTTCGGCCGACGACTGCCGCGCTCCGCGCCAGGTGAGTGGGTCGATCGACGTCGGCCAGGCGAACGGTTCGTCGGAGCGGCCCAGCAATTCGGCCGGGACCTTGTCGAGGATGGACTTCGCCCGCGAACCCACCACCCGGTCGAGACCGAACGCACCCGCGACCAGCTTCGCCAGACGCGACACGTGGATCGGCCCCTCGGCCTCAACCGCAGCACGGATCGCACCCTGCACCGCGACGACCGACTGACGCCCCGGCAAGCGATCGAGCACCTCGATCCCGCCCAGCGTGGGTGCATCCCAGGGCTGATACTCGGACAACTCCGGGTGGCGCGCGGAGGTGTCCGCCACCGGCACCGCCTCGAGGGACTGCGCCGAACCGACCTTGCGGTCGCGGAACTCCGACAGGGTCTCCAGTGACGCCAGCCGCTCCGACCACTCCCGCACTCGGGCGCTGCGAGCGGCCGCGGGCGCATCCGAATCCTCGCCAGTGACGTCCGCATCATCGGTAGCCGACGCATCGGCCGCATCCGACTCCGCACCAGCCGACGCTTCCGCCGCTGCACTCCCCGCAGCCACCCGCTCGGCAGCAGCCTCCACCGCCGCGACCAGCCGGTCCAGCACCTCCTCGCGGTGGTGCAGCCACTCCGGCAACCACACGCGCTCGACGCCCGGCCACCGCATCAGGCCGCTCAGCACCTCGATCGGCAGTCCGTCACGGTCCGCGACCGTCCGACGCTCACGCCACGACGCCCCGTCGAGCAGTACGGCCACCAGCGGCCTGTCGGGCTCCGCCTCGGTCGCGATACTGATGTCGACGCGGAAGTCCGACAGACCGACGTCCGTCCGCACGGCATGCCCGGCGTATCGGAGCTCGTCGGCGATCTCGTCGCGGTGGCGGTCGATGATCGCCTGACGACGACCATCCTCACCCGCGGCCTCGCTCCCCCGCTGAGCCAGCTCCAGATACGCCTTCAGGTGCTTGATGCCGATCGACGAGGTCTGCTCCGCCCGCAACTCCGAGGGGTCGAAGCTCGCGAACAACACCACCTGTCGCCGAGCCCGCGTCACAGCCACGTTCAACCGCCGCTCGCCACCCGCACGCGTGAGCGGCCCGAAGTTCAACGGGATCACGCCCCTCTCGTTCGCACTGAACGCGATCGAGAACAGGATCGTGTCGCGCTCGTCGCCCTGCACGTTCTCGAGATTCTTGACGAAGAGACCGTCCTGCTCATCGAGCGCCAGCGCGATCCGCGGGTCGACACTGTCACGCAGCAGATCCTCGATCAACGTCCGCTGCTGCGCGTTGAACGTGATGACCCCGAGCGACGGCGTCTCGTCCGGTGAAGCCTCGAAGCGACGCGAGATCTCCTCGACGATCGCCTGCGCCTCCACCGGGTTGGTCCGCAGCGACCTGCCGCGACCGCCACGCTCGAACTGCCCGTCGAGTCGCACGAACGCCAGCCCGTGACCGGCCACCCCACCGTCGCCCGCGCCCGCGAACGGCGCCGGGAACGACGACAACTGGCTGTCGTAGTAGTGATGGTTCGAGAACGCGATGAGCGACTCGTCCTGGCTACGGTAGTGCCACGACAGCCACTTGCTCGGCACCCGCGCCTGCACACACTCGGAGAGGATCGACTCCTCGTCCTGCAACACCTCGCTCGTGAAGTCGGCGTCGTCGTCGATCGTCGCGCCGGCCTCGGCGAACGTCGTCGGCGGCATCTGCTTGCTGTCGCCCACGACCACGACCGAGCGCGAACGCCCCATCGCCCCGATCGCGTCGGCGACGCGGATCTGCGACGCCTCGTCGAACACGACGATGTCGAACAGCTCGGCGGCGGCGGGGAAGAACCGCGCGACCGACTCCGGGCTCGCGAGCGTGCAGGGCATGATCTGCGTGATGAGCTCGCCGAAGTTCTCGAGCAGTGCGCGGACGCTCATGCCGCCGCGCTGCCGGTCGATCTGCCGACGCAACCCGCCGACCTGACCGCTCTCCGACTGCGAACTGAACGTCCGCAGGCCGAGTACCGACGCCGGGATCGCCCGCGGCAGCTCCTCACGCACGGCCTTCACGCTCGTGGTGAAGCGGGTGACGCTGCGGTTGTGGGCGGTGGCGTCGAAGGCGTCGAGCGTGGTGGTGCGCTCGCGCTCGTCGATCGACGCCTGCGCGAGGCCCTTCTCGAAGGCGAGTGTCGCGTCCTCGGTCTCGATGCGACCGGCGAGGATCGCGGCGCGGACGTCGTCGAGTCCGTGGGTGCGGAGCGGTTCAACGACCCGCACGAGGTCGAGCCAGCGTTCGAGGACGACGGGCTCGGCGGCGTCGAGACGGCGGGCGTCGCGCGTCGACCACCAGGCCTGCAGGAAGCCCTCGCCACCCGACCACGCCGACAGGCGCTCGGAGCTGACGGACGCGGTGCGCAGGAAGTCGCTCCAGGTGCTCGCGAGCGTCGTCAGCGCCTGGGCTGCCTGCTGCGACGGCTGGGTCGTGGCGTAGTGGTCGCGGACCGCGGTGATGAACGCGTCATCGGGCGTGCCCGGCAGGCGGAAGCCCTCCGAGAGCCAGCGGTACCAGCCGAGGAGTTCGCGGACGGGCTGGGTCGGCTCGACGAGCGGGTTCCAGCGGTCGCCGACGAGCGGCAGGGCGGTGGACCGGAGCGTGCCGCGGAGCTGGACGAGACGGTCCTGCGCCGCCTTCGCCTCGGTGAGCTGCGGGACAAGCTGCTTGACCTTGAACGAGGTCGCGTCGACGGCGAGGACGTCACTCAGCTGGGCGAGCGCTGCCCGGAGCCGCTTCTTGCGACCGAAGAAGCTCGACGCCGCGGCCTGCTCAGCGGCGTGGAGGGGGCCGGCGATGTCGCGATCGAGGATGGTGGGCGTGAAGGTCGAGCGCCACTCGGCCTGGGCGTCGCGGAGCTGTTCGGCGGCGGCGAGGGCGTCGTCGAGCCGGACGAAGTCCTCAGGCCGAGTCCCGGCCATGAGCGCGCCGATCGGCAGGCGTGGTGCGGCGACCGCGGTCGACCAGAGGCCGAGGAGGTCGGGGCGCGTCGCGAGACGCAGGGCGTCCATCGGGAGGCCGGCGTCGAGCGTCGTCGCCAGAGCTGCGTCCAGCGCTCGGCCAGCATGCTGCACGGTCGCGGCGTCGAGCCCGGGAGCCGACGGACCGTCGAGGAACGCCCACGGGTGGGTCGTGCTCGGGCGGGCGAGGTCGGAACGCTCGGGGAGGTCGCGGAACACCTGCCGCAGCTCCTCGAAGGCCTCGGGCGTGCCGGCGGCGACGAGCTGCTCGGGGATCGCCATCGGGACGAGGTCGTGGTCCATCGCGAGCAGGCGACTCCGTGCGGAGTACAGGGAGAAGCCGGCGGCGTTGACCTCGTGGAGGCGGTCGGCGTAGCGGGTGAGGGTGCGGAGGCCGGACTCCGACAGCTCGCGGTTGGTGCTCAGCGCGTCGATGTCGGCCTTGATGCGGAGGTCGAGGCCGGTCTTGATCTGCGCGCGGACGACGTTTGGCCGCGCACCCTTGTCGTGGAGGTCCAGCGAGAACGTGCCGAGTCCGACGTCTTCGAGTCGCTGCTTGACGACGTTGAGCGCCGCACGCTTCTCGGCGACGAAGAGGACCTTCTTGCCCTCGGCGAGCGAGCGGGCGAGCAGGTTGGTGATGGTCTGCGACTTGCCGGTGCCGGGCGGGCCTTCGAGCACGAAGGTGCGGCCTGCGACCGCTTCGGCGACGGCGTCGAGCTGCGAGGAGTCGGCGGCGACCGGGCAGTCGAGGCCGAGGCGGTCGAGGTCGGTGTCGGTCTGCGCGGGCGTGGGGTCGGCGTAGGCCTCGAGCGGCGAGTTGATGAGGTGGTCGACGAGGCTGTTGGACGCGAGGGTCTCCCAGTTCTCGTCGAGGTCCTTCCACAGCCGGTACTTCGCGAACTGGAGGATCGACAGCGACGCCGTCTCCTCCACACGGAACGGGAGGCCGGCGTCGAGGATCGCCTGGCGCACGGCGGTGAACGCGGCCGGGAGGTCGATGCCGGAGCCGTCCTCGACGGGGTTGGCGAGTCCGGGGATCTCGAGCCCGAAGCTCAGCCGCAGCTTCTCGAGCAGGCAGTAGTTGGGTGTGGAGGAACCCGACTCGTCGAGGGTGAGGCGGTAGGAGGAGCCGCGGCTCGTGGTCGTGAGCGTGACGGGCACGAGCACGAGCGGTGAGCGGAGGTCGCGGTCGCCGAAGCGCCAGCTCAGCATGCCGAACGCGAGGTAGAGGTTGTTGGCGCCGGTCTCCTCGACGATCGTCTTGGCCTTGTAGGCGAGGGCGCGGAGCTTCGTCGGGTAGGCGGCCTCGGTGACGTCGATGAAGGCGCTTTTCTTGTCCTCGAGGAAGGTGATGCGGTCGCTTTCGGCGAGGTCGCGGCCGAAGCGGATGCCGCGCTGCTGGTCGATCGTCGCGACGCTGTCGGAGGCGACGAGGGTGAGCGGGGTGCCGTGGTTGATGCTGTCCTCGAGGCGTCCGAGGGCCGGGCCGGGGACGGCGAGCTCGAAGCCGGAACGGTCGGTGTAGTTGATGAGCTTGTTGCGGAGGCTGAGGTCGAGGAGGGCGTTCTTCCAGGTGGAGACGCGCTTCGGGACGTCGGGGCCGTGGCCCGCGGCGGTGGATTCGGCGGTGGCCGGGGCGTCCTGCGTGAGGGCGCGGGCTTCGGGTGCCTGGTAGAGGGTGACGACGGGTTCGCCCTCGGCGCCTACGCGGCGGCTGGGCAGCGGGTAGATCTTGCGGAGGCGGGCCTGGACGACGTCGGTGACGCCGATGAAGTCGTCGAGTGAGCCGGCGAGGTGGTCGGTGTGGGGCCGGCGGGAGGCCTCGGCGAAGGTGGCGGAGGTGCCGGTGAGCATGGTGGTCTCGACGACGCCGATGCGGCCGAGTCCGAGGGAGTTGACGGCTTCGGAGACGTCGGTGCTGGCGACGACGTCGAGGGTGGTCTGGACTCGCCAGTAGCCGAGGAAGATGTGGTCCTTGAGCAGCCAGAGCAGGGGGTGGATGCCGATGGCTTCGAGGACGGACGCGAGGAGGATCGTCGTGTCGAGGCAGGTGCCGAGGTGGCTGGTGAGGACTTCCTCGGGGGTGCGGACCTTCTGGCCGCTCTGGCCCCAGCTGGCGGGCGGTTCGGCGTAGCGGATGTCGCGGGCGCGGGCGGCGTCCCAGACGGCGGCGACGATGGCGTCGATGCGGGCGGGGTCGTCGAGTTGGTAGGTGGCGAGGGAGCTGTTGCCGGTCTGCTGGTCGAGGAGGTCGGAGACTTCGAGCATGAGCTCGCTGACGACGAGGGCGTTGGGCTGCACGTGGGCGGCGAGGAGCTCGAGGCCGAGCTGCACTGGTGCGGCGATCCACTGATTGGACGCGAGCACGGTGACGGGGCTCTCGACGGTACCGAGCTGGGTGCCGGCGGCGTCGCGCACGGTGACGCGGATGACGCCGGGGCGCTGTTCTTCGACGAGGAGCATGCGGCGTGGGTCGAGGAGGACCTCAGGGCTGCGGAGGAGGGTGGTGCGGTCTTCGCCGAGGTCGGCGAGGAGCACCTTGGTGTCGGCGAGGGCGCCGTCGGCGGTGACGACGTCGATCTCGACGGACGCCGCCCGGCGTTCCCCACCGTGGTTCTCGAGGACGATCTCGTCGATCACCGCGATGCTGCAGTGCGCCATCGCGTAACTGAGCGTCGGCGTCGCGCTGACGCGGATGGAGACGGAAGAGGGGGCTGCGCCTTCGGCGACCAAGGAGCCTGCGGCGCCGTCAACGGAAATGGAGCCTGCGGCGCTCTGCCCATCTTCCGCTTCGCACTCGCTGGCCAACCCTGTCGACGCAACCGCTCCGGTCCCTGAGCCTGTCGAATGGCTCATCTCGCCAACGCGCCCCGTCCCTGCCAACGCAACCCCGTCGGTCCCTGAGCCTGTCGAAGGGCCCATCTCCCCACCGCTCTCCGTCTCGGCCAACGCAACCCCCTCGGTCCCTGAGCTTGTCGAAGGGCTCAACACCCGCCCCTTCAACGCCCCCACAACTGCAGCCTGCTCCGCAGCCCCAACACTCTCCAACAGCAACTGCATCGAATCCAACGCCCGATACGCCGTCTGCTCCGTGAACCCGGCGTTGTGGGCCCAAGCATTCCGAACCTCCCGAAGCTCACTCGCGTACCCGCGAGCGCTCCGCGACAACACGCGGTCGAACGGGTACCCCAGTTCTCCGATCCGCTCGGTCATCGCCCGAAGCATGAGTGACACGTCGGTCACCGAGTACCGCCCATGTCCGCCCCCGGCTGCGCGGTCCTTCTCCTCGATGATCCGAGTCCACTCGACCCCGGGCACTGACTCGGCAAACGCACCCTCGACGATGGGGCGAAGCCCCAACCCGAGCTGCTCGAGCCCCTGGCCGACGGCGGAGTTGAGTTCAGAAGCGTCCACGTGTGGGCCTTTCATCGGGGTGGTGCGTTGGAATCGAGCGCGGACCTCGTCCATCAGATGGCCGCGACAGAACTACACCCTGTGGCGTCGGTCGCGACAGTGAGATGTTGTCGCCGCGACCCCAGGAAGTCTGCCGGGCGCGCCTGTACGAACCCTAACGAACACTGGGGACACCACTGCCTCGCGAGCTTCCCGACCCATCGCAACTGACGGTCACTTGCCCAACAAGAGTTGGCCATTCACTCGATAGGCAACACCTGGCCGCTAGTGTCGGCTCATGCCGCTCATCACACCTGCAAGTCTCTCCCTCGAGCTCCAGGTGGATCAGAAACGCATTCGCAACGTCCTCCGGGAGCTGTACGGCACGCTTCCAACCGGGACGACGCGCTGGGAGCTCAGCGAGGAGCAAGCCGACGCAGTGCGTTCACGTCTTCCCGCAAGCGAGGCCAGCAAGGAACGTCAGTGGACGCTCGAGGTCGGCGACACAGTCCGTCGCCGCGAGATCCATGATGCCTTTCGTGGTCAGCAGCAAGGCGGAATCTCGACTCCGAAGAGCATCCCCGCCATTCTGATCTTCACCGACCCCAAGGAGGGCGCGAAGTTCGGCTACGACCGGTTCGAGGGGCTACGTGAGGACGGCTCCTATTCGTACACGGGCGAGGGGCAAGAAGGACACCACGAGTTTCTCCGCGGAAACAAAGCTCTGCGCGATGCAGCTGCCGATGGCAAGACCATCCGTTTGTTTCGGACGAGCGGGACGATGGCAACCTACGTCGGCGCGTTCACAACGGGTGAGCCTGTCTATCGAATGGAGACAATCCCCGATGCGAGCGGTGCCCCTCGGTCCGGGATCATCTTCAATCTCGTGCCCGTCGATGCCGATACCACGCTCCTCCCGCCGTATGGCGGCGAGCGCCCGGCAAGTGCCACGATCACCGACTGGACGCCGCCGAATCACTCTGACATAGTCGTCGCCCAGGATGAGCTGGTCACAACCGGCGAACGAGTGGTTTCGCGGGTCGAATTCGAGCTGCAGGCCGACTTCGGCCGTTGGCTCGAGAGTCAAGGACACGTCATCAAGCGACTCACGCTTCCCACGGAGTCGTCCACAATCGAGCCTGATCTATACGTCGAGTCCAATGGCTGGATCGTCGAAGCGAAGAAGTCTTCCGGGCGCGCATACGTGAGGACCGCCATTGGCCAGGTTCTTGACTACGCGCATGTCGCGCGCCGCGCTGGCTACACCGTTACCCCGGTCATCCTTCTACCGGGCCACCCGGAGCGAGAGCTCCTGCAGTTGATGACAAGCCTCGACATCACCGTCGTCGTCCGCCGTGGCGATTCGTTCCATGCACTACAACCGAATCACTAACGCGGAGTCCAGCTTCGGGTTCGCCTTGCCGTCATTGCGATCCGGCCTCGAACTGCGACGACAAGAAACTCCTGAGGTGCGCCCGGAGGTCGGGATCGCTCACGTATACGTACATCCCGCGGATACCGCGCGTCAGTAGCACCGTGTAGATGTTCTTACCAGTGCCGGGATCGCCCTGCACAATCGCGGTGCTTCGCTCAAAACTTGCGAGCTCTTCAAAGAGCCCTTCGAGCATGCCTTCCACCGCCATGCCCTGATCGGGAGTGAACGCTTTAAACGGCGGCAGCTTGAAGAGTCAACCTCGCGGATCAGTTGTCGGGTGGGCGTCTCGAACGACACCGCGAGATAACCATGCGAGCGAATATAGTGTCTGATTAGCTACTCTCGACCAGGCGCTGCTGCGCCTGATCATAGATGTGCTCGGTGATCTCACCGGACATGATCATCGCCACAGCGGTGTGGATCACGTTGAGCGGCACGACGAACCACTCGGACGGATCGTAATTTCGACCCTTTCTGTCGACCTGTGTCAGGTCCAGTCGGACGTCTGCGAACACGCGGTGCAGTAGATGCTCGAGCGCTGAGGCCTTGACATTGTAGAGGCGGTAGTCCGCGACAATCTTGACCGGCGCCATGAGGTAGGTCGGCGAGGTCTGGGCGCCCTTGACGCGCTGTTCGACACTTGTGGTTGAGAACCCGATTTTGTGCAGATCCGTCAAGTTTGAAATCAGTGGGTCAGTGCTCATGGACTGTAGGACATAGATGTGGCCACTCTCGACATCGGCATCGAGGATTTCGCTCGCGTCGATCCCGGTGCGGGCCAGGACCTGTCCCTGTGCCTCGTACATGCGTGTCATGAGGCTTTGCCTGTACATCGCCGATTCGGTGCCGTTCTCAAACACGACGCGCAGCCGTTGCTTTTTTTTCTGCTTGCCGCCCACGACGAGGTCCACATCGTCGCCAACCTCGGCGACAAAACACATGACGCCGCTGAGAATGAAGAACACACCTTCGCGGATGAGGTCCATGCCAGTGAAAGTCCTGAGCTCGAACGTGCCCTCGGCGAGCTCAGCGTGTTTGGCTTTGAATAACGGCTCGAACATCGCGAAGTCTTCAGACTTAACACGCTGTGCGACCGATTCCGGTGACTCGGGACGCTTGATCACCGGCAGACCGGACACGTCCAGGATCCCGGTTTCATCGCCCAGGAGGCCGTCGAGGTCATCGCCTTCGAGCAGTTCATCGAGCGACGACGGCCCTGCCGGTGCTGTGAGTAGACCGAACTCATCGAGGTGCCTGACTGCGGACGCCTTCTCGTCACTGGCGAGGAACCCATCGAGCCGTGCTCCGAGCTTCCGTTCGGCGATCTCGCGCGTCTGCGAACTCGGAAGCCGCCCCTCCGCGCGACGAAACTCAGCTATCTCGAGGAACGCCCGCTCGAGCCGGTCCGACGACGTGAGCTGCTTCGATTTCTCGGCAGCGGTGAACAGATCGTCATCGAGGATGTCGTCGAGCGTGAGGACAGTGTTCTCGTCGTCCGTGGAGCTAACTTGCGTCATGACCGCTCCACCGTCTCGGTTTCACGTTGCTCGGCCTTGCGCTCAGCGGTGCGCCTCCGCAGATACAGCAGCGCTGTGGCCAGCCGCTTCTCTGTCGGGTCCTCAGACCGTATGTCCGGGATCTTACCGTTCACCTGTCGCCACGTCTTGATCGTGGTCACCAGCGCCAACGCCTCGTCGTCTGTGAACTCGATCTTCGTCGCTGCAATCGTGTCCTGGATGATCCGAAGCACCGAAGGCGTGACCGACTTTGACAACACCTCGAAGGCCCGCTGGAACGGATTGACGGAGTCGATGAGGTTGATGTTGATGTCATCGATATTGACGAACTTCTCGGCCATCTTGATGAAGCGCTTATCGCCGACCTCGCGGACTTCGCTGTTCTTAATGACCGAGTCAACGACGACCTGCTGGCGGACTTCTTCAACCTGCGTCTCGTCCAGTTCTGGGTACTTCTCACGGATAATCTTGGGGATCAGTATCTTGTTGGTCGTCTCGGCGTCGATCGAGCCGGCCGCAGCGCGCGCGAATGTGTCGTCCTGCAGGATGGTTGCCTTGAGGTCGTTGAGGTCCGTCGCGACGATCTGCTTCACGCGCCCGCTCGTGGGCTCCTTGAAGCCCTTAATCTTCAGCTCGCCCTTCTTCGCGGGTTCGTCGTCGCCGAACTTCTTCGTCTTGAACGTGAAGTTTTGCGCGAGCACCTGCTCCATGAGCAGGGAGGCCGTGATCGCTTTCAGCATGTTGTTCACTGAAACCTTGACCTCGCCCTGTGATGCGTCGGGCTCAGCGATGAGGTTCGTGAACTGGGCATGCTCCTTGCCCATACTGTCCCGGGTCACTCGGCCGATGATTTGGATGACCTCGGTGAGCGAGGCCCGATACCCGACGGTCAGCGCGTGCTCCGCGAAGGGCCAGTCGAAACCTTCCTTCGCCATGCCGAGAGCGATGATGATGTCGACCGCGTCACGTTGTTCCGATGCGGTGTGTGCGAGGTAGTGGAGGGTGTCGCCGCGCTTTTTCGGGTTGGTATCGTCGACGAGGTCCGCGACCCGCACGAGCGTGCCGGTGTCGGTGCGGCGCACGCTGATGATGCCCGTGTCGGGGTCTGTTGCCTCGACCCGCCCGATGGCATCGATGATGAACCCGACCTCTTCGATCTTGTCTTTCGTCGATTCGGCGGCGTTGACGCTCGGGATGTGCACGAGCGTCTTCTTGTCGAGGTTCAGCACTTCGTGGATCGCCTCGGTGTAGCGGCCCTGATAGAAGTGGTGGCCGATACCAAGGGAGCGCAGGTACTCGTACCCGTTGAGCTGGTCGTAATAGTTGAACGTGACAGGTGTGAATTTCGCTTCATCCTCGGGTGCAAGAACTGGCACCGAGTCACCCCGGAAGTAGGAGCCGGTCATCGCGACGATGTGCACGTCGGAACCGTTCATCACGTCGCGCAGCAACGCGCCGAGCCGAGAGGTTTCGGTGTCCGCAGAGACATGATGGAACTCGTCGATCGCGAGCACGGTGCCGTTGAACGCCTCGGGGGCGAGCTTCTCGAAGGCGAAGCGCAGTGTCGCGTGCGTGCACACGAGCACCGCATCGCGCCCTTCTAGAAACCTGATGAACGCGCTGACCTTGCCGGCCGATGAGCCTGCGTCGCAGAGATTGTTGGCGTCGTTGACCTCCCAGTCTGCCCAGAAACCGAAATCCGTTAGAGTCGTCGACGCGAACGAGGCACCGATTGAACGCTCCGGTACCGCGACAATGACCTTCTCGCGGCCCTGGTTGTAGAGCTTGTCAAGCGCGACGAACATGAGTGCACGCGACTTCCCGGACGCTGGCGGGGCCTTCACGAGCAAGTGCTGAGCATCACGCTTCGCGAATACACGCTGTTGCATTTCGCGCATACCGAGCTCGTCAGTATGCACCGAGGCCTTCGTTTGTGCGTATGTGACGTCAACGACGTTGACGGGCTTGGTAATCGCATTCACTTCGATGCCGCCTTCCTCGGAGCTCTGGTTTTCTTCGTTGGAGCTTTCGCGGTCTCCGCAGCGGTCATACGCTCAAACATCGCGAACAGGTCCGAGAGACGCTGCTCGTCGGTCTCATAGGTCTTCTTCGAGTAAATCGAGTCTACGAGCGCATCGACCTCAGCGTGAGCCGCGCGAAGATCTTTCGGCATCTTGTCCGGGTCGTAGAGCTCAGCCAAGGTCTGTTCACAATGATACTCGCGGACGTCGAGGACTCGCAGGGCGGCGACCGTGAGCTTTTCTCTACTCGACTCCGAGAGCGGTGGTACAGGGAAGTTATTGTAGACAATGGTATTTGAATATCGGTAGTCGGTTTTCATCCGGCCACCGACAGCTCGCGTCCATGCCATGTGCATCGCCGAGTTCAGAAGCGCGAACAGCCACGGCTCTGCGTCGTAGATCGCGAACGCTGCATCAGAGATGACGGTGTCAGGGCCGAGGAATCCCATCGGCATGTAGGGACGCCGCTCCGATGACACGCGTGGCACGATGATCGAATCAGTGGGCTTGTAGCGAACCTCTCCGAATCGGTGTGGCACAGCGGCAAGTTTCTTAGTTGATGCTCGCTCACTGCTTGAGCGGGAAGCCCTGACTCGTTCAATCCGAGCCGCAATCTCCGGTATTGCCGTGGCATCTCCAACATCCACGTTGTCGATCCACAGTGTGAACCGGTCGATATCTGAGATAAATTCGAAAGCGCCCACGAATTTCTTGACGAAGCGTTCTGCCTGCGGATCCGCGTCAAGGAGCTTGTTCCGTTCCTCGGGGCTCAGAATGAGGGCCCCTTTGTCGTTGGGCATGCTGCCAAACGACATCGTGGGGACCATCGACAACGGCTTCGCCCGCTTGTCCACGAACACGTTTTCGCCGTCAGCGAGGTAGCCGTTGATGTTCGTCGCGGCGATCTGCAGGTCATCGGTGTAGATGTATTTCGGGCCTGAGGACCTATTCCGCAACCCGATCACCGCGACGGTCACGCCGGCATTGCGTTTCGCATTGTTCTCCCACTTGAAGGAGGTATAGGCGAAGCCAATCTCGATGCCCTTTGCGAAGATCATCGGGAACATGAGAGCGACATGTTCACCCTGGGCGACCGAGTTTGTCGTGACGAAGGCGAGCGCCGCCGACGTACCCTCTATGTAATCGGCACCCTTAACAAACCACAGGGCGATGTAGTCGAGATTCTTCGAATATGAGCGACCCTCGAACACGAAGTCGTAGTCGATCTTCTGTTCCTTCGTTTGGGTCTTCGCCCCGACATAAGGAGGATTTCCGATCAAGTAGATCTCAGACTTGTCGTCGTTCGGGCATACTTCGTTCCAGTCGACGCGCGTCGCGTTCCCCGCGCGGATCTGACCGGCTTCCTTGAGCGGGATCAACGGGATCGAGACGCCGAACCTCGCCCGGAATTCGCTGTTCATCTGGTGCTTCGCGATCCACAGAGACAAGACGGCGACCTCGGTGGCGAAATCATCGATCTCGATGCCATAGAAGTTCTCGATGCTGATTCTTGAATCAGCCCACAGCACCTGGTACGTCGAGCTGAGCTCGGCGAGCCGCCCGAGGATCGCGTGTTCGAGCTTGCGCAGTTCCTTGTACGCGATGACGAGGAAATTGCCGGACCCACATGCCGGGTCGAAGACTTTAATGTCGGCTATCCGGTCCAGAAGGCGTACGAGACGACGCTCGCTGTCATACGCCGCATCGAGCTCCGCCTTCAGAGCGTCGAGGAACAATGGCTCGATGGTCTTGAGGATGTTCGGCACCGACGTGTAGTGCTGACCCAGGTCACTGCGTTTGCCGGGTGTGACGATCGCTTGGAACATCGAGCCGAAGATATCGGGGTTGATCTCGCGCCATATGAGCATGCCCGACGAGATCAGCTCCTCGCGAGCCGTCTTGGTGAACCGCGGCACCACATGCTCATCGGTCATCGCGAAGAGACGACCATTGACGTAGGGAAAATCTGCGAGGTGCTTCGGCTTTGCCTTCGGGTTCTCGGTGTCAAGCGCGGCGAACATGTCTGTCAAGAACTCGGCCGTGTCTGATCCGTCGGACTGAGTGTGCGAGCCGACGGAGTTCGTGAATTGGTTCTCCTTAAAGATCCCTGTGTCCTCGGCGAAGAAGCAGAACAGCAGGCGTGTGAAGAAGATGTTGAGTGCGTGCCGGCCGCGGTCGTCATCAAAAAGCCCGGGGTTCGCGTGCAGCAGCTCGTCGAAGAGCCTGCCCATGCGCTCAGCAGCTTTGACGTCGGCGTGAGCTTCGGCGACGTACTGAGCCTTCTCCATGCCTGCCCACGGCAGGAAAAAAGTGAAGTGCTGGTCGATCTCGCGGATCGGGAACCCGATCATCTGGCCGGTCTTCGAATCTGTCGCGATGAGATCGACGTAGTCGGTCACGATGACGAAGCGTGTGCTGAATCGGACGACTGCAGGCGAGGACTTGAGCTCCTCGATGACCGCTAGTAGGTCTCCGGTGGTCTCCTTGAAGTAGACCGTGTTCTTCTGCGCGACTTCGAAAATAGGATCCGCGGCGACGTTCAGTGCACCGTTGCGCAGGCGGGTGACGTTGCCCTGCGGTTTCCCGAACGCGAGGAGCAGATCGAAGATGAACTCCCGGTCGTAGGTCTCACGACTGGCAAGCGGAGCAACGCGCTCTTCGACGGCTTTGAGACTCAGTCTCGCCATGGGTGTTTCCTATTCTCGTGCACGCTACAGGCCTGGGAAGAACCAGCAGATCTTCGCGCATGTCGGCTCGACCCTCAGCCGAAATCTTCACGCGGGTCAAGCTTATCCACCAGCTACAGAATGTAGATCTGTATCCCGACTTTGGCGAGGGGTGGAAGCCCCGGCAGCCCCATGTTCAAGGCGATGGGACCCTTCTTCGGGTCTCAGATTGATGTCGGTAGAGCGTTGCGCGGCTCCAGCCGACGAGCGCGGCTGTGCGTCCGCGGCTACGTGCCTCGGCGACGAAGGCGAGCTTCTCGGCGATGATCTCGCGGGTCACGGGCGGGCGCCCGAACCGGGTGCCCGATTCGCACGCCGCGGCGATGCCGGCGTTGACGCGTTCGACGGTGAGCTCGCGTTCGTACTCGGCCAAGGTGGCGAGCATGTGGAGCATCAGCCGACCCACATGAGGCTGCCGAACATCGGGTCGACAGAGGCGGGTATATCTCGACCGAGACCTCTCCACTTCGCCTTGAACGTCGAAGTGTTGAGCGAGCCGTTCGAGCGTGAACTCCTGGCGCAGCTTGCAGGCACTGTTCTGATTCGCGAAGAGCCCCTTCTCCAGGTGTGCCTCGGCCTGCGGGACGGTGTGGATCCACTGAACCGACAAGTCCGCCGTCCTCGTGACCGGCGAAACCGAGGCGCTCCTCGTCGACGCCGGTTTCACCCGCGCCGACGGCCACCGCCTCGTCGCGGCCATCCTCGACTCCGGCAAGACACTCACCACGGTGTTCGTCAGCCACGCCGACCCCGACTTCTACTTCGGCCTCGAGGTCGTCGCAGACGCCTTCCCCGACGCAGCACTCGTCGCCACCCCCGTCGTCATCGAGCACATCAACGCGTCCTTCGAGGGCAAGCTGACCGCCTGGGCCTCCCTCGGCGCCAACCTGCCCACCCGACTCGTCCCCCTCACCCCGCTCAGCGGCGACGCACTCTTCGTCGACGGCCAGCGCCTCGAACTCAAGGGCGCTTCAGCCGCCCTCCCGGACCGCCAGTACCTCTGGAACGCGGAGCACCGCGCCATCCTCGGTGGCGTCCTCCTCTTCCAGCAGGAGCACGTGTGGACCGCCGACACGGCGACGCCGGAACTCCGCGCAGCGTGGATCGAGCTCCTCGATGAGATGCAGGCCCTCGACCCGCAGCTCGTGATCGCCGGTCACCGCCTCCCCGACACCGCGAACGACGCGACCGCCATCGACTACACGCGCTCGTATCTGCAGGCGTTCGAGACGATCGTCGCAGCGTCCGCTGATGGCGCGGCCGCGACGCAGGCGCTCGTCGAGCAGTACCCGTCCTCGGGCATGCTCATCGCCGCCCAGATCGGGCCGAAGGTCGCGAAGGGTGAGATGACATGGGGCTGAACGAGACCACCACGACCGAGCCGTCCTCGGCAGCACGCGACGTCGTGCGGAGGCAGTACCTCACCTCCGCCGCCGGCGACCTCGACGCACTGCGGGCGACCCTCGCGCCCGACGTCGAGTGGACCGAGATGGCCGGCTTCCCGCTCGCCGGCACGTACCGGACGCCGGAGGGCGTCACGAGCAACGTGATGGAACGACTCGGCGCGGACTGGTCCGACTGGACCGCGCACGACGACACCTACGTGGTCGACGGCGAGAACGTCGTCGTACTCGCGCGGTACACGGCGACGCACCGCGGCACGGGTAAGGAGCTGAACGCCCGGGTGGCCCACCACTTCGTCGTCCGCGGTGGACTCATCGTGCGCTTCGAGCAGTTCGTCGACACGGCCCTCGTCCGCGACGCGAGCCGGTAGCGACTGGGGCCGGCAAGCGAAGGGGCGGGGCTGACATGTCCCGCCCCTTTCGCTGTCGGCATGGACCACGAACCGAAGACGGCAGTGATCCAGGGCGCCGACCTCGGTACGGTGGAAGCAACGCAGCAGAGAGGCACCACGCGCATGTCGTATTCGAATCAGCCGCCCGCCCAGAACCAGCCCTACCCGCTGCCGGTGCCCGGCCCGGCCCCGGTGAAGACCGGAAAGCGCGGCAACGGCCTCGGCATCGCCGCCCTCATCGTCGGTGGGTTCGCGCTCATCGGTGCGTTCATCCCGATCCTGAACTACATCGCCGGGTTCGTCGGACTCGTCGGCCTCGTGCTCGGCATCATCGCACTGTGTCTGAAGAACCGGACGAAGGGCTTCGCCGTCGCCGGAACGATCATCTCGGCTGTCGCGATCGTCCTGAGCATCATCCTCGCGGTCACCTACACGGCCGGATTCGCCGGACTCATCAGTGACGCCGTCAAGACCGCCGAAGCGAAGTCATCCGAAGCCGCCAACAAAGAGATCTCGATCGTCTACGAGGTCAACGGCACCGCCGCCGACGCCTCCATCACCTACTCCACGTACTCGGCCGGCAGCAGCAGCACCGAGCAGTCCTCCGGTCAGGCGCTCCCCTTCATCAAGGAGCTGACCGTCAAGGCCGGTCAGCAGTACGACTTCGCCTCCTACTCCCTCCAGGCGCAGAACGGCGCGGAGGACACCGGGTCCGTCAGCTGCAAGATCACCGTCGACGGCGACGTGGTCGCCGAGCAGACCTCGACGGGCGCGTATGCGACGGTATCGTGCTCCGCGTCGGGTGCCGATGGGGTGTCGGAGAACAAGTAGGCGGTCGCAGGTTGACCGAAGTCCGAGCCCAGGCGTCTCGTGCTCGTGTTCTGCGGCTCGACGCCTCCGCCGGAATGCTGAAGGTCATGAGTGATTATCGCGAGGTGCTTACCGGACCACTCTGGGTAGCGCGCAGGATAGAGCACCTGGCAGCTTGTTCGAAGAACGAGGGCAGCACGCCGCCCTAGGTTCGAACACGCGCTAGTCTTCCCGGGCTGCACGCACGCGATTAATTGCGGCCACTCAAGTATCAGCGAGCCAGCGAGCGCCTCCCACATGACTCTCGGCCAGGAGGCGTTTCTGCAGGCAGCCTCACACAGCACTCGCGCGGACAATCTGAGAGGTCAAGTCACCCGTTACCGCTGGCCGTAGGAATGAAGTTGCCTATCGAAGGTCCAAACCCGAACTTGCGTGTTCGAAAGCCCTTCCTCAATCAAATCCCGTTCGACAAGAATCGCTATGTCCCCGGTTCCCAATGAACCAGCAGTGAGGTGCCCTAGCAGATCTGTACCAGTCGAATCTCCAGCCACGAAACGGTCGAGAAACGCAGAATCCCACGGAACATCTCTGATTGTCCATGGTGGACTCTGCTTTCGCGCAAGTTCCAAGGCATTCAAGAGCCGTTTCGCAGCCGCCCTACGGTCTCCGGAGCCATTGGCGATCAGATTCCCCGTCTCAATAATCGTCGAAACAGGAAGAATGAATGACACCCCACCATCGATGCGACGATCGAATTCAGCCAAAACCTCACTGTGGCGCGCATCTCTCCCGGGAACCTGAATTAGGGCAGCGAACACCGAAGTATCTACGAGGTCAATTAGTCGAGGCATCGCCTAGTCCTCAAACAATGAGCGAAGGTTGCGTCGTTTGGTCTCAGTATCCACAGATCCCGGTCTGAGCCGATCTTGGACTGCATTGGCTCCAAGAGAATCCTTGCCAAGGATTTCGATGTAGTCAGGAAAGTCAACGAGTCGCGTGATCCGACTCCATCCCTCTTCATCTCGGCTAGCCACAACAACCGAGGCGTGATCAGCGCCGTCGAGAGCGTCAAGAATCGCCGGGCTGTGGGTTGTAGCTATCGTCCGCACGGAACGATCCATCGCGGCCGCTTTCAACCGCTGCAGTAGTTGCGCCGCCTGGGAAGGGTGCAGACCGTTCTCGAGTTCCTCAACGACGAGAATACGCCCACCTTCGGAAGATCCATGCGAGGATTCGGGAGAGTCAAGCATTGCAGCAGCGATCGCCAAAAAACGCAACGTACCATCGCTCATAAGGCGGGCCGGGACAGCTTGAGTGACACCGCCAATTAGCTCTTCCACTGTCACCATGACATCGCCCAACTCGCTCGAGACACTGGAAAGGTCTGAGATCTGGGCCTCGGAGAGATTAGCGGTCATTTCGAGAAGGGCGGCCCGCGCCTCGCTCTCCCGAAGGAGCTGGCGGATTACCGCGGAAAGGTTGTCTGCCGTTCGACGCAGCCGACTATCCTTCTCGGGCACATACTCGCGCATCTGATGCGGTATGGGATCAAGGAGAAATACGCCAGATATCGCGGACAGCATGCCCTCAGCAACTTCGTGAACCCTCCTACCGGCAATTGTCGTGGCAGGTACCCGCGTTGCCACTTGGGAGGTCATGAGCTGGTTGGCGCGCATAGTCACGGGCGGGTTTGTGCCACGTTTTCCGTTGTCCCAACGCGCAACAATATCTCCTGAGTGAGGCGTGGGCGGATCTGACTTCAGGTATTCGAGTGGCTCACCCTTGCGATTACCTGATGTGCGCAGAGTCCAAAGTCTCTCACTCAGGATTTGAACGTCAGGCCTGACTCGAATTTCAAGCTCAAGGTGGACAAGCTCGTTTGATATTTCGGCGACGCAGCCGATCCGAAATGAGTCCTGTCCTAGCGGGGCACAACCTTCGGATCCACCTCGAACTACTGGCCCAAGCCGGCCCCCATCGAGCGCATCACGGACATCGGCCCCGCTTGCCAGTGCCGAGAGCACCGCTAAGCCATCGAGGACATTCGACTTCCCGGATCCGTTCCGTCCCACAATCAGCGTCACTGGACCAATAGGCACGACGCCGTCGCGCACGCTCTTGAAGGCGTCGAGTCGGAGTTCCTGGAGCGTTGAGACGGCCATATGCCCAGCCTAGAGGCTTCCCTCGGCTATGCACACTGTCACGCGATGGCTATGTCAAGAGCAGTGTCACTCAGCGCCGGAGGTCTCCAGGGCCACTAGCCGGGCACTTTCGTGCGAGCCTCTGCACGACGTCACGATGCATGGAGTACTCTGCACCCCACCTCGTTTGGAGGATTGGCAGCGCTTTCGAAGGAAGACGAACCTGCCAGGCGCGATCTGCGCCAGGAGCGACGCCCGGAAGCGGAGAAGTTGACGATCATATCCCCCTTGTGAACCGGAGGAGAGACGGGCCCGGCCACCGACGCCGCACTCACATCGAGAGGCGGCGCACGAGCTCTTCGACGGTCGAGAACTTGATCGACTCGACACCCTCTTCGTCGTCCTCGTCGGGCTCGACCTCGACGGCCTCGAACGCGAGGTCGGCGTCGAGCTGCACGAGCACCGAGCTGTCGGGGAACTGCTTCGGCGCGTCGAACGAGAGCAGTACGGCGTCGGTGAAGACGATCACCGAGCGCAGCACGAGGTCGTCACGCAGATCGGCGGTCTCGATGACCTCGTCCGACTCGACGGCTTCCTCGATCTCCGACGCCACGCGGTCGAGCAGCACCTTCCACTCCGCCGTGGGCGTCGACAGGACCCGCTGCGCCAAGTCGGCGAGCGCCGCCGGCTCCGGCTCGCCCTCCTGCTCCTCGGGCTCCGGGTCGACGTTGAGCATGACCTCGGCGTCGATCGCGTCGAAGCGGGCGAGCCCGTACACGAAGGTGTCCTCGATCTCCGGTGAGGCGACGAGGCCCCGACGCGTGAGTTCTTCGGCCAGGGCAGTCAGCGATGCAGTCATGCGCGCCAGGCTATCGCGACCGGGTGAACGGAGGCGGAACGTCCCGTCGCGTTGAGTTGCCCGGATGTGTCGGAAAACGGGCGATACCGGAACAGTTCCGGGCGACTCAGTACAGCCCCGACCCCTTGCCTGTCAGCGGCACACGCCATGATCGCCATATGCCCTTCGCAGACGAGCTCCTCGGCACCGCCGTCGCCCGCACCCTCACCCGCTCGCTCCAGGAGACCGCGCCGGGCACCCCGTTCGACGCCACGGCCCACGCTGCCGAGCGACTCGACGGCCTCGCCCTCCGCGAACGCGCGGACCTCCTGCGCGACGCCCTGCTCGAGGACGTCCCGGGCGACTACGCGACGCTCGCCGGCATCATCCGCACCGCCCAGGCGACGAACCCCGCGTTCACCGGCTGGCTCATCTGGCCGGTGACGAGCGCTGTCGCGGCCCGCGCTGTCGACGAGAGCACCCCCGATGCCTTCGACGACGCCATGCGACTCCTCGCCGAACTCACCGAGCGCCTCAGCGCCGAGTTCGCCATCCGCACCCTGCTCCGCCACGACCTCGACCGTGCGCTCGCAATCGTCCTCGACTGGACCACCTCCGACAACGAGCACGTCCGCCGCCTCGCCAGCGAAGGCACCCGCCCCTACCTGCCGTGGGCGGTGCGCGTGCGGGAGATCGTCGCGAACCCGGGCGTCACCGTCCCGATCCTCGACGCCCTCTACAGCGACCCGAGCGAATACGTGCGCCGCTCCGTCGCCAACCACCTCAACGACCTCAGTCGCGACGACCCCGACCTCGTCGTCGCAACTGCCGACCGTTGGCTCACCGACCCCGACGCCAACACCCCGGCGCTCGTCCGCCACGCACTGCGCACCCTCGTGAAGCGCGGCAACCCGGGTGCCCTCGCGGCCCTCGGCTTCGGCGCGGCGACGACGGAGGTCGAGGGCTTCGCGGTCGACAGCGCCCACATCCCGTTCGGCGGAACGGTCCGATTCGTCGCGACCGTCCGCAACGCCGGCACCGAGACGGCCCGCCTCGCGATCGACTACGTCGTGCACCACCAGAAGGCGAACGGCTCGCAGACGACGAAGACGTTCAAGCTGACGACGACCGAGCTGGCCCCCGGCGAGCACATCCTTCTCACCCGCGAGCACTCGTTCCGCGCGATCACCACCCGCCGCTACCACCCGGGTGCGCACGGGATCGCGCTGCAGGTGAACGGGATCGCAACCGAGCCACTGGCGTTCGAGCTACTGCCGCCGGTGGAGTCCTGATTCAGACGGTCTTACCTGCGGTCAGAAAGGTGCTCTGTCCAGTTCGAGCTGTTCGCTCACGCCCGTCCTCCGACATCACTCTTCGACCACTCGATCCGCAGTTTGCCGCGAGACGCCCTGGCCAGAGCGTCAAGCATCGTCTCCGTGTCCGGGCCTCCCCAGCGCGGTGTCGTCCAGGCGATGTCTCCTTCGCGCACCTCGAGATCGAGCCACCGATGGCCGGGACTGGAATCGGGATACTCCCGCACGAACGCGTCCTGAACGGACTCGCCTGCTCGCGGATGCACAGCGTTCCACCGGTGCCCCCTGGTCGCCGCCCTGATCGAGTCGATGTCAACACCAGCTCGGTGAGCTGCAATGATCGCGAGCTTCACTGCGCCTTGTTTGCTTGAAGCGGTGATGATCTCGTCGCCGAGCACCAGGTCGTATCGCGTGAAATCGCGGCCCGACTCGCGATTCGCTGCCGTCGCAGTCACCTTTCGTCGTTGCTGAATCTGAAAATCTGTGGCCTCTGGCAACGGGATCAACTGCTGCAGATCAACCAACAGCTCGTCGCCGAGTCGATAGGGCGACAGCCTGAAGCAGGCGATATCCGTGCCGTAGTTGTCATTCAGCCACAGCACCGTGCTCGTGACTTCAGTGCTGAAGTCCGCTGAAACGAGAATGATGCGCACTCGGTTCGGCAGTTCCTCAAGCGGCTCCTCGATCCAGTCAGTGAGCTTGAGCTTGGCCTGCTCGAGTTCGACATGGCGTGCTTCTGCATAGGTTTCCACAAGGTGATCGAGCGTCATCGTCGACACCATTGCGGCGTATCGAAGCGACTGGAGATCCATATGGCCACCGTCATCAGTCCGCTTCAATTCGATGACGACGAGATTGCCTCGCCGATCGAGAGCCAGGATGTCGATTCGCCGCGACGAGTCCTTGAACGCTCCGTATTCCTCAGTGATCGCAAGCAGGTCGTCGCCCAGGATCGACAAGTCATTCAGGAGCAGTCGCTGCAGATCCTGGCGTTCGCGGATCTGTTCGGACCCGAAGGTCGTCCGAGGCACGGGCGCGAGGCTGGCTGAGGAGTATCGATAGAGGGGCACGTCGTCATTCTGCTGCACCAGACCCTCGGGCCCAACGCGTGTCGATACACCCGACAGGGGATCCGTGCCGTCACCCAAGTCCGGAATACACATGTATTCTTTCCGCGTGTCCACTCTTTCTTCGCACACTTCCACGCCCGATCTGACCAGCGACCACCCCGCCGCGAGCTGGCGCGTGCGCGCGCCGTGGGTCGCCGCCATCGCCTTCGCGCTCGTCCCCGTGGTGTTCACGGCCGGCGCGTCAGCAGCAGCGCAACTCTCCGGGGCGAGCGAGACCGGAGCAGCCCTCACGCTCGCCGCGGGAGCAGCCGTCTCCGCGATCCTCGGCCTGGTCGTCATGCGCTTGTCGCCGCCTCGAGTCCGCGACTACGGCTTCCGGCGTCCGCGGCGAGCGCGCGTCGCACTCTTGTTCGTCCCGGCCGCAGCCACCGTCCTGATCATCCTCGGCACCCAGGGCATCCGGGTCAACGCACCGACCGTCGCGGCGTACGGAGTCCTCGTCGTCGCCGTCGCGCTGAACGAGGAGACCTGGTTCCGTGGCATCGTGTTCGCGATCCTCCGCGCACGCAGCACCCGCACTGCCGTCGTCGGCAGTTCCGTCCTCTTCGGCGTCCTGCACCTGGCGAACCTCGCTGGCGGCGCGGACGTCGGCTCATCCATCCTGCAGGTGGCGTTCGCAGCCCTGTTCGGCCTCGTCGCCGCCCAACTCCTCGTGCTCACCGGCAGCCTCTGGCCCGCGATCGCCTGGCACGCCGCCTGGAACTTCGTCAGCTTCATCGGCGGCGACTCGACCGACAGCCGGTCGCTCGTCGGACTCGGTGCCGCCTGCGTCGTCATGCTCGGCTACGCGGTGCTCCTCGGGCGACGAACGTCCTCGCGGCCGGACGGCGCAACGACGACCGACGCCCCAGCCCTACCCTGAGAACGTGGACCTGACCGAGCGCCAAACCCAACTCGCCGACGCGGCGCTGCGGATCGTGGCGCGGTCCGGCCTGGGCGCCCTCTCGTTCCGCGCCGTCGCGAGTGAGGACGACTGCTCGCTCGGTTCCGTGCAGAAGGCGTTCCCGAGCAAGCAGCGGATGGTGGCGGCGGCGTTCACGCGACTCCGCGACACCTCGGCACCCCTGCCACCCGGCGAACCGGGCCGCCCGAACCTGCGGCAGTGGCTCGTCGACCTGTTCATCGGCGTCCTCCCGCTCGACGAACCACGCCGAGCCGCACACCGCCAGGGCGAGGTGTTCGCACAAGTCGCGCTGGTCGACCCGGACATCGCCGGCGCCATCGCCGAGAGCGACACCCGACTTCGCGGGCTCATCGCCTCGCTCGTGGCGCGCGGGCGTGCTGAGGGAGAGATCCCCGCGTGGGTCGATCCCGACACCGCCGCCTGGGCCGTCTGGGCGCTCGCGGGCGGCGTCGCCTCCCAGCTCGGCTACGACCCGGAACCCGAGAGCGACGTCCGGAGCAGACTCGATGCGGCGATCGGCGCGCTCCTGGGCGTCGCTGCCACCGACTGACGACCGGCCCATACGACCGATCCAACGCGGATGAACGTCCGCTGAGAATCGCCGAGCGGAGGAATGCCCCACCCCGCCCGAACCGTTCCCCTGAACATGACAACCATCGGAATCATCGGTTCAGGAAACATCGGCTCTCAGCTCGCACGCCTCACGGTGGCGCAGGGTCACGACGTCATCGTGTCCAACTCGCGCGGACCGGAGACGCTCACCGACCTCGTCTCGGAGCTCGGCGAGCACGCCACCGCCGGCACCGCCCTCGACGCGGCCGAGCGTGGCGACATCGTGATCGTGACCATCCCGCTGCACGCGATCGACACCGTCCCCGTCGCACCGCTCGCGGGCAAGATCGTCATCGACACGAACAACTACTACCCCGAGCGCGACGGCCACATCGCCGAGCTCGACGAGGAGACCACCACCACGGCCGAGATGCTGCAGGCGCACCTTCCCGAGTCGAAGGTCGTGAAGGCGTTCAACCACATCTACGCCGCGGACCTCACCACCAAGGGCAAGCCGTCCGGCACCCCGAACCGCCGGGCCCTCGTCATCGCCGGTGACGACGCCGACGCGAAGGCCACCGTCGCCGCCCTCATCGACTCCTTCGGGTTCGAGCCCCTCGACATCGGCGCGCTCTCCGAGGGATGGCGCATCCAGCGCGACACCCCCGGCTACGGCCCGGACGTCGACGCCGACAAGCTGCGCGAACTCGTCGCCGAGGCCAAGCGCTACCGCGACATGTAGGTCACGCCGCGTCGCGAATCGCCCTGGACCGCTCCGAGCCACCGCTCGGCTCGCGGATCAGGGCGATTCGTCGTTCTCGGGGAGTAGGGCGAACGACCTTCGGATGAGCGCGTCCCGTCAGATGAGCGCGTCGACCGCCGCCCAGCCCGCCCCGAAGAGCACGGCGATCCAGCCGGACAGGGCGAGAGCGTCGCGTTCCCTGACGCCGAGCTTGCGAGCGTCCTCGGTCGCGTGGACGACCTGGAGCAGCGCCCCGACGAACAGCAGGAGCGGGGCGATCGCGGGGAGGATCGGCCACTGCTCGACGACCGCGAGTGCTCCGACCACGAGGAGTCCGAGGGTCGGCAGGTTCGTCAGGACGAGGACGGCGAACGCCCGGCCCGACCAAGCCGGCTTGCGGAGGTACTTCATCCACCCGGTGAGGACCACCACGACCGCGAGCGCCAGCAGGGTCAACCAGATCAGTTCTTGAGCCACCGTTGGAGGTTAGCGGGATCCGTCCGACTCGGCCCGCCACTCGAGGAGCAGTGGTGCCCGCTCGAACCCGGCACGGAGGTAGCCCGGCGCGGCGTCCTCGTTCGCGCTGACGGAGACCCGGCCGATGTCGCGAGCGCGTGCGGCATCGAGCAGTCCGTCGATAAGGCGACCGGCGATGCCGCGACCCCGGAACTCCGGGCGGACGAACACGCTCTGGACGTCGCCCGTCAGCCGGCGGAGGGCCCCGATGTTGGGGGCGCGGGAGAACACGACGAGCCACGCCATGCCGACGACCCGGTCGTCCAGGACGGCGACTAGGCACACCCGGGAGTCGGGGTCGACCGCGATCCACGAGGTCAGGTCGTGGGCGAACAGCGCCCGTTCCCAGTCGGCGAGCGGGGCGGCCGGTGGCGACATCAGCAGCTTCAGCTCGGCGAGCCCGGCGGCATCGGCCGGCGTCGCGACGCGGATCTCGACCTCGGGTTCCATGGGTCGAGTGTCGCATGGGCTGGCGGGTCCTGCGTAGGCTGCCCGCATGCACCCGCGAAGCTCGCCCACCCCTGCGGTTCGACGCGCGCTGCGGGTCGCCATCGCTGTTGCGGCGATCGCGGCGCTCAGCTCGTGTGCGCAGACCAACGCCTCGGTTGACGTCGGTGGACCGGCCACCCGCGCCATCTGGAAGCACAAGGATCCGCTGATGAGAGCCCTGGCCGACGCGCGTGCGACCGATCGTGACCGGTTCCTCGCTGAGCTCCGCAGCACTGACGGCAGCTTCCCCAGCGTCTACTGGAATGGCGACGATGACCCGGCGTCGCTCGGGCTGGAGGACGGAGGAGCGGTCGTCCACAACCTGGTCGACGCCGGAGACGAGGCCAGTTTCCAGGGGATCATCGTCACCGGCACCGAAGTCGACCCGGCCGTGTACACCTGCTTCCAGGCGACAGTGCGGTTCGAGCGAGGAGTGGTCGTCGGCTGGAATTCCGACCACGAGGCGGGGCAACCCGACGAACACTGCGCGACGGAGATCGTCGATGTCCTCAGCGAGGATGCGCAGGTGGCGCCGTTCTCGGCATTTGACGGCTGATTGTCGGCCGCACGATGGGGCCGACCGTTCGACAGGCTCAGGGAGCGAGCGCCGCGAAGCGGTCCGAGGCCGCACGCAGCACGGCGCTCTCCTCGGCGCCGCCGTGGCCCTCGGTCTCGACGATCGTCAGCTCGCTCGCCGGCCACAGCTGATGGAGATGCCAGGCGGTCGCGGCCGGTCCGCTGATGTCCCGGCGGCCGTGGACCAGCGCGCCGGGGATGTGCGCGATGCGGTCCATCCGCGACAGCACCGCCCGGTCGCCCGTGAGGAAGCCGTCGTGACTCCAGTAGTGGGTGACGAGCGTCGCGAACGCTTCCCGCTCGGTCGCATCGGCGAACAGCTGGCCGACACGCTCCGGGTGGTCGAGCGACACGTGCGCACTCTCCCAACGGTCCCAGGCGGTCGCGGCGTCGGTGCGCTCGGCCGCGTCGCCCTCGCGGAGACGACGCGCGTAGGCCTCGACGATCCGCTCGCCGTCCCGCCGACCGCTGTCAGCTTCGAACCGCGCCCACTCTTCAGGGAACACACGGCCGACGCCCTCGGTGATCCAGTCGACCTCGTCACGACTCGTGGTCGTCACCGCGACGAGCGCCAGTGCGATCACCCGACCGGGATGCTCCTGCGCGTAGGCGAGGGCGAGGGTCGTCCCCCAGGAGACTCCGGACACGACCCAGCGCTCGACACCCGAGGCGACGCGCACCGCCTCGATGTCGGCGATGAGTCGCTGCGTGGTGTGCTCGTCGAGCTGCTCGCGCGCGTCCACGATGTTCGGCAGGCTGCGTCCGCTCCCACGCTGGTCGATGCCGATGAGTCGGTACCGCGACAGGTCGAAGTGCGAGCGGTACCAGCCGGAGCCGAGCGAGCCGCCGGGGCCGCCGTGCAGCCAGAGCGCGGGAACGCAGTCGGGCTTCCCAGACTCCTCGACGAAGATCGACGCACCGCCGTCCACGTCGATGAAACCGGTGGTGTGCGGGTCGGCTTGCTCCTCGGTCATCCGTGCCACGCTACACAGCTCGGGTCCTGCGTGCAGGCCCTTCGACAGGCTCAGGGACCGGGGGCAGGTGCACCCAGGGACCGGGGAGAGGGCCACCGCCCTTCGACAAGCTCAGGGACCGGAGAATTGGCCCGTCCGTATACTGGGCGCCCATGGGGGAGACGAACGCAGTCACGTCAGGGTCCAAGCAGGTGTGGATCGTCGCCGGAGCACTGATGATCGGGTCGGTCCTGCTCGGCCCGGTCCTGCAGGTGGGTTCCTACCTGGGGCCGACCGGAAGCCTGCTCTCGACCCTGCTCATGGTCGTGTCGATGATCATGTTCGCGATCGGCGCGGACCGTTCCACGAGCGTGACTGCGAGGCGACCGTTCGGGACCGCGGCGCTGATCGGACTCGCCGTGTGGACCGCGGTCGGCACACCCGCGCTCGGCGCCCTGGACACCATGCCCGGCCGCGGCGCCATGATCGGCGTGGGATACGTCGACCTGATCGTCACCTTCGTGCTGGCCGCGATCGCCACCACGCAGATCGCCCGCGCCGGGATCGTGCCCCGCCCGTGGAACCTCGCGCCACTCTGGGTGCTCGTCGCCGCGGCCTCCGTGAGGGTCGTGCAGCTGGTAGTCGTCGTCGCGGCCGGGCCCGACGCGTCGCGATTCGCGCCATTCCTCTCCACCCTCGACAGACTGGGCGGGGCCGTCGCCCCGGTCTTCCTCGGGATCGTCGCGATCGTGCTCGCGAGCCGAGACGCGGGCGTCGCAGCGGCCCACAGGGAGCAGGAGTCGTAGGCTGTCGGGAATCGACCTCGGGGGACGTCACATGCATCGACGCATCGCAGCAGGACTCATCGCACTCACACTCGCCGCCGGACTGAGCGCCTGCAGCGGCGGAGTGACGAGCTACGCCGACCTCGAGCGCGACCAGGCCGATAAGGATCGTCTCCCGGCAAGCACCACCGGAGCCGGGAGCGACGACCCGTTCACGATCGACGCCGACTCCACCCGACTCGTCGCCGTCCAGGGCGACACGGAGATCTTCCTCGCGTCGGCGACGGAGCAGGGTCAATCCCGGATCTGCATCATCGTCTTCGCGGAGACCCAGCCGTTCCGAGCCTGCGGTAGCGGCGACCGCGTCGGCATGAGCGACAGCGTCAACGAGTACACGGTGCTCTCCGACGCCGTCGTCGACACCGCGCTCGACCCCGCCGAGGACTGGACGAAGATCAGCGAGAACGTCTTCACCCGCCCGGTCCAGCCGACGACGAGCGACACGCAGTAACGATCGTCCTCCTGACAGCAGGAGAACGGCCCCGCAGCAGGATGGATGGGCTGCGAGCGTCCTGCTCCCGCGCGGATGTCCGGTTCCCGCGCCCTTCGACAAGCTCAGGGACCGGCGTGGCGCGTCGGGCGGATACGGCCGCGCGATTGCGTGCGCCCTTCGACAAGCTGAGGGACCGGCGTGGCACGTCGGGCGGATACGGCCGCGGGATTGCGTGGGCCCTT
Source organism: Plantibacter sp. H53 (assembly GCF_001650455.1). Taxonomy (NCBI): domain Bacteria; kingdom Bacillati; phylum Actinomycetota; class Actinomycetes; order Micrococcales; family Microbacteriaceae; genus Plantibacter; species Plantibacter sp. H53. Next base: position 70,234 of record NZ_LWCT01000049.1, read on the forward strand.
CGACAAGCTCAGGGAACGGGAGCGACCGGGGAGCTAGGAGACGAGTCGCTCGCGCAGGCGTTCGCCGGACGGGGCAGTGTCCCGCCGGGTCGGGCTGATCGTCGCCCAGACCTCGTCGAGGGAGAGGCCGAGTACCTCGGCGATGGCGGCGATGGTCGAGAAGGCCGGCGTCGCGACCCGGCCCGACTCGATCTTCCGCAGCGTCTCCGGCGAGAGGCCAGCGTCGAGGGCGATGTCGAGCATCGATCGCTCACCGCGGGCCTCGCGCAGAAGCGCACCGAGGCGCTGACCGCGTTCGACATCGGAGGGGGTGAGCGGGAGGCGGACCATGCGCCCAGTGTAGTACGGGATAGTTTGACCGGTATAGTTATTGGTCGAGCGCCGTTCGCGGCACGAACACCACCGCACCACGAACGCAGCACGCCGATGGAAGGGCCCCGCATGATCGAGATCTTCACCCCCACCGAGGTCGCGAAGGCACGTCGCACCGGCGAGCTCGTCGCGAACATCCTCCACACGCTCAAGCACCGCGTGACGGTCGGCACCAACCTCCTCGAGATCGACCGCTGGGCCAAGGCGATGATCCTCGAGGCCGGCGCCGTCTCCTGCTACGTCGACTACGCCCCCTCCTTCGGTCGCGGTCCCTTCGGCCACTACATCTGCACCGCCGTCAACGACGCCGTCCTGCACGGTCTCCCCCGCGACTACACGCTGGCCGACGGCGACCTCCTCACCCTCGACCTCGCCGTCCTGCTCGACGGCATCGCCGCAGACTCGGCCATCAGCTTCGTCGTCGGCACGGCGACCCCCGAGGACCTCGCGCTCATCGAGACCACCCAGGAGGCCCTCGCCGCCGGCGTCGCAGCCGCCAAGCCGGGTGCGAAGATCGGCGACATCTCCTTCGCGATCGGCACCGTGCTGCGTGGCGCCGGTTACCCGGTCAACATGGAGTTCGGCGGCCACGGCATCGGCACGACGATGCACCAGGACCCGCACGTCTCGAACGACGGTCGCGCCGGCCGCGGCTACAAGCTGCGCCCGGGCCTGCTCCTCGCGATCGAGCCGTGGGTCATGGCCGACACCGACAAGCTCGTCACCGACGCCGACGGCTGGACTCTCCGCAGCGTGACCGGCAGCCGCACGGCCCACAGCGAGCACACCATCGCGATCACCGAGGACGGCGCCGAGATCATGACGCTGCCGACCGTCACGTTCTGAGCACCTGAAGGCCTGTCGAGCACACTCGACCGGCCCGGCACACCGTGTTTAGGCTGGTGACATGACCGACGATCGCCGCACGGTCCTCCGGGGCCGGTACCTGAGCCTCGGCCTCGGTGAGTTGTTCGCTGCCGTCGTGTTCATCTGGGTCGCGTTCGTCTCGGCGCTCCCGTTGCTCGAACAGCCGACCGATGCGCTCGCGTTCTGGTTGGCCCTCCTACCGCTGCTGGTGATCCTCGTGCAGGCCGGCGTCTACTGGCTGCTCGCCCGGCGATGGGTCAGGCAGGGCACGATGCCTCGCGGACTCGCCGCCATCTATCGCGGCTTCCGCGTGCTCGACGCGGTACTGCTGCTCGCCGGACTCATCGGCATCATCGTCTGGTTCCCCGCCCACCCCTTCGCGGTCATCGGCATCCCATTCGTCTGGCTGCTGGGCGTCGTCGAGTACGTGAACTACTTCGTCGTCCGGCTCGCCTACCCACCGTCCGTGTGGTTCCAGCGGGTCGGCGAGTGGCGCACGCCTCGACTCATTCAGGACGTGCGGGCGGCTCTGCGGAGCTGAGGCTCAGCGAGGGGCGCTGAGCGAGCCGACCCATTGCGCGAAGGTCTGCACGCCACGCTGTGCGTCCGGTCCGGCGAGGGTCGTGCCGTCGCGCATCGCCGTGCCGAAACCGCCCGGCAGCGGGATCTGCACGACGGGCCCGCGGATGCCTGTCGCCGCCGTGTACGCCTTGACCATCGCGGCCATCCGCAACTCCTCTGGCCCGGCGAGATCCGCCGGGCGCCCCTGCGGCTCACCCTCCGCCAGCTCCACCAGACGCTCGGCGACTTCGCGCGCGGCGACCGGCTGCGAGGTCATCGTCGGCACCATCGTGACCGGCCCGAAGCGGAACCGCTCGACCATCTGCTGCGCGAACTCGTGGAACTGCGTCGCGCGCAGGATCGTCCACGGGATGCGCCCGGTGCTGACGAGTTCCTCCTGCAGCGCCTTGCCCGCGTAGTAGCCGAAGGGCGCCTTGTCACTTCCGACGATCGACAGCGCGACGTGGTGGGGCACGCCGGCGGCGCCCTCGGCCTCGAGCAGGTTGCGGGTGACCGCCCCGAAGAACCGGCGCGACCGCTGGGCGGACTGGGTGGCCGTCGAGGTCACATCGATGACGACGTCCGCGGCCTCCAGCTGCTGCGCGAGCCCGGCGCCGGTGGCGAGGTCGACGCCGGTGACACGCGACAGCGCGACCACCCGGTGTCCGCGCTCCTGGGCCACCGCGACGACGTGTCGCCCGACCATCCCGCTGCCTCCTGCGACGACGATCTTCATCCGACACTCCCCTTTGCTCGACGGATGTCACTCTATCGGCGGAACGAAGCAGCCGTTCTCGACCGTGATCCGCAGCACGTCGGCATCGGATCGCAGCTCTCGTTCGAAGATGATGGCGTCGTCGCGGAGCTGCGTCGACAGCTCGAGCCCGCCGTGCGACGGCACGATGAGCATCGACCGGAACTCGTCCGAGTCGGCCGCGAGTTCGAGCGGCGGCGCGTACCCGTTGATGAGGTCGACGAGCACGTCCCGACTCGTTCCGACCGGTAGTTCGACCTCGACGGCCATGCGCGCCAGCTTCGTAGCGCGGCCGGACGGCGCCAGACTCCTGCAGGGCGCCTCCGAAGCCTGGGGCGAGAACGCGAACGGCTGTCCGCCCGACGCCGTATCGACCATCCGCCCGAGGAGGTCTGCTGCCACGGCGAACACCTCGTCTCGGGTGGGAAGCTCGTCGTCACGCTGAGGAGCGCTCCGGTCGATCGTCGGCGCCTCTGCCACCGGCGAAGCACGATCACCCCGTGACTCACCGACCTGTGCCGTGCAGGCGACGACCAGTAGCGCGAAGACACTCAGCTGAGCGACCACCGCGACGACGATCGCCACGATCGAACGCCGTCCGAGCGAGCTGGAACGGCCTCCTGGCGGCGCTTCCCCGAGAGAATCGGTGCCCATGTCATCCGGGATCGTGTCCACACCTGCTCCTGTCCTGGCCATGCCACGACGATGGCCGTCGCGATGCTGCAGCGACGGTATCGATCGGGAGCCTCTCGACGGCTCGACAGTTGGTGGGCATGACACGGCGAGCGCGGATCGGGTGCCTGTGGAGCGGTGTCACCGTTGTGCGCCGCCGACGATGCTGCATCGACGAGTTGCAGGCACGTTCACCACGGTGTATAACAAATCTGCACTCCGAGATACAGATCTCAACCCGACCGATCAGGCGTTCCCGGAGCGCACCTCCCGACCGAACCCGACCAGGAACCACCCGACCCCGATGACGACCCTGCAGCACCCCGCCACCACCGGATCCATCCGCACGTCACGCCCGCAGCTCGCGGCACTCCCCCGCACCCTGCGCCGCAGCATCCCGGCGGAGCAGCGTCAGCTGCTCCGCACGCTCGCCGCCACCATCGGCGGCTTCATCCTCGCGACCGGCCTGGTCGGCGCGTTCATCACCGGCTGGTTCGTCCTGCTCGGGCTCCCCGCCGCGGCGATCTTCCTCAGCGCGACCGCGCCCTGAGCGACCCCGCCCTGAGTGATCGCACCCTGAGCGACCAGAGGAGTCGGCGCGGGGATCCCCCTAGAAGTGCGTCCGCAGGAAGGGCGCCTGCTCCGTCGCGAAGGCGAGGTCGAGCGCTCGCACCGCCTCCGACGACCCGGTGATGAGCCCTGCTTCGGCGAGCGCCGACACGCGCGGGCCGCCGAGGATGATGGCCGACAGCTCGTTGATGGTCAGGCGCACAGCGGCGTCGTCGGTCGGCTCCGGCACGTCACCGAGGCGTTCCGCGACCGCGGCCCCGTGTTCGTCGATGCGGAGCGCGAACCGACCGTCGGCGAGACCGAGGGCGTCCTCGACGTCGAGCAGGTGCTCGCGAGGTTCGGACGCCCCGGGGACGGTGAACCGGCGCGCTCCGAGGACGGTCGGCACGTCGACGATGCGGAGCCAGAGCGAGTCGGCTCGCGCGGTGGTCTTGACCGTACGGCGGTCGACGAGTCGCCACTGGATCGCTTCGACCGTCGGAGCCTGGTGGAAGGTGACCTTCGTGGTGAGGCTGATCCCGGTGAGGTGCCGCCAGAGCGCGTAGCGGGCCTCCGGGGTGGTGGCGACGAGGTCGTCGACGACGATCGTGCCCCACTCCTCGCCGACGCGGTAGAGCGCGTAGCCCTGAGGTTCGCCGTCGGCGTCGTCGTAGCGGAGGGCGAGCGTGTCACCCTCACCGTGGCTGAAGTGCCGGATGGTCACCTCACGGAGGGCCTGCTTCCACCAGGCGACACCGCGATCGATGTCGCCGGTGCCGCGGGAGCGCTCGAACAGCGCGGGTGCGATGGTGGCGAGCGAGCGCGGGTCGAGCGTGTGAACGCGGCCGGCGGGCGGCGCACCCCGCCAAGCGACGCGCTTGGGGTCGACCTCGTGCGTGAACTCCCAGGTCGCCGGGGCGAAGCCATAGCGACCGTAGATGGTCGCCTCGCTCGCGGTGAGCGCGACGACCGCGGCTCCGGTGGCCCGCGCGTGGTGGAGTCGGTTCTCCATGAGCGATCGCGCGATGCCTCGACGCTCATGGGAGGTCGAGACGGTCACCTCGGTGATGGCCAGGGCACGGACGGAGCCACCCGGGATCGACAGGGCGGTCGGGAAGGAACCGAGCGTGCCGACGGGGACGAGCGGTTCGGCCGCGGTGTCGTCGTAGACCCCGAGGATGGAGCTGCCGACGAGGAGCTGACGCCGCTCGGCACGCACCGCCACGTCGGTGTCGGGCTTCGACAGGAAGCCGCGGGACGCTGCACCCCACCAGAGGTCGAGGGCGGCGTGGTCCGTGTGGTCGAGCTCGACGGTGCGCAGGTTCATGCGACAAGCCTATTGGGGGTGCTCGGAACGCAGGAGATCGGCGCGAGAGCAGGATGGACGGGCACGAAGCGTCCTGCTGTCGGGCGGATGTCCTGCTGTCGCGCCGGGCGGGTCAGGCGACGTAGACCTTGCGGAGGGTCTCGCGGACGGTCCAGGTGGTGCGGGCGCCGGCGGCGAGTCGGCCGATGGAGCCGGCACGGAGCTCCAGCGACGGGGTGCCGTCGGCGAAGTCGACGGTCGCCTCACCCGAGAGGACCACGAACACCTCGTCGATCTCGGTGTCCTGCACGACACCGACACCCAATTCCCAGACGCCGACCTCGGTGTCACCGACGGCCGCGAGCGACACGATCCCGCTCCGCGGCGACCCCGAGACGACGTCCTGGGGCGCGAGTGGGTTGTCGGCGAGCGCCACGTCAGCGCCCTGGAGCACCGCATTCGGGGCGAGCAGGTGGTCGGTCATGAGGTACCTCTCTGAGCAGGACGGAGGCGGGCGGTGTCGGCGCAGGCCGACGGCCTACCCGACGCCCCAGCCGTAGGCGAGCTTGTGGGCTTCGAGCACGAAGAAGGTCTCGGTCGATCGCACGCCGGGCGTCGGCTGCAGGGTGTCGAGGAGGAACGTCTTGTAGTGGTCCATGTCGCGGCACACGGCCTCGACCATCACGTCGAAGCCACCGCTCGTGAGCACCACGTAGCTCGTCTCCGCGTGCTTCGACAGCTCCTGGCACACCCCGCGCGCCATCCCCGGCTCGCAGCGGATGCCGATGAGCGCCAGGTGGTCGAAGCCGATCGACAGCGGGTTCGCGATGCCGACGATCTGCAGGATCCCGGTGTCCTCGAGTCGCTGGATCCGATAGCGGACGGACGACGCCGGCAGCCCGGTCTCGGTGGCGATCTCGGAGAACGCCTTCCGTCCGTCCTGCTGCAGGATCGCGATCAGCCGACGGTCGATGTCGTCAAGGTCGTTCATGTGGCTCCTCCGGCAGCGGGCGGATGGTCATCTGGCAAGCGTAGCGAGGGAAGCCGTGCGGCTCGGGTGCGGTGTCCGCCCCACCCGAGCCACGAGCCCCGGCCGACCGACCCGAGCGCGGGCGGTCAGCCGAGGCGACGCCGATCGAGCAGACCGAGGGAGGTCGCCGATCGGCGGATCGGTCCGACTAGCGGACGTGGATCGCACCGGTGCGGAGGTCGGTCATGTCGTGCAGCGTGTACATGCCGCCGATCCGACCCCAGCCGGTGCCCTTGCCGCCCGCTCCACCGAACGGCATGTTGATGTCCCACCAGCCGTTGGAGTCGTTGACGATGACCTGGCCGGTCTCCAGCTCCTCCATGAAGCGGTAGGCCTTCGACAGGCTCTCGGTGAACACCGCGGACTGCAGGCCGAGCGCGTCGGCGTTGGCGATGCGGAGGATGTCGTCGTCGTCCTTGGCCGTGAGGATGGGGAGGACCGGGCCGAACGACTCCTCGCGCGACAGCAGGCTGTCCTCGGAGACGCCGTCGACGATCGTGAAGTCGTAGTAGAGGTCCGTCGGATGGCCGGTGGCACGACCGCCGCCGAACAGGATGTCGAAGCCGAGCGAGCGGGCCTCGTCGAGGTGGCGGTCCATCTTCGCGGCGACGCCCTCGTTGTTGAGCGGTCCGAGGTTGATCCCCTCGTCGAACGGGTTGCCGAGTCGTACGGTGGCTTTCGCGTAGGTGAGGGCCGCCTCGACGAAGGCGTCGTGGACGTTGTGGTGGACGATGAGCCGCTCGGTCGCGCAGCAGACCTGCCCGCCGCTGTAGAACGCGGAGTCGACGGCGGCCTTCGCGGCGCGTTCGATGTTCGCGTCCTCGAGGACGACGATCGGGCCGTTGCCGGAGCACTCCATGAGCGAGCGCTTGAGGCCCGCGGTGCGGACGATCTTCGCCCCGGTGGCGGACGAGCCGATGAAGCCGATGGCGTCGATGCCGTCGTGGGACACGAGCTCGGAACCGAACGCGCCGTCGCCGGGGAGGACGCTGACGAGCCCGGCCGGGACGCCCGCTTCGACGAGGCAGTCCATCGCCGCGAGGACCGCGAGGGGCGTGTTGCTCGGCGGCTTGACGATGCAGGCGTTGCCGGTCGCGAGGCCCGGGGCGACGAACTCGCTGAACATGAGGAGCGGGAAGTTCCAGGGCGTGATGATGCCCCAGACGCCGACCGGTGCGCGCCAGGTGAACATGCGCTTGTCGATGTCGCTCGACGGCAGCGTCTCGCCGTACAGACGGAGGGCGTCCTCGGCGTGGAGGTGGAAGAGCTGTGCGGCCTCGGCGATGTCGGCGATCGACTCGGCGAGCGGTTTGCCCTGCTCCAGCGTCTGCAGGCGGGCGAGCTCTTCCACCCGGGCGTTGATCGCGTCGCCGACCCGGTGACAGATCTCCGCGCGCTTGAACACGCCGAGCCTCCGCCACTCCCGCTGCGCCTCGTGCGCACGTCGCACCGCCTCGTCGAGTTCGGCGGTGCCGGCCACGGGGATCGACGCGATGACGTCACCGGTGACGGGGCTGATCACCTCCGAGCGCTCCGAGCTGGATCCGTCGGTGAACTCGCTGGCGATGAAGAGCTGGGTGCGAGTGGGTGTCGGCAACGTGGTCATTCCGGACCTCCTGGTGTCGTGGCTGGGCCGACGACGCCGAACAGCGTCGTGCGGATGTCGTCGGGAGAATGTGGGATCAGCCTAGGACCTTGCGATTCCTCGAACAAGCAGTATTGTTTCGTCAAAGTTACGATTACAACAACGAGACCGGCACGATCTTGTCGTAACAACAATTCTTCGGCACATTGAGTGCACCAGCAGCGAGACAGCGACGTCCCGTCCCCCACGAATCGAGAAGAGCCCATGTCGACCGAACACGTCACCAGCACCGACGAGACCACGCACCTGCCCAAACGGATGCGCTGGTTCGACGGCTTCGCCATGGCGATGACCATGCCAGCCGCGCTCATCGCCACCCTCGGCGCCTCCATCACCGGCCTCGGCGGCTGGGGGGCCGCCGTCCTGTGGGCGATCTCCATGATCCTCGCCATGGGCGTCAACTGGATCTACACCGAGCTCGCCACCATGTTCCCGAACTCCTCCGGCGGCATCGCGCACTACGCGGCCGAAGCGTGGAAGTCGCGCGCACCCTGGGTCGCACCGATCACGGGCGTCGGTTACTGGCTCCCCTGGGGCACCAACCTCGCCACCTACGGCGCGGTCACCGGTGCACTCATCCAGGCGCAGTGGTTCCCGAACGAGGACTGGGTGATCCAGCTCGGCCCGATCTCCATCACCTTCCCGATCCTCATCGGGCTCGGCGTCATCGGCGTGATGTACCTCATCAACGTCATCGGCGTCCGCGTCACGATGGCGTTCGTCTACATCACCGCGGGCATCCTGCTCATCCCGCTGTTCGTGTTCATCGTCTTCCCGCTGTTCAGCGCCGACTGGGCACCGCTCGACCTCACCTGGAAGCTCGAGGGCATCGAGGGCCTGCACACCGCGATCGTCTGGCTGTACATCATGGCGTGGACCACCTTCGGCATCGAGGTCTGCGCGACCTTCGCCCCGGAGTACCGCGACTCGGTGAAGGACACGACCAAGGCGATCAAGGCCTCCGTCCTCTTCTGCCTCGGCGTCTTCTTCGTCATCCCGCTGACCCTCGGCGGCTACGCGGGTGAAGCGGCGATCGCCGACAACCCGGCGACCTTCTTCGTCGCCAGCTTCGCCTCGCTCGTCGGTGGCGCTGCGGACGTCATGGTGCTCTGCCTCATCGCCTCGCTGCTGCTCATCATGACCACCTCGGTGGCCGACGCCTCACGCGTGCTGTTCAACATGGGCAAGGAGCGCGTCACCGTCCCGTCGCTCGGCGTGCTCAACCGTCGCGGTGTGCCGTTCCGCTCGCTCAACGTGATGCTCGTCATGAACGTCGTGATCCTCGTCGTGCTGCAGAACCCGCTCGCGATCATCGTGACCGGCAACCTCGGCTACATCCTCACGCACTTCTTCGCCGTCTCCGGCTTCTTCCTCCTGCGCAAGGACCGCCCCGACGCCGTCCGCCCGATCCGCCTGCCGCGCTTCTTCGTGCCGCTATCGGTCGTGCTCTCGGTGCTCCTCGCGATCATCCTCGTCGTCGGCGCCACCGGGTTCTCCACCACGGGCTACGGCGGGTTCCTCGAGCTCGGTATCGCGCTCGGGCTGCTCGCACTGGGCGTCGTGATCTGGCTGTTCGTGCAGCGGAGCACCAAACGCGACGCGGGGCTCGGGAGCGGCGGGGCATCCGCCGGCACCCCGCGTGCCGAGGCCGAACGCACCGACGCCGCCCGCACCGACTGACCGCACAACACGCGACCGCACCGAACCACGCACCACAGGGGACCCATCATGAGAACCACATACGAACTGGCCGAAGAGCTCGCCGACACCGCACGCCTGCGGGAACAGCTGGCCTCGGCCGAACCGGAGCCGTACTGGCTCGACGACCCGGCACGGCCCGCTCCGCTCCCCCGCCTCGAGGCGGACGTCGAGACGGACCTGGCGATCGTCGGTGGTGGGTACTCGGGCCTGTGGACCGCCCTGCTCGTGAAGGAGCGCGACCCGGACCGCCGGGTCGTGCTCCTCGAGGGCCGGCGCATCGCGTGGGCGGCGTCCGGTCGCAACGGCGGGTTCTGCGAGCCGAGCCTCACCCACGGCTCGTCGAACGGCAAGAGCCGCCTACCGCACGAGTTCGACCGCCTGGAGGAGCTGGGACGCGAGAACCTGCGCGAGATCGGCGAGACCATCGCCCGGTACGGCATGGACTGCGACTGGGAGGAGACGGGGCTGCTGCAGGCGGCGACGGCTCCCCACCACGTCGACTGGCTGCGGGAGAGTGCCGAGGAGCACGGCGCGCGGTTCCTCGACCGCGAGGCGATGCAGGCGGAGGTCCACTCGCCGATCTTCCAGGCCGGTCTGTTCGAGCCGACCGGCGCGGCGCTCGTCAACCCGGCGAAGCTGGCGTGGGAGCTGCGACGCGTCTGCCTCGACCTCGGTGTCGAGATCCACGAGTACACGCACGTCCGCTCGATCCGGTCCGACGCGACGTCGGTCACCCTCACGACCACGCACGGCTCGGTCGTCGCGAAGCACGTCGCCCTCGGCACCAACGTCTTCAAGGCCCTCATCCCGAGTGCCCGGAAGTACACGGTGCCGGTCTACGACTACGCGCTCATGACGAACCCGCTCTCCGCAGAGCAGCTCGAGAGCCTGGGTTGGAAGGGGCGGCAGGGCATCTCCGACCTCGACAACCGCTTCCACTACTCGCGGCTCACGACCGACGCGAACGGGTCTACCCGCATCCTCTACGGCGGCTACGACGCGGTCTACAACTACGGCGGGCGCGTCGAGCCGCGGTTCGACCAGCGCGCGGAGTCCTTCCTCAAGCTCGCCGCCCACTTCGCCCACACCTACCCGCAGCTCGCCGACCTCGGCTTCTCCCACAAGTGGGGCGGGGCGATCGACACCTGCGGGCGGTTCTTCTCCTTCTTCGAGACCGCGCACGGCGGCAAGGTCGCCCACGCGGCCGGGTTCACCGGGCTCGGCGTCGGAGCGACGCGGTACGGCGCGAACGTCATGCTCGACCTCCTCTCCGGGACGCCGACCGAGCGCACGACGATGGACTTCGTCCAGAAGAAGCCGACGCCGTTCCCGCCCGACCCGCTCGCGTTCATCGGTGCGCGCATCTCGCTGTCGGAGATGGCCCGAGCCGACCGCAACGAGGGCAAGCGTGGGCTCTGGCTCCGCACGATGGACGCCGTCGGGCTGGGCTTCGACTCCTGAGCGGGGTTTCGACGCAGGAGCCGCCGTCCAACCCATGACAGGCGGAGCGTGGTTCGATACGGTGCAGGTGGTGGTCCCGCTCACGTCGAACCCGCACAGCTCGCATCGGCCGGCAACGGACACCGCACCGCACCAGCAGCACCTCAGACAAAGGAGCACACCAGTGAGCGACTACGCCGTCGTCAACCCCGCGACCGGAGAGACTCTCCGCGACTACCCGACGATCACGGACGAGGAGCTGCAGCAGGCGATCACCGCCGCGTCCGCCGCCCACGAGGAGTGGTCGCGTCGCGCTCCCGTCGCCGACCGCGCCGCGCTCATCGCCCGCGTCGCCGCCCTCCACACGGAGCGTCGCGAGCAGCTGGCCGAGATCGCCGTCCGCGAGATGGGCAAGACGTATGAGCAGGCGCTCGGTGAGGTCGACTTCGCCGCCGCGATCTACCAGTACTACGCCGACAACGGTGAGGCCTTCTCCGCCGACGAGCCGATCGAGCTGTCCGACGGCACCGGTTCGGCGTTCATCCGTCGTGCGTCGCTCGGCGTGCTGCTCGGCATCATGCCGTGGAACTTCCCGTACTACCAGGTGGCGCGGTTCGTCGGCCCGAACGTGGTCAACGGCAACACCATCCTCCTCAAGCACGCCCCGCAGTGCCCCGAGTCGGCGCTGGCGATCGCGCAGATCTTCGACGACGCCGAAGCCGAGCTGGGCGCCCACGATTCCGTGTACGTGAACATCTTCGCGACGAACGACCAGATCGCGACGGTCATCGCCGACCCGCGCGTGCAGGGCGTCTCGGTCACCGGTTCGGAGCGCGCCGGTTCCGCGGTCGCCGAGCTGGCCGGCAAGCACCTCAAGAAGGTCGTGCTCGAGCTCGGCGGGTCCGACCCGTTCATCCTGCTGTCGACCGACGACCTCGACGCCGCCGTCCAGGACGCCGTCAACGCCCGCCTCGACAACAACGGGCAGTCCTGCAACGCCGCCAAGCGCTTCATCATCATCGACGAGCTGTTCGACGACTTCGCCGCGAAGTTCACCGAGGTCTTCACCGCGAACGCCCCGGCCGACCCGATGGCGGAGAGCACGCAGCTCGGCCCGCTGTCGTCGGCCGCCGCGACGGAGCGACTCGGCGAACAGCTGGGACGTGCGAAGGCGCAAGGCGCGACGATCCTCGCTTCGGGCGAACCGGATGGGAACTTCTTCCCGCCGGCCGTGCTCACCGACGTCACGCCCGAGATGGACGCGTTCCACGAGGAGTTCTTCGGCCCCGTCGCCGCGCTCTACCGGGTCGCGTCCGAGGAGGAGGCGGTGCGCCTTGCGAACGACACCCCGTTCGGCCTCGGCTCCTACGTGTACACGACCGACCAGGAACAGGCGCTGCGGGTCGCGGACGGGATCGACGCCGGCATGGTGTGGATCAACCTCGTGCTCGGCGACGCGGCGGAGCTGCCCTTCGGCGGCGTGAAGCGCTCCGGCACCGGCCGCGAGATGGGCAAGCCCGCCATGGACGAGTTCGTCAACAAGAAGCTCATCCGCATCGCGTAGGTGCTTCGGCCCCGGCCACCGACGCCCCCGTCCGGTCACTGAGCCTGTCGAAGTGCGGTCCCGCCCCATGTCGACCGCCCTTCGACACGCTCAGGGACCGGGATGGGGTGCGCGCGAGGACCGGGACACGGTGCACCCGCTCACTGCGCTCCTCACCCGCGGAACGCTTTCCGGCCACTGAGCTTGTCGAAGTGCCTCGTACGCACCTCGACAAACTCGGTGGCCGAGCTGCGCTCGGTGGCCGAACGTCCCCCACAGGGCGTGCATCACTCCCGTTGTCCACAGGGCGCGCGCACCCGACCAGATGCGATGACGTCGCGAGCTAGCCTTTCGAGGAGGGCGAGGCTCGTCAGTCTGGGGCACGGTCGAGTTGCGTCAGCGGCTTCAAATATCTAGCCCCCTCTTCATCTTGAAATCAATGGGGGGCTTGAGTAGAATGATGCCGAGGCCACAGAAGTACCGCGATGTGGTGAGGTTCCTCAGCTCGAAAGGCTGGGTGCTGCTCCGGTAGCAGAAGGGTTCCCACGAGAAATGGGGCAATCCGGAGAACGGGCGCGAGTATCTGACGATTCCACATCACGAGGTGTCGGCCGGAATCGTGAAGCAGCTCATCGAGATGTTCCCGGATGCGCCGAGCGGGTGGAAGTAGCGCACCGCACCGCTCGACCGCGCCGACAGACAATCAGGAGGCCCGCGAATGACCGCAGCAACCGTGGCCCAGACGCTCGACGTCGTGACCTACCTCGACGGCAAGTGGTGGACGTTCGAGATCCCCTCGCTCACCACCGACTCCCCCCGAGGCGCGGGACACCGGATCGTCGCCATGGGCTCAGCGAAGAGGTTCAAGGACATCGCTGCAGCTGCCCGCGACGTCGCGGCCCTGTGGCTCGATCTCGATGACTACCACGGGGACGTCGTTGTGACGGTCCGGGATGAGGCGGTCGACCTCTGGGGCGAATCCAACACCCTTGAAGAGCAGGCACGCCAGCAGGTGCGCGAGGCAGCGCGCAAGCGCCGCGAGGCCGTCCTGAGCCTCATCGCCAAGGGAGCCAGCCAGAGCGACGCCGCGGCCGTCTTCGGGGTCTCGGTGCAACGTGTGAGCCAGCTCGTGCACTGACGCTCGTCGATCGGCAGTCCCCACCGAGAACCTCCCCGGTCGCTGAGCCCCATCCGGTCACTGAGCCTGTCGAAGTGCAGTCCCGCCCCGATGACCACCGCCCTTCGACAAGCTCAGGGACCGAAGGGGTGAATCTGGGAACGAGGGTGCACGACGCGCGAATTCGTCAGCCGTCGGCGAGCTGGAGGGCGCTCCACAGCTCGGCTCGGTCGCCGAAGCGGGAGAGGTCGAGGTCGAGCAGCGACTCCAGCGTGCCGATGCGCGCTCGGAGGGTCTGCCGGTGGATCCCGAGGCGGCCAGCCGCCTGATCGGTCACGCAGTTCGCCTCCAACCAGACCCGAGCCGTGGTCACGTGGACCGCACGAGCCTCAGCGCCGAGCCCGCCCAGCGGCTCGAGCAGCCGGTTCGCCAGCACCTCCCCGCCCGACGCACTCAGCAACCCGAGCAACCCTTGCTCGGCGAGCGCCTCGTATCGCACGAGTCGCGGCGTCTCCCCCGCCGATGCGCGCGCCCGCTCGGCCTCGGACAGCCCGTCCCGCAACCCCTCCCAGCTCGTCCTCGCCGACACCCCGCCCGACAGCCCGTGGCGGCCGACGACGGCGTCCCAGAGCCCGGTGTCCGCGTCGCTCGACACGATGACGATCCGTTCGTCCTGCTCGGCGAAGAACAGCTTGCCGCCATGCGCCGCGGCCTGCACGTCGAGTTCCGAGAGGAAGCCCAGCTCACCCTCGGGGATGTCGACCACGGCGACGCGGATCGGGTCGGGCGGCAGCGGCCCCCAGAGCCGCTGGGCGGTGCGCTCGGCGACCGCGCGGTCGCCGGAGAGCAGCAGCTCGAGGAGCCCGGAGCGCAGCTGCCGGCGTGCGAGGTCGAGGGCGCTGTGCTGCTCGAGGGCGATGCTCGCGAGGCCGATGACACTGGAGACGAGGTCGTGCTCGGCGTGGTCGAGCGGCACACTGGACCCGACCGCGAGGATGCCCCGCAGCTCGCCTCGGCGGCCGAGCGTCAGCAGCGTCGCGCCCTCCGCTCCGTCCGCGAGGTGCAGTCCGGCCCGCGACCCGCGCCGCAGCACCTCGGCGACGGCGGCCTCCACGCCCTCCGGCACCGGCTCGCGCGTCCTCGTGGTGACCCGGTTGCCGAGCGCGTCGTACAGCGCGACCCAGCAGCCGAGCTGCTGACCCAGCTCCGCGAGGATCGCCGTCAGGCCGTCGGGTCGGAGCGCCGCCCTCGCGACCGCACGCTGGGCGGCGAGCGACCACTCCAGCGACGCCACTCGTGCGGCTGCGACCGCGTCGGCGACGAACCGGATGATCCCGATGAACGGAGTCCGCTCGCCCACCTCGAGCAGGGTGAACCCGTGTCGCTCGCAGGCGAGGACGAGCCGCTGGGGGATGTCGGCGTGGATGATCCCGGTGGCGAACCCGAGCGCGAGCACACCCCGGGCGGAGAGGCGCCGGACGTACTCGTCGGCGCGGCGGTCGGCGAGCTCGTCGCTCATCTCGCCGGTGAACTGCATGCCGTCGGTGAGAAGCAGCTGGCCGGGCTCCAGCCAGGGTGTCGGGTCGCCGAGGTCGGAGCTGTGCACCCAGGCGATGTCGCGGTCGAGGACGTCGGCGTCACCCTCGACGACGAGGCCGAGCTTGAAGACCGGCTCGGCCATGAGCGTGCGCAGGGACACGTTCGAGGACGCACGGCCGACCTCGCCAGCGATCACTGAAGTGGTGGACATGTGCCGAAGTTACCACTGATCCCGCCATGTACATCGGCCGCATCGATTGCCAGGCTGCAGGAGTGATCAATGACTTCCTCTCCGGCCTCGACAACGCCGGCGTCCGCGACGCCGACACCCAGCGCGTCCTGCACTCCTGGTCCGCCCAGAGCACGCTCAAGCCGCTCCCCATCGCGGGCGGCCTCGGCAGCACCGTGTGGGACCACGACGGACGCCACTACCTCGACTTCTCCAGCCAGCTCGTCAACGTGAACCTCGGGTACCAGCACCCGAAGGTCGTCGCGGCGATCCAGGAGCAGGCGGCGCAGCTCACCACGATCGCGCCCGCCGCGGCGAACGCGACCCGCGCCGAGGCGGCTCGTCTCATCCTCGAGCGTGCGCCCGAGGGCTTCGAGAAGGTCTTCTTCACCAACGGCGGCGCCGACGCGAACGAGAACGCGATCCGCATGGCACGCATCGCCACCGGCCGGGACAAGGTCATCTCGACCTACCGCTCGTACCACGGCAACACGGGCGCGGCCATCGTCGCGACGGGCGACTGGCGCCGCATCCCCAACGAATACGCGCGCGGTCACGTGCACGTGTTCGGCCCCTACCTCTACCGCACCGAGTTCTGGGCCACGACGCCGGAGGAGGAGTCGGAGCGCGCCCTCCGTCACCTCGAGCGCACCGTCCAGGCCGAGGGTCCCGGCTCGATCGCCGCGATCCTCCTCGAGACCGTCCCCGGCACCGCCGGCATCCTGACGCCGCCGCCCGGCTACCTCGCGGGGGTCCGCGCGATCGCGGACCGCTACGGCATCATGCTCATCCTCGACGAGGTCATGGCCGGCTTCGCCCGCACCGGTGAGTGGTTCGCGTTCGACGCGTTCGACGTGCGACCCGACCTCATCACCTTCGCGAAGGGCGTCAACTCCGGCTACGTGCCGCTCGGTGGCGTCATCGTCTCCGAGCACATCGCCCGCGTCTTCGACGAGCAGGTGTTCCCTGGCGGACTCACGTACTCCGGCCACCCGCTCGCCGCCGCGAGTGTCGTCGCGACGCTCACCGCCATGGCCGAGGAAGGCGTCGTCGAACATGCCAAGGCGATCGGCGCCGACCACATCGGGCCCGCGCTCCGCTCCCTCGCCGAGCGCCACGAGCTCATCGGCGAGGTCCGCGGCAGCGGCGTGTTCTGGGCGGTCGAGCTCGTCGAGGACCGCGACACCCGCGCACCACTCGATGCGGCGGCGATGGGTCGGTTCAAGACGTCCCTGCTCGAGGCCGGCCTCCTGCCGTTCATCAGCGAGAACCGCATCCACGTCGTCCCGCCCGCCGTCGTGACCGCCGACGAGGTCGCCTCGGGTGTCGCCATCATCGACGCCGCCCTCGGGGAGCTGCGCGCATGAGCGGCGAGCGGGACCCGTTCTGGGACTCGGTGTCGGGACTCCCGACCCCGGCCCCGTCCGCCGCGGCACGACCAACACCCAGCACCCCTGCACCCCACGACGCCCAGGAGCCCTCCGCATGACCACCACCGCCACGAGCACCAGCACCACCACCGACGCCGGCACGCTGCCGGTCGTCCCGCACTGGATCGACGGAGCCGAGGCCCCGTCCACCTCCGGCCGCACCGCCCCGGTCTACGACCCGGCACTCGGTGTCGCGACGAAGCACGTCGCGCTCGCGGACCAGTCGGAGATCGACCGCGCCGTCGCATCCGCCGCAGCCGCCTTCCCCGCCTGGCGCGACCTGCCGCTCGCGAAGCGTCAGCAGATCGTGTTCAAGTTCCGTGAGCTGCTCGACGCGAAGAAGGGCGAGCTTGCGGAGATCATCACGGCGGAGCACGGCAAGGTCGTCTCCGACGCGCTGGGTGAGATCACCCGTGGGCAGGAGGTCGTGGAGTTCGCGACCGGTCTCGCGCACCACCTCAAGGGCGAGTTCTCAGAGCAGGTCTCGACCGGTGTCGACGTGTACTCCACGAAGCAGCCGCTCGGGGTCGTGGGCATCATCTCGCCGTTCAACTTCCCCGCGATGGTGCCGATGTGGTTCTTCCCGATCGCGATCGCGGCCGGGAACACGGTCGTGTTGAAGCCGAGTGAGAAGGACCCGTCCGCGGCGATCTGGCTCGCGAAGCTCTGGAAGGAAGCCGGGCTCCCCGACGGCGTGTTCACGGTGCTGAACGGTGACAAGGAGGCCGTCGACGGGCTCCTCACCCACCCCGACGTCCGCGCGATCTCCTTCGTGGGTTCCACCCCGATCGCGAAGTACGTGTACGAGACCGGCACCGCACACGGTAAGCGCGTCCAGGCGCTCGGCGGGGCGAAGAACCACATGCTCGTGCTGCCCGACGCCGACCTCGACCTCGTCGCCGACTCCGCGATCAACGCCGGCTTCGGCTCCGCGGGCGAGCGGTGCATGGCGATCTCGGTCGTCGTCGCGGTCGAGCCCGTCGCGGACGAGCTCATCGCCAAGATCGCCGAACGCGCGGCGACCCTGCGGATCGGTGACGGCCGACGGAACTGCGACATGGGGCCACTGGTGACGAAGGTGCACCGCGACAAGGTCGCCTCCTACCTCGACATCGCCGAAACCGACGGCGCGACGATCGTCGTCGACGGCCGCAACACGCCCATCGACGGCGACCCGAACGGGTTCTGGCTCGGCCCGACCCTCATCGACAACGTCCCGACGACGTCGAAGGTGTACACCGAGGAGATCTTCGGACCCGTCCTCGCCGTCGTCCGCGTGGCCTCGTATGAGGAGGGTGTCGCGCTGATCAACGGTGGTGCGTTCGGCAACGGGACCGCGATCTTCACCAACGACGGCGGTGCGGCACGACGCTTCCAGAACGAGATCCAGGTCGGCATGATCGGCATCAACGTGCCGATCCCCGTGCCGGTCGCCACGTTCTCCTTCGGTGGGTGGAAGGACTCCCTGTTCGGCGACACCAAGGCCCACGGCGCCGAGGGCGTCCGGTTCTTCACCCAGCAGAAGGCCATCACCTCCCGCTGGCTCGACCCCTCCCACGGCGGCATCAACCTCGGCTTCCCCCAGAACTGAGGTTCCCGGCCCCTCGGCAGTGCTCCTCGCGAGCCTGCCGAGGGGCCGAGTGCTTCCGGGGGCCCTCGACAAGCGGGCCCTAAGGCTGTCTAAGGGCGGGAACGGGGTAGGAAACGCGGTCCCTGAGCCTGTCTAAGGGCGGGACCAGGGACGGTCCCGCCCTTGCCACGGGTCGGACTCAGCCGCGACAATGGCCCCGCCGACCACGACCGACGAGGGGCGCCACCGATGGCCATCGAACCGACCGAGCTCGACCACCGCTTCACCACGCCGATCGGCGTCGATGTGAAGGGCGACGTCTGGTCTTGCGTGGAGATGCCCGGCTCAGCCGAGTTCTTCGGCACCGGCAAGTCCGTCCGCGTCGACGCGACCGTCGACGGTGTCGAGCTCCCGAACGTCGGCCTCATGCCGACCGGCTCCGGTGGTCACATGCTGTCCATCAGTGCGAAGCTCCGGAAGCGCCTCGGCAAGGACATCGGCGACACCGTCGACGTCCACCTCACCCGCCGCCTGAGCTGAGCACAGGAGATCCGCGCGACAGCAGGAGATCCTGAGGGAGAACCTCCTGCTGCCGCGCGGATCTCCGGTGCTCAGCCGCCCGTGACCTGGCGGATGAGGTCCTGGATGAACGGCACCACGTCCGATGCCTGGTCGACGCCCGCGAAGGCGACCGCCAGCAGCGGCCACAGCGACACGAGGAGCGCCGAGATCACCGCGGCGACGGCGAGCACCCAGGAGAGTGCGCCGTTGCGACTGCGGACGCACCCGAGCAGGAACAGCAGCGCGAGGACGTACCCGATGAGGAGCGCGACCACGATGCCGCCGACCGGGACCCTGAGCGCACCGACCGTCGCGCCGTCGGCGGCGCCGATGAGCCCGAGGATCGGGATGAGCACGCCGACGACGATGAGCACGAGCAGGACGACACCCGTGATCGCAGCGGCCCACACGGCACGCGGACGCGGACGCGCACCGTACGACGTGGTCCGGCTGAAGAGCGGCATGTCACTGCTCCTTCGCCGGCGCCGCGGCTTGGGTGGCCGTGACCTCGGCGGAAGCGTCCGCCACCTCGTCGACGTCGGCGACCTTCGGGGCAGACTGGTCGTGCGCGTCCTCGCCGTCCAGCTCGGGGGCCGAAACCGGGTCCGCATCCGAGCCCGTCGCGACGGGCTCTTCCGCCGGAGCGTCCTGGATCGCGTCAGCAGTGCCGGCGGGCTCAGCATCGGCGAGGTTCGGGTCGGCGCCGTGCGTCACCTCCTCGGCGACGGTCGCGAGCGAGTCGGCCGCGGTGGCCAGCTCACGGGCGGCCTCGGCGAGTTCCTCCGACACGTCGTCGGAGGAATCCGACACCACCGCGTCGATCGGTTCACCGGCGACATCGCCGCTGGCCGCGAGCTCGCCGTCGGCACCGGCGGCCGCGCTCGGCTGCTCGTCTCCCAGCGACCGGCCGTCGTCGCCCTCGGACCGGCCGGTCCGCTGCTCGACCGCGTCACCAGCGACATCGGCCAGGTCGGCCGCTCCGGCTCGCGCCGAGTCCACCGCGTCCGCTGCAGCTGTCTTGGCGTTGGCCAACGCTTCTCCAGCAGCCTCCGCCGCGTCGCCGATCGCGGCACCCGTCGCGGACGTCGCATTGCCGACGGCGGCCTTCGCGTCGTCGATCGCCTCGCCCGGATCGGGCTCGATCGGGTCGAACGGCCCGTGGATGTCCGTCACCGTGATGTCGATGTCGACCGGTCCCGGGTGACGGGCCTCCAGCGCGGCCGCGATGTCGGCCCGGACCGTGTCCGCGAGCTCGTCGATGCTGGCCGGGTACTCGGCCACCAGTGAGACCTCGACGTTCAGCACGTCCTCATCGGCCAGGACGTTGACGCCGGGGACGGCGGTGCGACCGAGCAGGCGGGTGCGGGCACTGTCGATGGCGCGGGCCGTCGGGGACCCGAGGGCGTGCACGCCGGGGACCGTCTCGGCAGTCGTGGCGATGACCTGGGCGAGTTCGTCGGCCTCCTGCTCACGTCGCCGGCCGGAGTCGAGCTCGACCACCGGTGCGTCCGCCGCTTCCGGCGGAGCCACCGACTCCGACACCGACACCGTCGGCGTCTCGGCGGAGACCGAGTCGGCCACGGCCGGTTCAGCGGCCTCCGGACCAGCGACAGCCCCGTTCGCCGGCGCGACCACAGGAACGGGCGCGGGCCCACCCGCGTGCTCGCCGTCGTGCGACTCGATGCGACGGACCTCGTCATCGGGATGCGCGGGCACGAGCACCGTCGGGTGCTCCGCCCGGACCTCGGCCGGGGTGGGGATGTGCTGCTGGTCCGGGTGCTTCGTGTCGTCGCTCATGCGATCCTCCTCGCACCGCGTCGGCGGTGCATCGGTCCTACTGCTGTCGGTTCGGGTGCCGCGGCGGCACCGCGGGGTGTCGGGTCAGACGACCCGGTTCGTGCTGGCGAGCCGTGTGCGCAGCCCGCTGACGATCTGGATGACCACCGGGGTGGAGGTCCCGAGGACACCGTCCCACTCGTGGACGGCCGCCTCGATGTCGCGCCGCAGCTGGACGGGCGAGGCGCCACGACGAGCGTGTGCGGTGAGGCGCAACGTGGACTGCTTGCGGATCCGGAAGCCGGTGACGTCGACGGAGACCACGTCGGGGTTGCGCCCGATCGCCTCTTCGAGGACCTGCTCGGCGACCTTCACGTCGAGCACGACGCGACCACCGGTCGGGGTGTCCTTCGTCCGCTGCTCGTCGACCTGCAGCAGCGTTCCGGTGTGCCCGCGGCCCTGCCGGAACACGAACCAGAGGATGACGAGGATGAGCAGCAGGGCGACGACCGCCGCGACCCACAGGATCCACGGCTGGGCGTCGATGGTGTCGTTCGTCGGTCCGACAGCACGCTCGGCGTTCTCGCTGATCGTCCGCTGCACGTCAGGCAGGAGCGCCCCCACGGACAGGGCCGCGCCGGCCGCGAGGACGACGAGTCCGACCACGAAGATGAAGAACCGGTTGAGGAAGCGATTCGTGGAGTTCATCAGGCCACCGTTCCCTTGCTGCTCACGCGGACCTTGGCGCGGAGCGCCGGCCGGTAGTCGTAGGACGCGACCTCCGCGTCCACGGCCTGCTGGATCTCGCGCTGGTCGACGCGTCGGCCGCTCGTCGGCGTGACGTCGACGCGGGCGCTCCTGGCGCCGACGCTGACACTCACCTGCGAGGGGTCGATGTCACCGGCGTACGAGGCGACGCGGGCGAGCGACTGCGCGATCACCCGGTCGTCCACGACCGCCGCCGTGCGCTCGGCGATCGACCCGCGACGCCCTTGGCGGGCGGGAGCCAGCGACAGGACGATCAGCACGAGGCCGACGATCGCCGCGACCGCGCCGATGGCGACGAGGAGTGGGGCCGGGGCGGTCGCCGCGGTCAGCACCGCGGTGACGATGTCCTTCGGCGCGACGAGGAGCGCCGGCTGCCCGATCGCGGCCAGGACCGACTCGGTGCCGAGCCAGGCGAGCACGAGCGCGAGGATGATCGCGATCGTGATCGCGAGCGTCGACCGCGGCGAGTGGGTCTCGCGACGCACCGCGCGGCGATACAGGGCTGGGGTGCTCACAACACCCTCCTTCGTTCTTCGAGCTTCGCGCCCGTGATGTGGAGGTCGACGCGTCCGATCGTCGACCCGGTCAGGTCCAGGCACCGCTCTCGGATGCTGGTCTGTGCGCGTGCCAGGCGTTCGAGGACGGTTCCCGAGGTCCGGGATCCGGCGCCGAGCGGCGACACGTGGATGGGCGTGCTCGCGGTGACCGTGAGGGCCCCCTGGGCGTCGGAGAGCTCGACCGAGACCTCCGACGCCCGCACACCGAGTTCCTCCGCGGTGACGGCAGACACGACGCGACGCACGGCGCGGGAGCTGATCGTGTTGCGACCATGCACGGCCTGTTCGGCCGTCACCGCCGCGGTCACGACGACCGCCGCCCGCGGAGCGCGTCGGCGACACCGCGCAGGTCGAGCTTGCCCTCGAGCACGCGTCCGATGCCGAATCCGATCAGCATGAACAGTGCGACGAGGATCATGCTCCAGAACCCGAATGCGACGGCCGCCAGCGCCAGGACGGCACCGACGAGGATGCCGCGATCGGTCGTGGTCACTGGACGCGGCTCTCGTCAGCGTCGTTGTCGTCGTCCGACGGGATGTGGACGTCGGCGACGGTCACGTTGACCTCGGTGACGTCCATGCCGACGACGTTCGAGATCGCGTCGGTGACGCTGCGACGGACGTCGTCCGCGACGCGCTGGAGGTCGACGGGGTACTCGGCGACGATCACGATGTCAGCGGCGACCTGCTTCTCGCCGACCTCGACCGAGACGCCCTGACCGCGGTCCTGAGCGTTGATGGCGTTGCGGATGGCGCCGATGGCGCGAGCCGCTCCGCCACCGAGGTCGTGCACGCCGGGGACCTCGCGGGCTGCGATGCCGGCGACCTTCTGGACGACGCCATCGGCGATGACGTTCTTGCCCGTGGAGGTCGTTGCGGCGTGGTTCGCGGTGTCGGTGGTGTTCGACATGGTGTTGCTCCTTCGGTGTCTGGTGGTGCTGGTTCACGCTCCGGGTGTCCGGCGGCGGTGCCCGTGTTGCGGGCGACATCTATGAGACTGCGCGTCACGACCGAATCTCATGGTCCGTCTCGAACTTTTCCGGAAGCACTCATTTTTTGGATATCCGGCGACGGGCGTCAGCCGCGCAGGGTCTGGCTCGGGCCCTCGCCGAAGCGGTTCCGGTAGGCGGAGGCGAAGCGTCCGAGGTGGACGAAGCCCCACCGCTTCGCGACCTCACCGACCGTCGTCTCCTGCGGCGAGCTCTCGGCGAGCTCGCGACGGGTGCGGTCGAGGCGGATGTCGCGCAGGTAGGCGGTGGGCGACATGCCGAGTTCACGACGGCAGTGGAGCTGCAGCGTCCTCGTGTGCAGCCCGGCCGCCTTCGCCGCGTCCGCGGGCGTGATGGGCTCCGCCGCGTGATGGTGCAGGTACTCGACCGCGAGGCGTGTGCGCGCCATCGAAGGCTCGCGGAGCGGCTCCGGCAGGTCGACCACCGCCCACGGTGCGAGCTGGAGCAGCGCGAGGGCGAGCGGTCGTTGGGCGTTCACACGGAGCAGCGGAGGCGCCGTCTCGTCGGTGAGCACCGGCGTGGAGGCGTTCAGCGCCACGCGCCAGCGCTCGATCGCCTCGGGTGTCGGCGTCGCCTCGAGATCGAAGGACACCTGCTGACTCGGGCCGGCGTGGATCTCGGTCGCGATGTCTTCGAGGTACGGGGCGGAGAAGAGCACGGAGTTCTGCCGGTGCGGGGTGAGGTGCACCGTGTACGGCCGGTGGAACGGGAGGACGAACGGGTGTCGCGGGATCTCCATCCGTTGGCCGTCGCGGCGCACGATCCAGCCGCCGCCGGTCGTGACCCACGAGACCACGTAATCCGTGAGGCCCGGGGTCTCGCCGGTGACGTGTCCGGTCATCGTCGCGGTGCGGAGCGAGACACGGTCGTCGCCGATCGACACCCACTGGAACGAGAACGGCTCGGTGCCGCGGGTGACAGTGAAGCGGCTGCCGTCGTAGGCGCGCTCGTAGTTCTGCCGGGCGGTGGCCGGGTCGTCGCCGCTGACCGTGACCTTGCGGATCGGAACCGTCGACGCCGTACTGCTCGCACTGCCGAGCAGTGGGCTGGTGTCCGAGTCGCTCTCCGGATCTGATTCGGATGCGAGGAAGGAGTGTTGCATGGTCGTCCTTGTGCGAGTGGGGGTCTCTTCGTCGCGGGACGGGCCCCAGGGCCCCGTCGGTTTCCCGCGTCATTGGAGAGACGGACCGAGAGGAGGGAATCTCACGGTTCACTCATCAGTTCGTCAGACAACGCCGTTCCGGATGCCCTGCGGCAGGCGTTCGGGTGAAAAATCAGTAGTCGGGACCCCCGGTCCCTGCGCCACTCCTCCCGGTCCCTGAGCCACTCCACCCCGGTCCCTGAGCTTGTCGAAGGGCAGCCGAAAGCGCCCGTTCCGTCGTCCTGAAGCTCTTCAGACGACGCAACGGGCGCTCTCGGTGATGTCCCCGTGCCTCCTACGCGGCGTCCAGATACCCGTTCGGGTTGAGGACGAACTTCTGCGCAGCCCCCGCGTCGAACTCGGCGTACCCGCGCGGGGCGTCCTCGAGGGTGATCGCGGTGGCGTTGACGTTCTTCGCGATGTGCACCTTGTCGTGCAGGATCGCCATCATCAGGCCGTGGTTGTACTTCATGACCGGGCACTGACCGGTGGTGAACGACAGCGACTTCGCCCAGCCGGTGCCGAGACTCAGCGAGAGCGCACCCTTCTTCGCTGCCTCGTCGATGCCACCCGGGTCGCCCGTCACGTAGAGTCCGGGGATGCCGAGCGCACCGCCGGCCGCCGTGATGTCCATGAGCGAGTTGAGCACGGTCGCCGGTGCTTCATGACCCGCGTCACCACCGTGACCACGAGCCTCGAACCCGACGGCGTCGACCGCGCAGTCGACCTCCGGGACGCCGAGGATCTGTTCGATCTGCTCCCCCGGCTCACCCTTGGTGAGGTCGACGGTCTCGCAACCGAAGCTCCGCGCCTGCGCCAACCGGTCGGCGTTCATGTCGCCGACGATGACCGCAGCGGCGCCGAGGAGCATGGCCCCGGTCGCTGCGGCGAGGCCGACGGGTCCCGCACCTGCCACGTAGACCGTCGATCCGACGCCGACGCCCGCCGTCACCGCACCGTGGAAGCCGGTCGGGAAGATGTCGGAGAGCATCGTGAGGTCCATGATCTTCTCGAGCGCCTGGTCGCGATCCGGGAACTTCAGGAGGTTCCAGTCGGCGTAGGGCACGAGGACGTACTCGGCCTGGCCGCCGACCCAGCCGCCCATGTCGACGTAGCCGTAGGCGCTACCCGGGCGGTCGGGGTTCACGTTGAGACAGATGCCGGTCTTGCGCTCCTTGCAGTTGCGACAGCGGCCGCAGGCGATGTTGAAGGGCACCGAGACGATGTCGCCGACCTTGATGAACTCGACGTCCGGTCCGACCTCGACCACCTCGCCGGTGATCTCGTGTCCGAGGACGAGGTTCGGCGGTGCCGTGGTGCGGCCGCGGACCATGTGTTGGTCGGAGCCGCAGATGTTGGTCGCGACGGTCTTGAGGATGGCGCCGTGCGGGACTTTCCGGCCGACGTTGGCCGGGTTCACCCCCGGTCCGTCCTTGAGTTCGAAGGTGGGGTAGTCGATGTCGATGACCTCGACGACACCCGCTGCTTTGTAGGCGACAGCTCTGTTACCTGACACGTGATCCTCCTTGATCGCGGGCGCCCGTTGTGGGGCACCCTGTGTCTGCTCGACCCTATCCCGCCAGCGTCCGCAGCGGCAGGGGCGGACGTCCTTCGGTGGCCGCATCAGTCCGGTCCCTGAGCCTGTCGAAGGGCTGCCACCCCGTCCGCTCCCCGATCACTTCCGCCGGTCCCTGAGCTTGTCGAAGGGCACCCCTGTGGAGAGCGCGCTCGGTCGTCGGTACACCTTTGTCTAGGCTCCTCTGAAGCCGTCGAACCACACCTCGGCCACCCCCTCATGTACAGACTGAGGCCCAAAACGTACACTTGCGAGATGTCCCGGATCAACGTCACCGAGGCTCGCGCGAAGTTCTCCGAGCTCATCGCGCGATCCCACACTGAAGCCGTCTTCGTGGAGCGTCGCGGGCGCGCAGAGGCCGTCATCATCAGTCCCGAACAGTACGACCGGATGATGGAGGCGCTCGAAGACGCCGAGGACGCCCGTGCCTTCGACGCGGCGATGGCCGAGGAGGGCGACAGCATCCCGTGGGCGCAGGCGAAGGCCGACCTCGGCTGGGAATGAGTCGATACGACATCGAGCTGCGGCCGGCCGCGATCAAGGCGCTCCGCAGGATCGACCATCAGGACCAGCGACGCATCCGGGCCGCGATCGCTCTGCTTGGGGAGAACCCGCGCCCGCCGAATGCCACGGCGTTGCAAGGACGCCCCGGCTTCCGTGTCAGGGTGGGTAACTATCGGATCGTGTACACGATCGATGACGGTGTGCTCCTCGTGGTCGTCATCACGCTCGGCCATCGGAGCGACGTCTACCGGGGCTGACGTCCGGCGACCTCGTGTCGGCGCCCGCCTCTACGCTGGTGGAGCAGACCCCGAGGAGAGCACCCAGCATGAAGAAGACTCCCTTGGCGTTGCTCGTCGCGCTCCTTGCAGCCGTCGTGGTGATCGTCGCGACGCAGTTCGACGGCGGGATCGTGTTCGGCGAGCCGGGGTCACCAGCGCAAACGTCGCTCGCACCGACGCCCGCGGCGGTCAGCCCGAGCGCACGGGCATCGCTCGAGGCCGCCGGCTTCGCCGTCGTGGACGCGTCCGGGCAGTTGGTCGTCTCGGCCGCCGCAGTCGAAGACGCGCTGGCCGACGTCGACACCGCCACCCAGGTGGCCACCGGCTACGACCGGGACCGGTTCGGCCAGCGCTGGGCGGACATCGACCGCAACGGCTGCGACACCCGCAACGACGTGCTGGCACGCGACCTCGTCGACGTCACGTTCAAGCCGGGGACCCGCGACTGCGTCGTCCTCACCGGCGTGCTGCACGACCTCTACACGGGGTCGACGATCGACTTCCAGCGCGGTGAGCGGTCGAGTCAACTCGTCCAGATCGACCACGTCGTGCCGCTCGCGTGGGGTTGGCGTCACGGCGGGAACACGTGGACGGAGCAGCAGCGGGAGCAGTTCGCGAACGACCCGATCAACTTGCAGGCCGTCGACGGCGCGACGAACTCGTCGAAGTCGGACTCCGGCCCCGGCGATTGGATGCCGCCCGCGGCCGCCTCGCACTGCGAGTACGCGGCACGGTTCGTGCTCGTGCTGATGGCGTACGACCTCACGGTCGACGACGCCGACCGCCAGGCACTCACGGGCACGCTGGGCAGCTGCCGGGCGTAGCGACGTGTGGGAGCCGCACGAGAACAGGACGAACGCCCGAGAACCGGACGTTTCACGCGATTCCATCCGCTTCTCGCGCCGATATCCTGCTGTCAGGCGGCACGAAAAAAGCGGCCCACCGAAGTGGACCGCTTTTCACAATGTGCGCCCGAAGGGATTCGAACCCCCAACCTTCTGATCCGTAGTCAGATGCTCTATCCGTTGAGCTACGGGCGCATTGCTTGCTGAGAGAAGAGAACTTCGGCTCGGCAGGCCGAAGTAGAGCCTACAACACGGAAGCCGAAGACGCGAATCGCCCTTCGACAAGCTCAGGGACCGGGGAAGGTGACGCCCTTCGACAGGCTCAGGGACCGGAAGAGGTGGCTCAGGGACCGGAGGAGGTGACTCAGGGGCGAGTACGGCTCGGAGACCACGGAGGGGCTCCCCATCGACACGACGGGCGCCGACGTGGAACAGTCGATGCGACCACCTGCCGAGAGGACGACGTGAGCGCAGCACCAGGACCGACGAACGACGGCTTCACGATGATCGGCCAACCGCCCGTGCAGGCGAACCTCGTCCTCATCGTGATCCTGTCGGGCATCCTCGGCGGCGTCCTCGGCTGGATCACCGGCAGCGTCATCGACGGCATCTTCGACATCGCGCGCACAGCACTCATCGTCATCCCGGTCTTCTTCGTCATCACCGCCGGCATCTGCCTGTCCTACCTTCGGACCGCCTTCCGCCCGGTCGGCGTCGACGTCGGCCGCGGCACCGCGCTCTTCCGGGGCGAGACGATCCCGTTGCGCTCGATCGTGAGCGGCGAACTCCTCACCCGCAATCCCGCCGCCACCACGCCCGCCCTCAGCCTGCGACTCACGACCGACACCGGTGCACGCGCGCGCATCATCGTGAACGGCGGCTGGCTTCGCAGTCTCCCCACCTCCGACCTCGTGCCACTCGTCGCGCTCATCGCCGGCAGCGGCGTTCCCGACGACACCGGCCAGGATCCACTCGACGTCGGCCGGGAACGCATCTCGCGCTCACTCGCTGGGAAGGGCTCTGACGTCATGATCGGTCGACGCGGGTTCATCGCCGACTGCATCACTGCGGCGGAGTCCACCGGCGACGTGAAACTGCTCGAAGCGGTGGTCCAGGCCGCGGGGCCGCTCGGCCGGAGCATCCGAGACGAAGCGATGCGGGCCGCACAGGGCGCAGTGGAGGACGTCGTGCGCGCGCATCAGGACATCGCTCCGGCGGCGCCCGATGCTCCGAACCCGACTCCCCTCGTGCCGCCTGCGCCGCAGTACGGGTCGATCATCGCTGACGAGGACACGGGGACGGCGGTCGACGACGACACGGACGACGACCGGTTCCGTCGACCGGACGACCCGGCCCGGCTGGCCGCGGAGCAGATCGCCGACCGGGTGCACCTCGACAAGCTCGGTGACCGGAATGGGGCGCTCGGCAATCGGGATGCGGAGCGCGTCGGCCCGGACGACGGACGCGAGTTGCCATCGTGGATTCCGCCACAGGATCGGACGAGGGTCGGCTCCTGGCTCGCGGACGACGACGAGGTCGTCCACCTGCAACCGATCCCGGAGACGGTGGGCGCACGCACCCTCCGGAAGGTCTGCGACTGGATCCTCATCGGGCTCGCCGGCGTCGGCCTGCTCGCGATCTTCGGCGCAGCCATTGCCGAAGGCGTCATCGACCGCCTCCTGCCGTCCGACGCGAACGCGCTCGTCGCCGTCGCCGTGGTCGGCTCGGCGCTGCTCGCGTTCGTCGCGTGGATCGTCGGCGGCATCGCGCGGGCGAGGGAGATCCACCTCGCCCAGCGGTTCTCCCTCGACTGGCTCGAGCGGCGCGGGCCGGAGCAACGCCGCCGCGGACTCCCGCCCGTGCTCCTGCAGCACTTCCTCGGCCCGATCCCCGCGTCGCGCCTGTTCGCGGCCGGAGCGTACTTCGGCACCTGCGTCGGTGGCGTCGGGGTCCTCGCGGGTGCCTTCCTGTCGGTCGACCCGGAGGAGCTGGGCGCGACCGGACCGGTCATGCTCGGCGTCAGCCTCCTCCTCACGGCCGTCGGGACGGTGCTCTTCATCGTGCGATGGCGACGGGTGAAGCGGCAGCGGGCGCTGGCGATCGAGCTCGGCGGCGAGCGCCTGGCCTATCTCGGGAACCTGTAGGCGAGCGGGCGATCGGCGGGCCCTTCGACAAGCTCAGTGACCGGTAGAAGACACCCAGCCCTTCGACAAGCTCAGGGACCGGAAGAGGTCCGACCGCCCGTGGCGAGCTCAGGTGTCGTCACTGAGCGACGACCTTGGCGAGCACCCAGCGCGCCTTGTCGAGGGTGTTCGCGGGTGCCGGCAGGTACTGGAACGCCCGAGCACCACGCTGCACCGGCACGCCCTGCGCCTTCGCTGCCTCCTCCAGCTGCGTGGCGAAGCGCTGCCAGCCGTCGAGGCCCTGCGGGAAGCCGAGGTACTCCGTGAGCGACGTCACCACCACCTCGGAACCTGCGCCCGTCGACTGGACCTCGATCGTGACGTCGTCTTTGGCGACGTAGTCGATGCCCCACACGCCGGGCCGCAACGACTTGGCCTTGCGCTTCGGCAGCCCCTCGATGAGCGCGGTCGCACCGGCGGGGTCCGTGCCGAGGACGACCGAGCGCCCGAACTCCTGCAGCATCTCCGGCACCTTTGTGGCGCGACGGTTCGTCGCCGTCTCGCGCAGCTTCCGGCGACCGAGCCCCTTCAACACCCCCAGCCCGACGATGGCGAGCAGGACGAGAATGGCGATGATCGCGAGCACGTTGCTGTCCACAGGAGCCCCCCAAGGCTGTCGATTGCGGGCGGTTCGCCCAGGACGAGGATGCCTCAGTCCCGCCCCACGCTCAATGGGTACCGCTCCCCACCCTCACGCGCGGGAGCGATCCGCGTGGGTCAATGCGCCTGCGAACCGAGCTCGATGACGAGCACACCGACCGCGATCAGGCCGATGCCGACGATCATCTTCGGCGTCAGCTTCTCCTTGAAGAGCACGCGCGCTCCGATGGCCGTGAGCGCGACCCCACAGGCGGCCCAGATTCCGTAGGCGATCCCGACGGGCATCCCGTTCGCGAGCGCGATGGTCAGCAACCCGAAGGCGGTCACGTAGCACACGGCGACGGGAGCGATCCACCGCTTCTTGCGCAAGCCTTCCGAGGCGCGCAGGGAGAGCGTCGCCGCGACCTCGGTGACGATGGCACCGGCCAGGAGCAACCAGGTCATGCGCCGACCTCCTCGTTCGTCGCGCCCGGCTTCGGTGACTCCGGGGCGTGGCCCGTCTCCACGAGCACGACGCCGGCGATCACGATCGCGATGCCGAGCCCGATCATGAAGGTGAACTGCTCGCCGAACACGAGCGACGCGAGCACCGCGGTGAGCGCGACGCCGGCCGCAGCCCAGATGCCGTAGACCACCCCGATCGGCACCCCCATCCGGAGCAGGAGCGACAGGGCGACGAAGGCGCCCGCATACCCGGCCACCGCGAGGATCGACCACCAGGGGTTCTCGATGGCGCCACGGAGCGAGAGGGTCGCCGTGACCTCCAGCAGGATGGCGGCGGAGAGGATCAGCCACTTCTTCATCGCGCTTCACCTCCAGCGAGCGTCAGGAGTCGCGCGACCAGGTCGGCGCGCTGGTCGCGGCCGACGTCGAGGATGCCGGTCGCCTCGGCGATCCAGAGACCGTTCGCCGCCAACCAGACGAGCAGGAGGGAGGTCGAATCGGTGTCCTCGCCGAACCCGAACCAGGTCCGGAGGTACTCGAGCCAGGGAGCGGCGAGTTCGGGACGCCTGACCGCCTCGGCGAAGACGACGAACTCGCCCTGGCTCGCACCGCCCTCCCCGGCGAAGGCGACGAAGGCCCGCACCCGCTCCGCGAGCGTCGACGTCTCGAGCGGCGCCCCCAACTCCTCCACGAGCTCGCGCTGCCAGCGGGCGACGACGTGCTCGATCACCGCGATCATCATCGCGTCCCGCGAGGGGAAGTGGTAGCGCAGGCCGGCCTTCGTCAGACCGACATCCTGCGCCACCGCCTCGTAGGTGATGTTCGCCTCTCCGGAGGCGTCGACGACGCGGACGGCCGCATCGAGGATCTCGTTCCGTGCACTGGGTCTCATGGGAGTTACTTTAGCTTACGTAAGGTAAAGTAATCCTGGGAACGAACCGTGAGGAACAAACGCCCGGCGGCCCATGTGACGCTCTGTTTCGGGCCCCTCGCGAGCACCCGAGCCCCCGAGTACCGTCGTGCTGGACGGCGCCGTGATCGCCGTCGGACCCAGCCTCGACGAGACGACCCGGTGGTATCCCTGTGAGCAAGCGCATCATCCTCAACGCGTTCGACATGAGCTGCGTGACCCATCAGGCGCCCGGCCTGTGGAAGCATCCTGACAATCAGGCGCACCGCTACAACGACATCGACTACTGGATCGACCTCGCCAAGCTCCTCGAGCGGGGCACCTTCGACGCCCTGTTCATCGCGGACGTCGTCGGCATCTACGACGTCTACCGTCACTCCTCCGCGCCCGCGCTCATCGACTCGGCGCAGCTGCCCGTCGGCGATCCGATCATCCAGGTGTCGGCCATGGCGAAGGCGACCGAGCACCTCGGCTTCGGTGTCACCGTCGCGTCCACCTACGAGCTGCCGTACGCCCTCGCCCGCCGCTTCTCGACGCTCGACCACTTCACGAAGGGTCGGGTCGGCTGGAACGTCGTCACCTCCTACCTCGACTCCGCCGCCCGCAACCTCGGCCTCACCACCCAGATCAAGCATGACGACCGGTACGGCATCGGCGAGGAGTTCCTCGACGTCACCTACAAGCTGTGGGAGGGCTCCTGGGAGGACGACGCGGTCGTCATCGACCGGGAGAACGGCGTCTACACCGACCCCACCAAGGTGCACCCCATCAACCACCGGGGCGAGCACTTCCAGGTGCCCGGCATCCACCTCTCGGAGCCGTCGCCGCAGCGCACGCCCGTCATCTTCCAGGCCGGCGCCTCGGCCCGCGGTCGCCAGTTCGCGGCCACGCACGGTGAGGCGGTGTTCATCAACGGGCTCGTCCCGGAGCTGACGCGCAAGACGACCGACGACATCCGCGACCGCGCCGAGGCCCTCGGACGCCCGCGCGACAGCGTGAAGATCCTCACCCTCGCCACGGCGATCGTCGCCGAGACCGACGAGGAGGCGCAGGCCAAGTACGAGGAGTACCAGCAGTACATCTCGCTCGACGGCGCCCTCACCCTCTACGGCGGCTGGTCAGGCCTCGACCTCTCGTCGTTCGACCCCGACAAGCCGCTCAAGTACGTCGACACCGATGCGGCCCGCTCGGCACTCGCGATCTTCACGCTCGCCGACCCGGAACGCGAGTGGACGCCGCGCGACATCGCCCACTACATCGGCATCGGCGGCATCGGTCCCGTGTTCGTCGGCAGTGCCGCAACGGTCGCGGACGAGATCGAGCGCTGGATCGACGTCGCCGGCACCGACGGCTTCAACCTCGCCTACGTCATCACGCCCGGCACCTTCGAGGCCGTCGTCGACCTGCTCGTGCCCGAGCTGCGTCGCCGTGGTCGGGTCTGGGACGAGTACCCGGAGGGGACCCTCCGCGGCCGCCTGAACGGCACCGGCTCCCCCGTCGTGCCCGAGTGGCACCCGGCCCACCGGTACCGCGGTGCGTACGTCGGGCAGCCGTCCGCCGCCGACGACACGGCACCCTCCCTCTTCGAGACCGACAACGCCGACGCGGCAGACGACAACGTCTACGCCACCGAAGGAGCCTCCGCATGAGCACCGACACGATCAGCACTTCGACCGGCCCAGTGACCGGGCAGCCGGTCCTTGAGAGGCGCACCCACTGGTCCGGCACCGCCGACGACGCCGAGCTCGCACACTGGGACGCCGTCGCCACCGAGGTCGCCACCAAGCTCGCGGTCGACGTCCTCGAACGCGACCGCGCGAACCTCGACCCCACCACCGAGCTCGACCTCCTCCGCGAATCGGGCCTCGTCAACCTGCTCGACCCCGCAGTGTTCGGCGGTGGTGGCGGCCACTGGGAGAGCGCCTTCCGGGTCGTCCGCATCCTGTCGCGCGTCGACGCCTCCATCGGCCAGCTGCTCGCCTACCACTACATCAACGCGGGCAACATCGGCTTCACCGCCGACCCGGCCACGCAGGCCGAGTGGCACCGCAAGACCGTGGAGGGCCGGTGGATCTGGGGAGACTCCGTGAACCCGACGGACCCCGACCTCTCGCTCACCCAGGACGGCGACGCGTTCCGCCTCAACGGGCTCAAGCGGTTCTCGACGGGCGCCTCCGCCGGCGACGTCATCCTCGTCAACGCGGTCGTCCGCGGCGGCGACCACGACGGCACGATCTTCCAGTTCGTCCTCGACCACGACCGCGCCGGCATCACCTACCTCGGCGACTGGGACGCGCTCGGCCAGCGGCTCTCCGCCTCGGGGTCCGTGCGGTTCGAGGACGTGCTCGTCGAGCAGGCGGACATCCTCGGCACCGTCGGCGACGAACCGTTCTCCTCACTCGTGACGCCCGGCATTCAGCTCGCGTTCGGCAACCTCTACCTCGGCATCGCGGAGGGTGCGCTCGCGCAGGGCACGGAACTCGTCCGGGCACGGAAGAACGCCTGGTTCCTCAGCCACGCCGAGACCTACCGCGACGACCCGTTCGTGCAGCGCGTGATCGGCGAGTTCGTGTCGTCGATCGCCGCCGTCGAGGCGCTCGCCGACCGCACGAACGCCCGCTTCGACCGCATCATCGAGCGGGGAGCGGCGGTAACCGTGGAGGACCGTGGTGCCATCGCCATCGAGATCGCCAAGCTCAAGGTCGTCTCCACCGAGCTCGGCATCGAGGTCGCGAACCGCATCTTCGAGGTCACCGGGTCCAGCTCGGCGAAGGCCTCCGTGGGACTCGACCTGTTCTGGCGGAACGTGCGCACGCACTCCCTCCACGACCCGGTCGACTACAAGAAGCTCGAGGTCGGTGCGAACCACCTGAACGGCGAGCTGCAGCCGATCTCGCTCTACACCTAGGGGCTCGTCTGGTCCCTGAGCTTGTCGAAGGGCCCACCACACGACCAGCCCACCGCCGCCTCCGGAACGGAACCACATGACCTCCGCCACCACCTCCACCACCGCCCGCCCGGTCGGCTTCGCGGCCGCCCGGGAGCTGCTCCTGCCGCTGTTCGCTGAGATCCAGGCAGGCGCCGTGGAGCGCGAACTCGAGCACCGGCTCCCGCGGGAGGAGGTGCGGAAGCTCGCCGCCGCCGGCTTCGGCGCGCTCCGGGTCCCCGCCGAGTTCGGCGGTTCGGGACTCACCTTCCCGGAGTTCACCGAGCTCCTGATCGAACTCGCAGCGGCGGACTCGAACCTCCCGCAGATCTTCCGCGGCCACATCGCCCTCGTCGAGGACCAGCTGGTCGCGGCCCCGAGCGACCGCCGCACCGCCTGGCTCGAGCGGTTCGTCGCGGGTGAGATCGTCGGCAACGCCTGGAGCGAGGTCGGCTCCGGCGCACTCGGCGTCTCCGGAACGGTCGTCACCGAGCGCGACAGCCGCTACGTCGTGAACGGCCGCAAGTTCTACACGACGGGCAGCATCTACGCCGACTGGACGGACGCCACCGCGCGCCTGGTCGTCGACGGGCAGCCCGACACCGAGGTCACCGTGCTCGTCCGCACGAACCAGCTGGGTGTGACGATCGCCGACGACTGGGACGGCTTCGGGCAGCAGCTCACCGGCACGGGGACGATCGTGTTCGAGGACGCCGTCGTCGACGCCGACCAGCTGCACCCCTTCACCGACCGGTTCCGCTATCAGACGGCGCTCTACCAGCACGTGCTCATCGCGGTGCACGCGGGGATCGCGGCGGCGGTCGAGCGCGACGCCGGGGAGCAGATCCGTGCGCGCACCCGCGTGTACACGCATGGTCTCGCGCCGCTCGTGAAGGACGACGGGCAGATCCAGGCGGTCGTCGGCGAGATCTCGTCGATCGCGTTCGTCGCGAAGCAGACCGTCCTCGGGGTCGCCGCGGCGATCGAGCGTGCGTCTGAGACGGCCGCCGACCGGGATTCCGCGGACGACCTGCAGGCGAACATCGAGGCCGAGATCCGCTCCGCCCAGGCGCAGGTGGTGCTCTCGGAGCTCGTGCCACGCGCCGCGACGCTGCTCTTCAACACGCTCGGGGCCTCGGCCGTCAGCCGCACGAGCGCCCTCGATCGCCACTGGCGCAACGCCCGCACGGTCGCGTCGCACAACCCCGTGATCTACAAGACGCGGATCGTCGGCGACTGGTCCATCAACGGAACGCCGCCGCCATTCGTCTGGGCCGTCGGTACGGCCAAGCCGGAGTAGGCCCCGCGGCACGAGGACAGGACAGCCGCCCGAGAGCAGGACATTCCGCGTCGAAACGTCCTGCTCTCGGGCGGATGTCCTGCTGCCGCGCCGACGCGTGTCAGCTAGCGGACCCGTCGGCGGACGACACGACGTCCGGTCGGAGCCGTGGCGCTCCTGCAATGAACAGCCAGACACCGATTCCCGCCGACGCCGGCACGAACAGCCAGTACGTCAGAGCCCATTCAGGCGACGTCGCGAGCCCGAGGAGGAACACCGCCACCCCGCCTACGAGGACGACCGCGCCGAGGATCCGCAGGGCGACGACTCCACCGTCGAGCCAGTCAGCCGGCACGCGGGCCTGTCGCGCGCTCGTGGCGAGGACACCCACAGCGATGATGAACCCGAGGGGTCCGATGATGAAGAGCGCCGGGGCGTCCAGCACCTTCGTCGATGCCAAGGAAGGCAGAGACCCGAAGACCGAGATAGCCCCCGAGGCGACGATGCGTCGAGCCTCACCAGCGGGCATCGGCCCCCGGTGCGGAGCAGCGATCGTGGTAGCGGTGGTCATCTGAGCCTCCCTCGGTTCCGTGCGGGCCACCATACCTGGCGACCCAGGCGCATGCCACCGACCGCCGCCGGGTAGCGCGGCGAGGCCGCAGGAGCCAGACGGCATGCAACCCCAGAACACAGCCGGTCCCTGAGCCATACGCGGTCCCTGAACCGCAGCCTCGCCGGTCCCTGAGCTTGTCGAAGGGCAGCCCCACCGGACGAGCCCTTCGACAAGCTCAGGGACCGGAGGAGGTCACTCGATGGTCGGGGACCGGGACGTCACACCGGAGGCCACCTGCCGGCAGCCCGCGGCACGAGGGCAGGACATCCGCCCGAGAACAGGACGTTTCAACGGGAAACGTCCTGTTCTCGGGCGGATGTCCTGCTGCCGAGCGGGCGGGGGTCAGCGGCCGGCGAAGGCGCCCCGGTAGGCGCGCAGCGGGTGCGTCTCCGGGAGGGTGGGCTCCGCGCCGAAGAGTTTCTCTCGGAGCGTTCCCGGCGCGTATTCGCGCTGGGCGAGCCCGCGCTCCTGCAGCACCGGCATGACCTCGTCGACGAAGACCTCGTAGGAGTGCGGGATCATCCAGTTGGCGACGTTGATCCCGTCGATCCCGGCCGCGCGCCACTCGGCCAGGTGGTCGGCGATCTGCTCCGGCGTGCCGACCACACGGCCACGCAGCTTCGCGGTGAGCTTCGCGAGGTCGCGGACGGTCGGCTCGCGGTCCGGCGAGAGGGCCTTCAGTGCCTCGAGCATGCTGTGCCCGCCCTGGGTCTCGACGTCCTTCAGCGGAGTGTCCGGGTCGATCGGCTTCCCGGTCGCCTGGTCGGTGCCGAGGTTCGAGTGCGCGAGGAACGCGTCGGCCGACAGGAGGTCGTCGTACTCGGCCTCGATACGCTTCGCCTCCTCCTCGGTGCTGCCGATGATGAACGACATCGCCTGCCAGAACTTGACGTCGCGCGGGTCGCGGCCGGTCTCGGCGACGAGCGCGCGCGTCGACTCCGCGGACGCCCGCGCCGCCTCGATGCTGGGCGCCATCATGAACTGCACCTCGGCGTAGTTCGCGGCGAACGCCTTCCCCGCACCGGACGAGCCGGCCTGGAACAGGAGCGGCGAGCGCTGCGGTGACGGCGACGACAGGTGCGGGCCTTCCACTCGGTACCGTTCGCCGACGTGGTCGATCCGGTGCACCTTGGTGGGGTCGGCGAAGACGCCGCTGGCCTTGTCGGCGAGGAGTGCGCCGTCGTCCCACGACCCCTCCCAGAGCTTGCCGACGACCGCCACGTACTCCTCGGCCCAGGCGTACCGCTCGTCGTGCTCGACGAGACGGTCGAGCCCATAATTGCGCGCGGCGTTCTCGAGGAAGCTCGTGACGATGTTCCAGCCGACCCGCCCGCCGGACGCGTGGTCGATCGTCGAGATCTTCCGGGCGAAGGTGAACGGGTGCTCCTGCAGGATCGACGAGGTGAACGCGAGCCCGAGGTGCTCGGTGCTGATCGCGAGCGCCGACAGCAGCATGGACGGATCGTTGCTCGGCAGCTGCATGCCCTCACGCGCGTTCACATCGAAGGACGCCCCGGCGCCGCCGTAGACCCCGACGACGTCGGCGAAGAAGATCGTGTCGAACCGGCCGCGCTCGAGCGTCTTCGCGAGGTCGACCCAGAGGTTCACGTCGTCGAAGGTGTGCTGCTTCGCGTCCGGGTGGCGCCAGAGGCCGTGCTGCATGTGGGAGCCCGTGTTCATCACGAAGGCACCGAACTGGAGGCGGGAGGACTGAGCGGCGGTCATGCCCTCACGCTACCGGCAGCGGCTCAGCCGAAGGTGCCCTCGAGGTCCTGGTCGGTACCGGAGGTGTTGATCGAGTAGTCGACCGGATATCCGGACGGACTCGTCCCGACGAGCGCCGGGTCCTGCAGGATGGCGACGATCGCGGCGCCCTGCTCAGGCGTCACGTCGGTGATCCAGAGCTTCGGTTGCGTCGTCACCTCGATCTCGACGCCGGGGGTGGCCTCGACCACGGCGAGGATGGCGTCGACCATCGGCATGCTCAGCTCGCTCGGGTCGTCCGCCATGGAGAAGCGTTCCGGCACGCGGTAGTGCGCGCCGTCCGGGTAGATCGCCCGGAGTTCCCTGACCGCAGCGGGAAGGGTGTCCATGGAGAAGACGGTGATGAGCGGTGCCCCCTCCGTGACGGCGATCGACACCTGCAGCCGCTCCGTCAGCATCAGCTGCTGCAGTTCGTCGGCGAGCTCGTCGATGCTCTGATCGCTCGGCACGAGCTGTACACGCCACGGACCGCGCGGCGGATCCTGTTGCTGGGCCAGCGAGGTCGGGTCGGCCTCCCGCTGGATTACGACGATCGCGATCCCCTCGAGCTCCTCGCCGGCCCGCTTCGCCGCGTCTGCCGCGCCGAGCACCTGCCCGACGCCGGCGTCGAGCGACATCGTCACCGTCGCACCGTGACCGACGACCTCGATGTCGGCGATCCCGTCGATGTCGGCGAGCGCGCGGGTGAATCCGTCCACAGCCTCTGAGCGTTGCGCTGCGGCCACCTCACGCGCGGGCGGCGGACGGAACGCGCCGGTCGACGCAACGATGACGGCGACGACGACGAGTCCGGCGAGCCCAGCGGTCACGACCCGCACCCGCCGGCGGCCGATGGCGAACGTGAGGAGCATGATGACCGCGGCGACCATCAGCACGGGGATGCCGTAGGCGATGAGCCCGAAGAGGAGGAACGCGAGCGCTGATCCCAGGTTGGCACCCAGCCACGTCCACGGCGAGATCCCGAAGATCACGAGGACGCCGAAGCCGATCCCGGCGCCCACGACCGCCGTCAGGCCGCCCAGGTAGGCGAGCCCGCGAGAGGGTGTCACGCGACGGATGACCTCCATCACGGGTTGGACGATCACGAGCATGACGCCGACGGCGACGAGGATCCACCCGCCGAGCGAGCCGAGCATCTGGTACCAGAGCTCCGACGGTCCGCCGAGCACGATCGGTGCGTCCGGGCCGTACGACCCGGTGGGCGGTTCGGGACGCAGACCCTGGCCGATGAGGTTGAACAGGGTGGTGATGACGCCCCCGACGCCGACGATCAGGACGGCCGAGACGGCGAGGTCGAGGGAGCGGGTGAGGTACGCGATCAGGAATGCGACGCGCGGCGATCGGCCGGCGGGGTACTGCGGGTCCGTTGACGCGTCGTCGGGCTCGGACGAGGTCGCCACGGTCGAGGTCGCGACGACGGGTCCGACGTCGCTCACCTCGGCGTCATCGCGCTCCGACGATGCCCCGGCTGCGCCCCCGTCGCTCATGGCTCCCCACTTCCGATGCGTCTCGATGACGCTCCCCCGGTCGCCAGTCTCGCACGGCCCTTCCGAGATGCTGCCGCGGCCGGGCCGGCCCCCGGTCAGCGTGCATCGAGCGCCCGGAGCTGTCGCTGGAGGGCGACCTGCCGGTACGAGGTGTCGATGAGTTCGGCGATCAGCGCCCAGTCGACGTCGTCGAGCGTGCGGCTGTCGTCGCCGTCGAGACCGGCGTCGAACGCGAGCTTCCCCGACGGGCCGTCGTACTTCGGCGACCAGAACCGCCTGTCCTCGAGCCAGGCGCCGCGCTCCTCCTCGGCCGGCGTGAACGTGATGCTGTGCGGGATGCGCATCTCCGACCCGACGGTCACGAACACGCGCTTGCCCGCCTTGAACCGTGGGCGTCCGTGGCCGAACGTTTCGACGGCCTCCGGATAGGCGAGGCACAACCGTCTGACACGTTCGACGAACGGGTCGTCGGGTTCGTGCACGATCGGATGCTCCATGCACCGACGCTACTCCGCGCGGGCATCACGCGACAGCCCATCGAGCGTGCCTGTTCTGCGCTTGCTTGGCGCTTCAGACAACAGAACGAGCACTCTCGGTGCGAGGCGCGACAGCGATCACCGGATGCGGTGCCCCGGGTGGGCGGCGTCGTACGCCGAACGCGACGCCGCGATCGCCGGCCGTTGCTCGAGCGACCAGTCGGCGAGCGTCTTGATCAGGTGGGAGAGCCCCGCACCGGACGGGGTGAGGGCATAGGACACCTGCGCGGGCACCGTCGGGTACACGGTCCGGTCGACGAGGCCGTCGCGTTCGAGTCTGCGGAGGGTCAGCGTCAGCATGCGTTGGGATATCCCGTCGATCGCCCGCTGGAGCTCACGGAACCGGCGGTCACCCGACGCGAGCTCGACGACGACGAGGACCGACCAGGTGTCTCCGATTCGGTCGAGGACGTCCCGGATGCCGCAGTCCGGGTGGTCCTCCTTGCCGCAGGGTTCGAGGTCGGCGGTTACCGCGGTGTGCGTGAGTGACATGGAAGTGCCTTCTTGTGGGGCCGGAACAGGGGACGCAGACTCGTCCGAGTCATCAATCCGAACACCGAAAGGCCCTGAAATGATCCTCGTCACCGGAACCACCGGCCAACTCGGCGGCGCGATCGTCGATGCGCTCACCACCCGTGGGGCTGCACCGCTCGCGAGCAACCGCAGCGGACAGGGTGGCGCACGACGGATCGACTTCGACGACCCCGACACCGTCTCCTTCGTCGGGGTCGACACGCTCGTCCTCGTATCGGCGGGCGAAGCCGAGGACGACGTCGTGATCGCCCGACACGAGACGGCGATCACCGCGGCCGAGCGGGACAGGGTGCAGCACGTCGTGTACACGAGCCTCACCTCGGCCGGAGACCACCTCGCGTTCGCGCTCGCGCACCGGTGGACCGAGCGTCGGCTGCAGCGCAGCAGCCTGTCCTGGACGATCCTGCGGAACGGCCTGTACGCCGAACTGTTCGGGTCGCTCCTGTCCTGGTCGGGCGACTCGCTCGGCTCGGCGTTCGGCGACGGGGCGCTCGCCGCCGTCGCACGAGCCGACCTCGCTGAAGCCGCGGCCGTCGTCGCGATGTCCCCGTCGGACCACGTCGGTCGCGGTTACGACCTCGTGGGCGAACCGATCACGGCCGCGCAGGTGGCCGATCGGCTGGCCGTCCCGCACCGCACCGTCTCCCTCGCCGAGCAGCGGACGGCGCTGGCTGAGGCCGCACTCAAGCCGTTCCAACCCGCCATGCTGATGTCGATCTTCACCGGCGTCCGGCACGGATTCCTCGACGGCGCGGGCGACGACCTCCGAACCCTGCTCGGACGCGAACCGGCGGACACGGTCGCGGTCGCCGCCGCCTCCCTTCCGCCCCGCTGAGTCGCCCGGAACTGCACGAATCCGAGCCCAAACCGCGCAGTTCCGGGCGACTCAGCGCTCAGGCGGCTGGCAGCGCAGCACCCCGTAGCGGGACGGCGCGACGCCAGGTGGCCATCCGCCAGACCCACTCGACCGGCCCGTAGCGGTAGTGCCGCAGCCAGAGGCGACTGAGCACCGACTGCACCGCGATGAGCACGAGTGCTCCGACGCTCACCGCGGCCAGGTCGTCGATCTCCCGGAAGGGGACGAGCAGCCCGACGACGACGAACACGGCGCTCGCGGCGAGGTAGTTGGTGAGCGCCATGCGGCCGAGGGGTTCGAAGACGGCTGCGAGGACTCGACGCACCGGTGTCTGCCAGAGCAACGCGAATCCGGTGACGTACACGACGGCCAGGATCCCGCCCGCGATCCCACCGGCGTTCGTGAACCGTGGGTCGCCGGGCTCGGTGGTCTGCCACACGATGGCCGGGACGGCGAGGGCCGTCGCCACGAGGAAGGTGATCCACACGGGCCGTCCGCCGGCGTCGAGCACCTTCGGCAAGCCGTACGCCGCCGCCCCCGCACCGGCGAGGAACAGTCCGGGCAGGGTGGTGAGGCCACCACCGGTGACCGCATACGCGGCGACGGTGAGCACGACGCCGGACCAGAGCAACGCCCAGCGCGGCAACCACAGCATGAGGGGGAGCATGAGGATCCCGCAGATCGCGTACTCGCGGAGGATCTCCCCCGGGTAGAGGAACCCGTGCGCGATCCCGATGAGGAGGAGTGTTCCGAGACGCAGCAGCATCGGGACGAGCGCGCCGGTGCCGCGGCGGCGGGCGGACTGGATCACCAGCATTGCACTCAGCCCGAAGAGGAAGGCGAAGATGGGGACGAACCGCGTCTGCACCGCGAACTCGAGCACGGTGTCCATGAGCGTCGACTGTCGTCGGTCGAACGGGATGTCGCTGCCGAGCCGTGTGATGTCGGGGACGTTGACGAAGAGGATCCCGACGAGCGCGAACCCACGGAGGGCGTCGATGAGGTGCCACCGACGCGATGAGGCGTCGTCGGTGGACGGGATCGGCGGCGCGGAGGAAATGTTGACCTGAGACATATATCACCAGTTCAGCAGCTGTGGTGGGGCACCGCATGCACCCACGGGATGACGTCCTGCCACCCGGGATGGAGATCGCCCTCAGGCGGCCGGGGCCTTCGGGCAGTGCAGCTGCGTGCGCGGGCCGGTCGTGCGGTCCACGATGTGCTCCGACATGGCATGGCCGCAGATCGGGCACCCCGACTGTGCGGCCGGCGGCAACGGCTCCTCGTTGTAGGGACCGAGGGGCGGCGGTCCGAGCACCTTCCACATGCGGCCGTTCACCCAGCCGTACAGACCACCAGCCTCGCGCACGGACTCCCGGAAGGATCGTTTCTCGCTCATATTGATGAGTGTACTAATCATTTGGGTACGATGGGACCGTGACCGCCAACGAATCCACCACCGTCGCCACGGCCGACGATCTGCTCCAGCTCGAGAACCAGGTCTGCTTCGCGCTCGCCGTCGCGTCGCGCAGCGTCATCTCGCTCTACCGACCGATCCTCGAACCGCTCGGTCTCACCCATCCGCAGTACCTCGTGATGCTCGCGCTCTGGCAGCACAGCCCGCGCTCGGTCAAGGACCTCGGCGGAGCACTGCAGCTCGAGCCGGCGACGTTGTCCCCGCTCCTCAAGCGCCTCGAGACCGCAGGGCTCGTCCGACGCGACCGCAGCCGACTCGACGAGCGCGTCCTCGACGTCTCGCTCACCACCGCCGGCCGTGAGCTCCGCGCCCAGGCGGAGGCCATCCCGCACCGGGTCATGAACGAGCTCCGCATGGACGCCGAGCACCTCACCCAGCTCCGCGAGATGCTCCACGCGGTGATCGGGGCGGCCACCACCGCGCCC
Source organism: Plantibacter sp. H53 (assembly GCF_001650455.1). Lineage (NCBI taxonomy): Bacteria > Bacillati > Actinomycetota > Actinomycetes > Micrococcales > Microbacteriaceae > Plantibacter > Plantibacter sp. H53. The sequence continues at coordinate 113,608 of NZ_LWCT01000049.1, forward strand.
GCCGTCACGGGGGCCGACCCGCTCTGATCGAGATCCCGGCGCCCGGCGAGGTCGTCAGGCCTGCGACGAGGTCGTCGTCTCCGGTGCGGTCGCGGTCCGCGGGTTCCGGATGCCGACGAACGACACCACGCCACCGACGAACATGAACACGGCGGTCGCCAGGACCACCCGCGGGAACCCGTCGACGCCGAGCGCGCCACCGGCGATGATGCCGACCAAGGCGATCGACACGAGGCCCGCCACGCGCGACACCGCGTTGTTGACCGCCGATCCGATGCCCGCATGGGCCGGGTCGATCGACCCGAGGATGCCCGCGGTGAGCGGCGCGACCGTGATCGCGAGGCCGAGACCGACGAGCAGGATGCCCGGGAACAGCTGCACCCAGTAGTTCAGATCCTGCTGGGCACCCATCATCAGGAGGAAGCCGACGCCGGCGATGATCGGCCCGACCGTCATGAACAGCCGCGGTCCGTGCTTGCCGGCCAGCTTGCCGAACCACGACGACAACGCGAGCATGACGAGCGTCGGCGGCAGCGTCGCGATGCCGGCCAGCGTGGCGCTGAAGCCCGCCGTCTGCTGGATGAAGACCGCGATGGCGAAGAAGCCGAGCGAGAGGGCACCGTAGATGAAGACGGTCGCGATGTTGCCGTAGCCGAAGTTCCGCACGCGGAAGAGCGACAGCGGCAGCATCGGGTCGGGGTGGCGGCGCTCCCACCAGAGGAATGCGACGAACGACACGACCCCGCCGATGAGCGGCACGAGCAGCATCGGGCTCGACCAGCTGTAGCGCTCCTGCTCGATGAGCGCGAAGACAGGGCCGCCGAGCCCGACGGCGCCGAGCACCGCGCCGACCACGTCGATGCGGGGACGGTGCTCAGGCTCGGGTACGCGATCGGTGCGCATCATGAGCCACAGGGTCACGAGGATCGGAACGATGTTGATGGCGAAGATGAGGCGCCAGGACAGCGTGTCGACGAGCACGCCGCCGAGCAGCGGGCCGGTGATGCCCGCGGCTCCCGTCCACGCCGTCCAGGTGCCGATCGCCTTGCCCTGCGCGACGCCGCTGAAGGTCGAGATGATGATGGCGAGCGAGCTCGGGACGAGCAACGCGGCGGCACCACCCTGCAGCAGCCGCGCGATGATGAGCACCTCGGCGGTCGGTGCGACCGCGCACAGGATCGAGGTGACACCGAAGCCGATGAGCCCGATGCGGAGGATGCGGATGCGCCCGAACGCGTCGGAGAGCGAGCCCGCGAGCAGGATGAGCGACCCGAGGGTGATCAGGTAGGCGTCGACCACCCACTGCTGCACGATGAGCCCACCGCCGACTTCCTTCGTCATCGCAGGGAGCGCGACGTTCACGACCGAGCCGTCGAGGAACGCCACGAACGAGGAGAGGATCGCGATCGTGAGCACGAGGCGCTGCTGGCGGGTCATGGGTTCAGGGTAGCCCCGCGGACCGACGTGTCGAGCGCGATCCCGAGGAGGCTCGACGGGCGTCGGAACACCGTCGACGACCGACGCCCGACGCCACGTCCTTCCCAGCCGATCCCCGCTCCGCGTTCATAGACTGGAGCCCATGGACGACCTGTGGTGGCTCCCCTCGCTCATCGTGTTCGGCGGCGTCGGCATCATCGTCTGGTTGCTCGTCACCCTGCTGCGTCGGCGCCATCCGAAGACCCCCGTCGCCTCCATCGACGACCTCCACCGCCGGGCGGGCATCGCCCTCGTCCGCACCGACGATGCCGTCCGCGAGGCCGAGGACGAGGTCGGATTCGCCGAAGCGGAGTTCGGACGTGAAGCCGCTCGCGGGTATGCCGCCGACGTCGCCTCGGCGCGCTCGGCGCTCGGGGAGGCGTTCCGGCTCCGCCAGTCGCTCGAGGACGAGATCGCCGACACGGAGGCGCAGCGTCGCGCCTGGAACGAGCGGATCATCAGCGTCTGCGAGGACGTCGAACGCACCCTGAGCGCCCGGCTGCGCGGCTTCGACGAACGCCGTGGAGCGGAGCGCTCGGCCCCCGACCTCCTCGACCGGCTCGAGCGACGCATCGAACGCGCGCGCGAACGACTCACCACCACCGGCCTCGCGATCACCTCTGCGGCCGAGCGCTATGCGGCGAGCGCCGTCGAAGACGCCCGGGTGCTCCGCCGGACCGCGCAGGACACGGTCGATCGGGCGTCGGACGATGCGGCGACGACGAAGGATCGGATCGACACCGGCCGACCGGCCGCCGCGGCACTGCACGCCCTGGGGCGCGAGCTGCAGCAGGCGGAGGACCGGTTGGACGCCGTCGAGCGTTCGCTCGCGGGCATCGCCGCAGCGGAGACCGAACTCGCCGCAGCGGGGCGTGAGCTCCGCACGGTGATCGCCGAAGCGGAGGCGTTGGGTGCGACGGTGGAACGCGCGGAGACAGCCGCCGTCATCGCGACCGCCGTCGAGCGGGCGAACCGCGCACTTCTGGAGGCGGAGTCGACCACATCCCCGGACGGCGACCGCGTCCTGCCCGATCCGATGCGACGTCTCGAGGTGGTTCGCGCAGCCGACATCGACCTCGACGCAGCTCTCGCGACCGCCCGCAGCACGCAGCAACGTCTCGACAACGCACGCGAGGCGATGCGCGGGGCGTTGTTCACCGCGGACAGCAACATCCGCGTCGCCGTCGACGTGATCTCCGCGCACCGAGGCAGGGTCGGTGCCGACGCGAGGACCCGCCTCGCCGAGGCACAGCGGCAGCTCGCACTCGCGGAGGCGGCAGCGGTCGACGATCCGGTCGAGGCGCTCGACGCCGCCCGTCGGGCCTCTCGGATCGCCCAGGACGCGGACGCGCTGGCGCGATACGACGTCGGGTGACCCTCGCGACGTGCCGAGCCTGGCCGTTCACGCCTCATTCATGTTCTAGAATATGAGTATCGCTGTCGTGAGGCGGGCCCACCGGATCGCGCAGTCTCCAATCGACCCCTGAGAGGATCCCGTGCCCAGCTCGTCCGCGCGCCAGCCGCTCTCCCCGTCCCCGATCTTCACGACGCTCACCCACGGGTTCGACGCGCGGGTGACGTCCTCTCCTCCCGAGCAGACCCGCCTGGCCGGAGCGACGACCGAGCACGGGTCGCCGCTCCCCTCACCCGACTGCCCGATCTTCGATCAGCTCGCCGGGCGACGCCTCGCCCGCCGCCGCAGCAACTTCATCCACCCCGCCTGACCCCACCCTTCGACAAGCTCAGGGACCGCAAGAGGCGCGTCCAGGGACCGGCGGTGCGGAGCGCCGCAGTGTAGGGACGATCGCCCGTCCGTGCTGCGCGTTTACGTTTCATCTCGAACGGTGACGGTCCGCGGTAACGCAACGGGCGTCACTCCGCCTGCCTGTGGAGACTGGCTCCGTGCACGCACCAGTGCACCCACAGACAGAGCCGAGGACCATCATGAGTGAGCACACGGGACCAGAACCGAGCGAATTGCGGGCGTCGATCGCCTCCGGCAAGCGGAAGCGCCGGAACCTGCTGATCGGCGGTGTCGCGGTCGTCGCCGTCGCCGCGATCGCCGTCGTCGTCTCGGTCGTCGTCGGTGGCCAGAACGGGACCGCCGACGCGGCGACCGGTTCCGGCGCACCCGCCGAGCGCCTCAGCGTGAAGATCGCGGTGTCCGAGGACACGCAGTTCCAGGACGCCGTCAAGGAGGTCGCCGCCGAGAAGGGCCTCGACGTCGAGTGGGTGAACGTGAAGGACTGGGTCCTGCCCAACACCGAACTCGTCGCCGGCACCGTCGACGCGAACGCCTTCCAGCACATCCTCTACCTCTCGGCCTTCAACGCGGAGAACGACGCCGACCTGACGCCGGTGTTCTCGACCGTCATCACGCAGTGGGGGATCTTCTCGAAGACGCTCACCGACGTCGAGGACCTCGCCGACGGCGCGCGCATCGCGATCCCGGACGACCCGTCCAACGGCGGTCGTGCCCTGAACATCCTGGCTGCGGCCGGACTCATCGAGATCGCAGCGGACGCGGGGAACTTCCCGACGGTCGAGGACGTCACCGCGAACGACAAGAACCTCCAGTTCGTGCCGCTGCCGGCGACGAGCATCCCGCAGCAGTTCGACGACCCGTCGCTCGCGGCCGTCGTCGTCGGGACCTCCTACTTCGACCCGAGCCAGGGCATCACGAAGGACGACGCGCTCTTCCTCGACGACTCGCTCTCCGAGAAGAATCTGCCCTACGTCAACGTCATCGCCACCCGCGAAGAGGACAAGGACAACCCGGCCTGGAAGATCCTCGAGGACACCTACGCCGACCCGCGCGTCGCCGAGGCGCTCGACGACGAGTTCGCCGGGAACTCGATCCTCGTGAAGGTTCCGGTGAAGGACCTCCGCGACAAGCTCGCCGAGCTCCAAGCCGAAGCCGAGTAGGACGACGGCGGCCGATCATCGCCTCCCGCGATGACCGGCCGCCACCACGCAGTGGCCGTCCGGGGTCTCCCGGACGGCCCTCCCGCGAGAGGAGCAGGTGATGAACACAGCAATCGTCTTCGAGGGCGTCAGCAAGACGTTCGAGGTGAAGGGCCGCGCCTTCGAGGCGCTGCGGAACGTCGACCTGGCGGTCGAGCGGGGCGAGATCTTCGGCATCGTCGGGTACTCCGGCGCCGGGAAGTCGACGCTCCTGCGCACCGTCAACGCCCTTGAACGGCCGACGAGCGGGCGGGTGGTCGTCGAGGGCCTCGAGATCTCCGCGCTCGCCGGGCAGGCGCTGTACGCCGCGCGTCAACGGATCGGCATGATCTTCCAGCAGTTCAACCTCCTGGAGTCTCGGACCGTCTACAAGAACATCGCCTACCCGCTCAAACTCGCGAAGGTGCCGGACGCCGAGATCCTCGACCGCGTCGAAGAACTGCTCGCGTTCGTCGGGCTGAGCGACAAGGCGCTCGCCTACCCGTCGCAGCTCTCCGGTGGGCAGAAGCAGCGGGTCGGCATCGCCCGCGCCCTCGCCACCCGCCCGGAGATCCTCATCTCCGACGAGGCCACCAGCGCCCTCGACCCGCAGACGACCGGCGAGGTCCTCGAACTCCTTCGGCGGGTGAACGAGGAGTACGCCGTCACGATCCTGCTCGTCACCCACGAGATCGACGTCATCCGCGAACTCGCCGATCGGGTCGCCGTCATGGAGGACGGCGAGGTGGTGGAGCAGGGCAGCGTGTACGAGGTGTTCTCGGCGCCACGCACCGCGACAGCGCGACGCTTCGTCTCGTCGGTGCTCCACCACATCCCCTCCGAGGAGGTGCTCGCGAAGATCCGAGCCGTGCACCACGGGCGCCTCGTCCAGCTGCACGTCGAGGACCGCGACACCAACCACCCGTTCCTCTCGCGGGTCGCCCGCGACAACGACATCGACTTCAACGTCGTGTTCGGCGGCGTCGACGAACTGCAGGGGCGACTGTTCGGCAGTCTCACGGTCGAGCTGCTCGGACCGGACGACCGCGTGGACGCCGCCATCGCGGGGCTCCGCGCCACGGCGACCGTCACCGCGATCGACCCTGCCCCGACCGCGCCGGTCCCTGAGCCTGCACCGGTCTCTGAGTCCACGCCGGTCCCTGAGCTTGCTTCAGTCCCTGAGCCTGTCGAAGGGTATGAACCGCTCGCCGAGGACCCCGACACCCTGAAGGAGCACACCCATGCGTGACTTCGATCCCGACGCGTTCTTCCCGCGTCTCCTCAAGGCCATCGGGGAGACCGGCCTCATGGTGTCCGTCTCCTTCGCCGTCGCGACGGTCATCGGGATCCTACTGGGCCTCCTGCTCTACGCGAGCCGGCCCGGCAACCTCCTGCAGAACCGCGTCGTGTTCGGCGTCCTGAACGTCATCATCAACGTCGTCCGACCGGTACCGTTCCTCATCGTCGCGATCGCGCTCATCCCGCTCACGCGGCTTGTGTTCGGCACCGGCCTCGGACCGCTTCCGGCGACGATCCCGCTCATCCTCGTCGCGAGCGTCGCCATCGGGCGCGTCTCCGAGTCGAACCTCGTCGCCGTCTCACCGGGCGCCATCGAGGCCGGCGCGGCCATGGGTGCGAGCCCCGTGCGGGTGCTGTTCACGATCGTCGTGCCCGAAGCGCTCGGCCCGCTCATCCTCGGGCTGACGTACATCCTCGTCGCCCTCGTCGATGCGACGGCCGTGGCCGGGGTGCTCGGCGGCGGCGGCCTCGGTGACCTCGCCATGACCTACGGCTACCAACGGTTCGACTGGATCGTCGTCGGACTCGTGGTCGTCACGCTCGTCCTGCTCGTGCAGCTCGCCCAATTGCTCGGCAACGTGCTGGCGAAGCGGGTGCTGCACCGATGAGCGCCGACGACTTCGACTCCTTCCTCTCCGCCATCCGCGGCGGCGCCATAGCGCGCGAGACCGACCGGCGCCTCCTGTTCGACGAGGTCGCCGAACTGAAGCACCTGGGCTTCGCAGCAGCCAGGGTCCCCATCACATCCGGGGGTGGCGGACTCACCCTCGAGCAGCTCTTCGAGCGGCTCATCGACCTCTCGGCGGCCGACTCGAGCCTCGGGCACGTCTGGCGAGGGCACATCCTGTTCGTCGAGGCACTGCTCGCCTCCCCCGACGACACCTATCGGGAGCACTGGTTCGCCCGGCTGAACGCCGGCGACCTGGTCGGGAACGCGCAGTCGGAGCGGCACGCGACCGCCCACCTCGAGACCGTCCTCGACCGCGACGGCGAGTCGCTCACGGTGACCGGCACGAAGTACTACACGACCGGCAGCATCTACGCCGATTGGATCTACTTGTCCGCGCTCGACGGGACCGACCGCGTCGCGGTGACCGTGTCCGCGCACGATCCGGGAACCCGCTCGGTGGACGACTGGGACGGCTTCGGGCAGCCGTTGACCGGGAGCGGGACGACCACCTTCGACCGCGTGCCGGTAGACCAGCGCGACCTCGTCGTCCACAGCGGCGACGCGGCGGCGTGGCACCGGACGGGCGCACTCCAACAGCTCATCCTGCTCGGTGTCGTCGCCGGCATCGCGCAACGCGCCCTCGAGGACACCGTCGACTACGTGCGCGCCAGGCGACGGACCGTCGGCCACGCGGGCGAGCACCTGCCGCGCGAGGATCCGCTCGTGCAGTCGATCGTGGGCCAGCTCAGCAGCGTCGTGCACACGGCCCGCGCGCTCGTCCTCGCGTCCGCTCGAACCTTGGACGGGCCGGCCACCGATCCCGACGCCGCCCGTTCGGCGCTGCTGGAGGTCTTCCGCGTCCAGCAGGTCGTCCTTCCGCTCGTCCTCGACGCGCTCAGCCGCCTGTTCGAGGTCGGGGGTGCCTCCGCTGTCGGCCGGTCGACCGCGCTGGACCGGCACTGGCGGAACGTCCGGACGATCGCCTCCCACAATCCCGCCGTCCAGCGTTCGGCGGCGCTCGGGCAGTTCGAACTCAACGGCACCCTGCCCGAGTGGCAGGCTCCGGGGGCGCGGCCCGAGACCGAGCCCGTTCCGGCGGATGGAGAGCGGGCATGAGCGAGACGGCGACGGTCGACCGCGACCTGGCGCAGCGCTTCGCGCCGCTCTTCGACGAGCTCGGGCGGGACGCCGTCGCACGGGAGCGAGAGCGCCGGCTGCCGTATGCCGAGGTGGAGGCGCTCCGAGCGGCGGGCTTCACCCGCGTGACGCTGCCGCGACGGTACGGCGGCGAGGACGCCACGCACGGGGAGCTGTTCGAGCTCCTCGCCGAGCTGGCCAGGCGCGATCCGAACCTCGCGCAGCTGTTCCGCTCCCACTTCTCCTACATCGACCGCACCCTGCACACGCCGTCGTCGGCGGACCGTGAGGCGCGTCTGGCCCGACTGGCCGACGGAGCCATCGTCGGCAACGCGAGCCACGAGCGGTCGGCCGCGAAGGTGGGCTCGCTCGCCACCCGGCTCACCGAGACGCCGGGCGGTCTCCGACTGAACGGAACCAAGTTCTACAGCACGGGGACGCTGTTCGCCGACCTCGTCGGGGTCGCCGCTGAGCAGGACGGCGAGTTCGTCTCGGTGCTCGTGGAGACGGACGCCGCGGGTGTCGATCGGATCGACGACTGGACCGGGTTCGGCCAGCGACTGACGGGTAGCGGCACCACCGTCTTCACCGAGGTCCCCGTCGAACCGTCGACGGTGACCCGGCGCGAGCCGGAGCGCCCCTCGCATGGCGGCGCGTTCGTGCAGCTGGTCCTGCTCGCGGCGGTGACGGGCATCGGCCGCGCGATCGTCGACGACGCCGGCGCGTTCGTCCGGACTCGGACCAGGACCTACAGTCACGGCGCGGCCGCGACCGCCCAAGCTGACCCGATCGTGCAGGAGGTCGTCGGCGAGCTGTCGGCGAAGTCGTTCGCCGCCGATGCCGCACTGGCCGCCGCGACGACTGCACTCGGTCGTTCGAGCGCGGCGATCCTCGGTGCCGACCCGGATCTCGTCCAGGAACGGATCGCCGACGTCGAACTCGCGACGGCGCGCGCGCAGCTGGTGATCCTGCCCGCCGTGCTCGACGCTTCGACTGCCCTGTTCGACGTCGGCGGCGCGAGTGCCGTCGAGACGCACCGGGCGCTCGACCGGCACTGGCGGAACGCCCGCACGATCGCCTCGCACAACCCGTCCCGCTTCAAGGCGAGGGCGATCGGCGACCACGTCGTGAACGGGACACCGATCGCCTCCTGGTGGAGCACCGGCGAGGCCTGACGCCCCACCGGTCACGCCCTTCGACAGGCTCAGGAACCACCCTTCGACAAGCTCAGAGACCGGGGCGAAGTGCTACTTCAGCCCGGAGAACGCCAGCCCGTCGATCACCCGGCGCTGGAGGACGATGAACAGGATGAGCACGGGCGCCATCGCGAGGATCGACGCCGCCATCATCACCGGGTAGTCCGTCGTCTTGTCGCTCGAGAGCGTCGCGAGACCGGCGGCGAGCGGCATGGAGTTGGCGTACGTGGACACCACGAGCGGCCAGAGCAGTTCGTTCCACGACCACAGCACGGTCGTGATGGCGAGGACGCTGATGCTGGGCTTGGCGAGCGGCAGCATGATCTTCCAGAAGATCTGGAAGGGTCCGGCGCCGTCGATCCGCGCCGCCTCCTCGAGCTCCGTCGGCAGGTTCAGGAACGCCGTCCGCATGAGGAAGGTTCCGAACGCGCTGAACAGGCCGGGTGCGACGATGCCGAGCGTGGTGTTCAGCCACCCGAAGCCCTGCACGATCTGGTACTGCGAGATGAGGTACGCCTGCGACGGCACCATGAGGATCGACAGCGTCACGGCGAGCAGCACCGCGCGTCCGCGGAACCGCATCCGCGCGAACGCGTACCCCGCCATCGTGCAGAGGACGATCTGCGCGAGCGTCCTGATCACCGTGATGACGATCGACGTGCGCAGCTGATCGAGGAACGGAAGACGCTCGAACACCGCGGCGTAGTTCTGCCACTGCAGTTCGGCCGGCCAGAACGTGGGGACCACGCTCTGCACCTCCGCGTTCGTCGACAGCGACATGATGATCTGCCAGATGAACGGGAACGCCATGATGAGGCCACCGACGCCGAGCACGATGTGGGCGACGACGTGCGACCCGCGCCGCTGGCCGGGCCGACCGGCCTCGCGGCGTCGCGCGGACGCGGCGGACGGACGGCCCGAACCCGGAACGGTGACGGCACGGGTGGTGAGCGGTGCCGTGGCGGTGAGTTGCTCAGTCATTGTTCACCCATCGTTTCTGGAGCCGGAACTGCAGGAGTGTGACGAGTCCGATGATCAGGAAGATCACGATCGCGATCGCCGCCGCGTAGCCCTTGTCGTTCTGGACGAAGCCCTGGTCGTAGAAGAAGTAGACGAGCGACATGCTCTTCGGGAGCACCGGGTTGGTACTGCCGAGGATCGCGTACAGCAGGTCGAAGAGCTGGAAGCTCGAGATCACCGTGATGATCGTGACGAAGAAGATGCTCGGGGTGAGCAGCGGCACCGTGATCGAACGGAACTGCCGCCACCGGGTGGCGCCGTCGAGCTCGGCCGCCTCGTAGAGCTCCGGCGCGATGTTCTTGAGTCCGGACGCCAGGATGATCATCGAGAAGCCGAGCGACGACCAGAGACCGACGATCGCCACGGCGAACATCGCGGTGCCCGGCGTGCTGATCCAGTAGGGGCCGTCGACACCGACGAGCGACAGCGTGTAGTTGAGGATGCCGAAATCACCGTTGAAGATGATGCGCCAGACGATGGCCACGGCGGTCGGCATCGCGACGTACGGCAGGAAGAAGAGCACCCGGTAGAAGCTCGCGAACCGCAGGCCGGGGAGGTTCAACAGGCTAGCGAGGTAGACGGCGATCGGGATGCCGAGGAGCACCACCGCCGTGTAGATCAGCGTGTTGCCGAGGGAGGCGTAGAGCCGCGGGTCGGCGAACAACCGGACGTAGTTCTCGACGCCCGTGAAGGTGGTTCCGCCGAAGACTCCCCACTCGGTGAACGAGTAGTAAGCGGTCTGGATCATCGGCCAGATGAAGAAGACGCCGATGCCGGTGAGCAGCGGGAGGACGAAGACCCACGGCCAGGCGCCGTCGCCGCGGGCGGCACCCCGCCGGGCCACGCTCCGCGAGGAGCGTGGCGCCGACGGGGTGCGCAGCACGGTCTGACCGGTCACTTCTTGGCCAGCGCGGCGTTCATCTGTTCGGCGAGATCCTTCGCCACGTCGGCGACCGGCTTGTCACCGCTGAACGCGTCGGGCAGGAGCTCGACCTCGAGGGCGTTCCAGGCGGCGGTGTTCTCCGACACCGGCAGCGGCTTGGCGTAGTCGAGCGCGTCGAGGAAGACCTGCAGGTTCATCGTCGGGTAGGAGTCGACGAACGACTGCTGCGTACCGGTGTAGGCGGGGATGACGGCGCCGAGGTCGCCCTGCTGCTGCTGGGCCTCCTCGCTCGCCAGGAAGACCTGCAGGGCCTGTGCAGCCTGCTTGTTCTTGCTCGCCGACGCGACGACGTTGGAGACGCCGTGGATGACCGTCGCCTGCTCCTTGCCGGTCGGCAGCGGGAAGGCCTGGGCGGTGGCGGCGACGTCGGACTCACCGACGAGTGGACGCAGCCAGCTGCCGCCCCAGTACATGGCGAGCTTGCCGGAGGTGAACCACTGGTCGGCCGGCGTGTCCGTCAGCTGCTGGATGCTGGGCGAGGAGCCGTCCGCGATGAGGTCCGTCCAGAACTGGAGCCCTTCCTGGGCCTCGGGGCTGTCGTACTCGGACTCGGTCTGGTCGGCGTTGATGACCTCGCCGCCGGCCTGCAGGATCGTGTTGTAGTAGGTGGTCTGGCCGTCCATGCCGCCGGCGGCACCATAGACGCCCTGGTCCTTCAGCTTCGTCGAGATCTCCTGCGCGGCGGTGTCGAAGTCGTCCCAGGTCCAGCCGTCGGCGGGCAGCGCGACGCCGGCCTGCTCGAAGAGCGCCGTGTTGACCCAGACACCGATCGTGTCGAAGTCCTTCGGCACGCCGTACTGGGTGTCGTCCAGGGAGTACAGCTCGTTCAGGGCCTCCGGGTAGTTCTTCGGGTCGATGTCGCCGGCCTTCACGGCCCCGGTGATGGGCTCGATCTTGCCGTTCGCCGCGTAGACCTGGAAGTTCGGCCCGTTCAACCAGAAGAGGTCGGGCAGGGTGTCGCTCGAGGCCTGCGTCTGGAGCTTCGACCAGTACGAGGCCCAGGGCGTGACGTTCACGTTGACCGTGATGTCGGGGTAGACCTTGTTGAAGGCCTCGATGTTGGCGTCGATCGCCTCGACCTGGGCCTGGTCCCAGACGCCGTAGGTGATCTCGGCCTTCAGGTCCTTCGGGGCGGCGGCGTACTCGCCACCGGTGGCGCCCCCGCCACCGGTGCTGCAGCCGGCGGTGAGCGCGGCGGCGGCGAGGAGGCCGATGCCGCTGAGGACGGCCCGGCGGCGGGCGCGACCGCCGGATGCGTTGTTGCGGTTCATGAACGGCGAAGGCATGACTGGAGTCCTTTCGAGGTGCGCTACCGGGCGGCGGCGTCGAGGGAGTGCGGTGCGGTGCGGGCGGTGAGGGAGGAGAAGTACTCGACGAGTGCGGGGTCGAGCGGCGGGACGTCGAGCGGGATCGAACCGTTGCGGAGGGAGTGTGCGGCGAGGGCTCCGGCTGCGACGGCCTGTCGCGCGGCGACCGGCGACAGCGTGGTGGGGGTGCCCTCGGCGACGAAGGCGAGGAACTCGTTCATCGTGTCGAGGTCGGCGTCGGCATGGCCCTCCTCGACACCCGCGATCGGGTACTCCACGTCGCCCTCGGTGCTCCAGGTACGACGACGGTTCCAGACCTTGACGGTGCCACCGGCGGTGTCGCCGATGTTCTCGAGCCTGCCGTGCGTCCCGATGACGGTGTAGTTCCGCCAGTAGTCGGGGGTGAAGTGGCACTGCTCGTAGCTGGCGGTGATCCCGTGCTCGAGGGTCATGAGCATCATCGAGACGTCCTCGACGTCGACCACGGGGTTCAGACCGCGCTGCGCCTCGGGCGGCCAGTTGTCGTAGGAGAACCAGTCGGCCACGGTCTGGCCGCTGCGGTCCTCGTGGTCGTCGATGTCGCCGTAGACCGCGAGGTCGCCCATCGCGACGACGCGCTGCGTGTACGCGCCGGCGAGGAAGTGGACGACGTCGATGTCGTGGCTCGCCTTCTGCAGGAGCAGGGTGTTCACGCGCGAGCGGTCGGCGTGCCAGTCCTTGAAGTAGTAGTCGCCGCCGTTGCCGACGAAGTGGCGGACCCAGACGGACTTGACCGCGCCGATCTCGCCGCGCTCGATGACCTCGTGCATGAGCCGGACGACGGCGGCATGCCGGAAGTTGTGCCCGACGTAGAGCGGCGTCCGCGACTCGTAGGCGGCCTGGAGGACCGCGTCTGCGTCGTCGAGCGTGATCGCGAGCGGCTTCTCCAGATAGACCGCGATGCCGGCGCGCAGCAGGTCGACCGCGATCTCCTTGTGGGTCCAGTCGGGCGTCGTCACGATCGCCGCGTCGACACCGCCCCGCGCGATGAGCGCTTCGTGGGAGTCGAGGACCTCGATGTCGTCGCCGAACAGCTGCCGAGCCCGACCGCGACCGATCTCGGTGGTGTCGACCGCCGCGACGACCGAGGCGGACGTGGGGCTCGTGGCGACGTGTTCGGCGATGTAGGCCCGCTGGCCGGTGCCGATGACGGCGACCCGGAGGCCTTCGGGGGTGGTGGCTGGTGCAGTGCTCACTCGATCACATCCGCTTCCTTGCGTGAAGTTGATTCATATGATGCCAAAACGATCATGAAATGACAATAGGCGATCACAGCGCTGACGCAAGCGCGGGGTGGCTGATGTGGAGAGGTTTTACCGCGCCGAAACATGGGGAGCGCACTTCGACAGACTCAGTGACCGGGGGCGGCTCAGTGGCCAGGAGGAGATGGCTCAGTGGCCAGGAGGGGGCGATGCAGTGACCGGGAGGGGAGGACTCAGGCGGCGATGATGAGCTCGACGCCGGCCGCGGCCAGGGCGTCGGCGAACGCCGGATCCACCGGCTGGTCGGTGACGAGCACGTCGATGCGGTCGAGCGGGCAGATGCGGGCGAAGGTCGCCTTCGTCATCTTGGTGCTGTCGGCGACCACGATGACCCGCTTCGCGACCTTGACGAACTCCTGGCTCACCGACGCCTCACCCTCGTGGAGGGTGGTAGCGCCGAACTGCGCGCTCAAGCCGTCGACGCCCAGGATCGCGACGTCGAGGGCGATCTCGGCGAGCGCCCCCGCGACGAGCGAGCCCACGAGTTCGTAGGACTGGCGTCGTGCGACGCCTCCCGTCACGACGATCTTCACGTGCGAGCGCACGGACAGTTCGAAGGCGATGTTGAGCGCGTTCGTCACGATCGTGACCGAGGCGTCGCCGTCCGAACGGACGAGGTGCTCGCTCCGCCCGATCACCCGCGCAACCTCGCTCGTGGTGGTGCCGCCGTTGAGTCCGACGGCGTCGCCGACGTTGATCAGGGCGGCCGTGGCCTTCGCGATGGCCATCTTGGCGTCCGCCTGGCGGGCGATCTTGTACTGCAGCGGCAGCTCGTAGCCGGTGCCGAGGGCGGCGGCACCGCCGTGGGTCCGCGTGACGAGTCGCTGCTCGGCGAGCGCCGTCAGGTCGCGACGGGCGGTGGCCGCGGAGATGCCGAGCGCTTCGCCGATCTCCGCGATCGTCACATTGCCGCGTTCGCTCACGAGCTCGAGCAGGGCGTTGAGTCGCTGTTGCTGCGTCATCTGTCCTGCTTTTCCGGTCGGGTCGGGCGTACTGTGACCATCATATGGGCGCTCAGCCAGCGCCAGTCTGATTGATTCTGACGATTTTCACTGGTATCGATCAGATTCGATCCGGTATGGTTGCGGCAACGCATCGCCACGCTGCGATCGCGTCCCCTCACGTGAAAGGCACGTCATGTCCGAGACCTTCGTCGCCGCCGAACTGGCGTCGCAGCCCGAATCCTGGCGCACCGCCGCCGCCCTCGTGCCGGAGGCCGTCGCCGTGCTGCCGCAGCCGGGAGAGCGGGTCGCGGTGGTCGGGTGCGGCACCAGCTGGTTCATCGCGATGAGCTACGCCGTGTTGCGCGAGCAGGCGGGGCTCGGTGTCACGGACGCGTTCGCCGGCTCGGAGTTCCCCGGCGTCCGCGACTACGACCGCATCGTCGCCATCTCACGCTCCGGCACGACCACGGAGATCGTGCACCTGCTGGAAGCGGTGGGCGACTCGGTCACCACCGTCCTCATCACCGCGGTCGACGACTCCCCCGCGACCGTTCCGGCGGCACACGTGATCGCCCTCCCCTTCGCCGACGAGCGTTCGGTGGTCCAGACCCGCTTCGCCACGACGACGCTCGCGCTCCTCCGCGGCTCGCTCGGACACGACGTCGAGGCACTCGCCGCGGAAGCCGAGCGGGCGCTGCAGATCCCGATCGACGAGTACCTCGGCGCCGACCAGGTGTCCTTCATCGGACTCGGGCACGCTGTGGGCCTCACCTTCGAGGCCGCGCTCAAGACCCGGGAGGCGGCACAGTTCTGGGCGGAGTCCTACCCCGCCATGGACTACCGCCACGGCCCCATCGCGATCGCGCAGCCCGGCCGACTCGTGTGGTCCCTCGGACCGACGCCCGCCGGCCTGCCGGAGGACGTCGCGGCCACCGGAGCGACCTTCGTGCAGCACGACCTCGACCCCATCGCCGGGCTCGTCGTCGCGCAGCGCTTCGCGGTCGCGTTGGCCGAGGCCCGCGGCCTCGACGCCGACCACCCCCGTTCGCTCACGCGCTCCGTCATCCTGACGCCGTGACCGAGCGGGCGGTCCTCGGCATCGACGTCGGCGGGACCGGGATCAAAGCCGCACTGACGGATGCCGACGGCACGGTCCTCGGGCGCTGGCGCGAAGCGACGCCCTCGGGCGACACCTCAGGCGTCCTGACTCGCGACATCGTCCTCGGACTCGTCACCGCCGCGAGCCGCGTCACGGCCCCAGCGGCCGTCGGGGTGGTCGTGCCCGGCGTCGTCGACGAGGAGCACGGCGTCTGCATCCACGCGGTCAACCTCGGTTGGCGCGACCTGGCCTTCCCCGAGCTCCTCCGTCCCGCACTCGTGGTGCCGCTCGCCTTCGGGCAGGACGTCCGCGCCGGGGCGCTGGCGGAAGCGGTCTCGGGCGCTGCAGCCGACGTCACGGGCACGATCGCGTTCGTACCGGTCGGGACCGGCCTGGCCTCGGCGCTCGTCATCGACGGCGTCCCCTTCGCCGGCGGCGGCTGGGCCGGCGAGATCGGCCAGCGCGTGATCCAGGACGGCCCGCACCGCGGACTCCGGGTCGAGGAACTCGCCTCAGCGGGCGGCATCGCACGACGCGCGGGCGCCCGCGACGCGAAGACCGTCGCCGACGCCGTCGCCAGCGGTGACGCCGCCGCCATCGCCATCTGGAACGACGCCGTCGATGCACTCGCCGAGGCCCTCGCCGGCATCACCGTCGTCGCAGCGCCCACCGCCATCGTGATCGGCGGTGGGCTCGCCCTGGCCGGAGCCGCCCTCTTCGAGCCGCTCCAACACGGACTCCGCGAGCGGCTCGACGTCGTCCGCGTTCCGCAGCTCCTGCCCGCTCGCCATGGCGACGAGGCGGCAACGGTCGGTGCGGGGATCCTCGCCCGCCGACTGGTGACGGCGCGATGACGACCACCCCCGCACCGCGTCGCGTCGTGGTCGTGACGCCGAACCCGGCCGTCGACATCACCTACACGGTCGCCGAGCAGCAGCTCGGGGTCACGCAACGCGTCCAGTCCGTCGTCCGGCGTGCCGGTGGGAAGGGCGTGAACGTCGCTCGCGTCCTCGAGTCACTCGACGTCCCGACCCTGCAGGTGCTGCCGCTCGGCGGTGCCTCCGGCACCTGGCTCGGGGACGCCCTCGCGGCCGACGACCTCCCCGCCCAGGTCGTGGAGCTCCGCGCCGAGACACGCTCGACGGTCGCGGTCGTCGACGGCATCCAGCATCCGACCCTCTACGCCGAGGCCGGACCGGCGGTGACGCCCGAGGAGTGGGCGGCCCTGACGACCGAGCTCAGGCGCTCACTGCACGACGCGAGCGCACTCGTCATCTCGGGCTCGCTCCCGCCGGCCACGCCCGACAGCGTCGTCGAAGCCCTCGTCCGAACCGGGCACGACGCCGGCGTCCCCGTGATCGTCGACGTCAGCGGCACGGCGCTCCTCGCCGCGGCACGCGCCGGTGCGACGATCCTCAAACCCAACCTCGACGAGGCCCTCGAGGCGACGGGCGCGGCCGACCTCGCATCGGCTCGCGCGGCACTCCTCGCACTCGGCGCCCGCGCGGTCGTCATCTCCCGCGGTGCCGACGGCCTCACCGCCGGCGACGCCGACGGCGCCCACGAGGTCCCGGCCGTCCCCGGCGTCAGCGGCAACCCGACCGGCGCCGGCGATGCCGCAACGGCCGGCCTGGTCGCAGCACTCCGCGCGGGAGCCACACTTCCCGAGGCACTCCGCACAGCGGCGGCTGCAGGTGCGGCGGCCGTGCTCGAACCGATCGCCGGCGCGATCGACCTCGCCGCCTTCCACCGATTCATCGACGCACCCGCCGCATCCGACCCCATTGGAGCAACCGAATGACCACCGCCCTCGACTTCACCGCGCTCCTCGCCAACGCCTCGGACTCGAACGCCGGCGTCGCGGCGTGCAACGTCGTCCTCCTCGAGCACGCGGAGGCGATCGTCGCCGGCGCCGAGGAGGCCGGGCTGCCGGTCATCCTGCAGATCAGCGAGAACTGCGTGCGGTACCACGGGTCGCTCGCGCCCATCACGCTCGCCTCGCTGGCCATCGCCCGTGCAGCGACGGTCCCGGTCCTCGTCCACCTCGACCACGTGGAGTCGGCCGAGCTCGTGCACGAGGGCGTCGATCTCGGCGTCGACAGCGTGATGTTCGACGCCTCGACCCTGCCGTACGACGAGAACGTCCGCGCGACGAAGGAGATCGTGGACTTCTGCCACGCTCGCGGCGTGGCCGTCGAAGCGGAGCTCGGCGAAGTCGGCGGGAAGGACGGCGTCCACGCTCCGGGCGCGCGCACGGTGCCTGCAGAGGCCGTCGCGTTCGTCGCAGCGACCGGCGTCGACGCGCTGGCCGTCGCCGTCGGCACCTCGCACGCGATGACGAGCCGGGAGGCCGCCGTCGACCACGCGCTGATCGCGCAGCTCCGCAGCGAGGTGCCCGTTCCGCTCGTGTTGCACGGCTCCTCCGGACTCCCCGACGACGAACTCCGCGCGGCGGTGCGTTCCGGGATGACGAAGATCAACCTCTCGACGCACCTCAACGGATTGTTCACCCGGGCGGTGCGCGACGTCCTCGACGAGCAACCGAAGCTCGTCGACCCCCGCACCTACGTCCGGGCCGGTCGCAGCGCGGTCGCGACCGAGACGGCGCGGATCCTGAGCCTCCTCGCCACCGACTGAGCACTCCCAGGAATCCCACAGCAACACGCAACGCTGAGCTGTTAATATATATTGCGTTGGAGTTCTTCCAGCGCCTCCACCGGTAACCGATCGTCCCCCGCGATCACCCTCCGGCCTCCCGAGCCCGATATCCCTTCGGGTGCGCGGGAGATACGGCCACCCCTCCCCTAGGTGCGGTGGCCCGGAGCTCTGCGACACCGCCGGTCGATGCTCGGGTCTGACCTCGGGCATCGACCCGCGCAAGCAGTGAAGCCCGTTCTTCCCAGGTCGTTCTCAGCTTGGTCGCGTACGTTCGTCCGTCGAGTGCCGATGTCACAACCGGCTTCCGTGTGCAGAGTCCACACCTCCACGGATACGCCGATGCTCCCGACACGTCACCACCAGCCGCCCTCCAGAACGGCGAAGAACGATCCACCGGACGGCCCCAGCCGACCAGCGCAGCCGAATCTCGGCGCAGCTGCATTCCGGACGGTCTCGTCGCTCCATCCATGCGACCTGCACCGATCGTCATCGCATTCCCCTTCTGGAACCGGCCCATCCATCATCCGCAACACCAGAATCGAGAACCACCATGTCCATCACCCAGACTCGGACCCCAGCGTCCTCCAACCGTTCCGCGGGCACCGCCGTCCACGGCCGCGGTCACTCCACCGAGAAGCTCACCTACCGCTTCGGTCTCCGCACCCGCGAGACCGGTGCGGAGCAGCGCGGTTCCAGCAGCGCGGCCAACCGCCGCGGCTGAGCCGCCTCACCGTTCCAACCGACGCCCCCGCACGGCTTGACCGTGCGGGGGCGTCGTGCGTTCGGGACCGGCGCCGCTCACGGCCGGTCCGGAGTTCGGACGATCGTACGGACGACCACGGCCTCTCAGGTGGGAGAATCCCCACATGGATCCCGTCGCGCTCATCTCGTGGATCGTCGTGTTCGTCGTCGTCACCGTCATCGTGTCGGGCCTGTCCGGCCGAGCGGGCGTCTCCGCCCCGGTGGCCCTGGTGCTCGTCGGCGGCGTCGCGTCGTTCATCCCCGCCGTCCCGACCGTCGAGATCGAACCCGACCTGATCCTCTACGGCCTGTTGCCGCCGCTGTTGTTCGCGTCGGCGATCCGGATCTCCCTCATCGACATCCGTGCCCGTAACGACGGCATCATCCTGCTCTCGGTGGGTGCGGTCGCGTTCACCGTCGTGTCGGTCGGGTTCGCCAGCTGGCTCCTCATCCCGTCGATCACCCTCGCAGCGGCGTTCGCGTTCGCAGCGGTCATCGCGCCGACCGACGCCGTCGCCGTGAGCGCGATCGCCGGACGACTCGGACTCCCCCGCCGTGTGCTGACGATCCTCGAGGGTGAGAGTCTGCTCAACGACGCCACCGCTCTCGTGGCACTCAACGCCTCGATCCTCGCCATCACGAGCGTCGTCAACCCGGTCATGATCGCCGGCGAGTTCGTCATCGAGGTCGTCGCCGGCGTCGGTGTCGGTCTCGCGGTCGGTTGGGTGCTGTCCGAGGTCCGCCGACGCCTGCGCGCCCCGGTCCTCGACACCTGTCTCTCCCTCATCACCCCGTTCCTCGCGTTCCTCCTGGCGCAGGCGATCCACGGTTCGGGTGTGCTCGCGGTCGTCACCGCCGGACTGCTGCTCGGCTACCGGGCGCCCATCGTGCAGTCGGCCGAGGCGCGCATCGCCGAGTCCCTCAACTGGCGCACCATCCAGTTCCTGCTCGAGAACGCCGTCTTCCTGTTCATCGGGCTCAACCTGGCCGGCATCCTCGAGGGGGCGATCCAGACCGGTCCGGGGCTCTGGCCGACCGTGTTCATCAGCATCGGGGTCCTCGCGGCGCTCATCGTCTCGCGATTCGTGTGGGAGATGACGGTCACGGCGATCTACCGGCTCGGTCCCAGACGGCTCCGTGAGCGGAGCTGGTCCTGGGGCAACGGGATCGCCGTCTCCGCAGCCGGCGTCCGTGGCGTGGTGACCCTGGCGGCGGTGTTCCTGCTGCCCGAGGACACCCCGTCGCGCGAGTTCCTGCAGTTCCTGGCGTTCGTCGTCGTGGTCGGCACACTCCTCTCGGGGCTCGCGCTCCCCCGGATCATCCGCGCGCTGCACCTCCCGCCGCCGAACCACAGCCAGGAGCGCGTCGAGCAACTGATGCTCATGGCGGAGGTCCAGACGGCCGGCCTGGACCGCCTCGACGAGCTGACGACCGAGGCGGACGAGGAACAGGTGCTGAACCGTCTGCGGACCAATGCGAGCTTCGTGGCCAACGCCCTCGAGCAGTACACCGGTGACGGCTCGGAGCTCCGGACGGTCGCGTTCGCCCGACTCCGCCGCCAGATGATCGCGGCGGAACGCGAGGCACTCCTCTCGGCGCGCGCCGAGGGTCGCTACCAGGAACCGGCGGTCGCGGCTGTTCTGGCCGCGATCGACGCCGAGGAGGCGACGCTCAAGGCGATGACGCCGAAGCCGCCGCGGTCATAGCACCCCGACCGGTCCGCTCGCACGCCCCGTCCACCAGGCCCGCGCACGACGAACGGTCGGGCAGGATGAGCGCATGATCATGTTGTTCCCGGCCGCCGTCTTCGCGATGCTCTACGTCGTGAGTCGACGCAGCGACGCCCGCCGCCTGCGCAACGGGGTCTTCCTGGTCTCCGCGATCGCCTGTGGGCTGGTGGCGCTCCTCTCGGAGGCGTCCCGCACGACGCCGTTCACCGTGCTCCTCGCCGCGTTCGGCACAGTCCTGCTGGTGGGTGTGCTCGGGGTCCTCCTCATCGGCAACGGCATCACGATGCTCCGGCTCGAAGGACGCAGCCTGGGCAACCTGCTCTCGCTGTTCGCCGGGGTCGCGATCCTCGTCCTGCCCGTGCTGGCCGTGCTGCTGGTCCTCGGAGCGCACCCGCAGTCCCTGCCCTCGTGGCTGACGATCGTCCTCGTCGCCCTGGGTCTCCTGCTCGGGTTCGGGTGCTTCTACGCGGCGGCGACGTTCGCGGCCTTCGGCGTGTACTCACTCGTCTACAGCCGCTATCGGCACATGCGGACGCCCGACGCCCTCGTCGTCCTCGGGTCCGGCCTCATCCACGGTGAGGTCCCGCCGTTGCTGCGCAGTCGCCTGGACCTGGCGCTCCGCATCTACCGGGCCACGTCACCTGGGGCGACGCGGCCGCTCCTGATCCCGTCCGGCGGACAGGGCGACGACGAACCCCGCCCGGAGGGCACCGCCATGGCCGAGTACCTCGTCGCGAACGGCGCGGACCCGTCCGACGTGCTGCCGGAGACCGCGTCCACGAACACGCGCGAGAACCTGTTGCTCTCCCGCGACCTGCAGCAGTCGGTCGGACGGGACGGCGAGACGATCGTGGTGACGAACAACTACCACGTCCTCCGCGCGGCCCTCCTTGCACGTTCGATCGGGAGCGAGGCCCAGGTGATCGGCTCCCCGACGGCCGCCTACTACGTGCCGAGCGCGTTCCTCCGCGAGTACGTCGCCATCATGGTCGAGCACCGCCTGCTCAATGCGCTGGCGATCGCCGGCGTCGCGGCCCTGATCGCCCTCGCGGTGGTCTGGTCGCTCCTGCCGATCTGAGCCGCCCTCCCAGCCCGAGGCCGACGACGCCCGCAACGCGCGACGGGCCGTCGTCCGAATGGATCGGATGACGGCCCGTCGTGCGTGTGGTGCGCGACTCAGTCGGGTGCGGTGTCGTAGACCTCGCGGGCGTCGTCGGTGGCCTCGGAGGCCGGCCCGGAGTCGGGCTGGTGTTCGGCCGAGCCGTCGGCGTCGCCACCCTCGCCCTCGGCCAGCGGTGCGTCGAGTTCGGTCGAGGGCTCCGGGGTCTCGACGGCCTCCTCGGTCGCCTGCTCCTCGTCGGGAGCCGCGTTCTCCGAGCCGGTGCCGTCGACGGTCTGGCTCGACCCGTCCGAGCCCGGTCCGGCGGTCGTCTGGTCGGAGCTCACGAGCTCTGCGGTGTCGATGTCGGCACCCTCCCAGGCTTCCTGGTCCGCTCCGGCCGCACCGGTCGCGAGGTCATCGCCTGAACGCTGGTCCTGCTGATCCGTCATGTTGCACTCCTCTCCGCGGAACGCGTCGCGCTCCGTGTCCTCGGACTCTACGACGTGATCCTCCACGGTCTCCCGGGGTTGACAGCCGCCGACGGGCGTCCGGGCCGGTCGCGATAGCGTGGGGACATGAGCCTCCCCGTCACGGACACGCGCGTCACCTATCCCACCGGAGCCCTCGTCTCGACGGGCACGGTGCTGCACGTCGAACCCGTCGGCGATCACCTCGCCGTCGTGCTCGACGAGACGGCCTGCCACCCGGTCGACGCCGCGTGGCCCGACCAACCTGCGGACTCGGCGACCATCACCTTCGGTGAGGGCACCAGCGCCGTGGAGGTCGCCGTGACCGACTGCGTCGTCGCCGCGAGCGACGGGACCCGGCTGTACCTCGGCGCCGACATCCCTGTGAAGAAGGGCACCGAGGGGTGGGCCTTCCTCGTCGCCCACCTGGTCTCCATCGACACGGCACGGAGCGCTGTCGAGGGCGCGACGGCCCGCATCGAGGTGGACGCGTCCACCCGACACGCGCTCTCCGCCGGGCACACCGGGTGCCACCTCGCATCACTCGCCTTGAACGCCGCGCTCGCCGACGCCTGGCGCAAGGAGGTCGTCCCCGATGCCCTCGGAGCCCCGGATTTCGACGCGCTCGCCTGCGAGTCGTCGCGGATCGCCCCCAACGCGTCGACCGACCGTTACCGCATCGGGAAGTCGCTCCGTCGGAAGGGGTTCGACCCGGCCGCCCTCGACGACCTCGACGCACTCGGGTCACGCATCCGGAACACGCTCGACGGCTGGCTGGACAGCGGCGCCGCCGTCCGGATCGATCGCGAGGGCGAGCTGCTCACCGATCGGCGCAGCTGGCACTGTGAGCTGCCGGGCGGCCCTGCGGTCATCGCCTGCGGCGGCACCCACGTGGCGTCGTTGGGCGAGTTCTCGACGATCGCCGTCTGGCTGGAACGCGAAGAGGTCGACGGCGCCGTGGTGCTGTCGATGGTCAGCACGGTCGTCCCGGCCGGCTGACCGGCGGCCACGCGACTGACCGGCGGCCCAGCGACTGACCGGCGGCCCAGCGACTGACCGGCGGTCAGGCGGCGATGCCCGTGGAGGCCGCACTGCCGACGCCGGCGAGCAGCCCGCCGATGACGAACACCCAGAGCAGCACGAGCGCCGCCCAGACGAGCAGGAACAGTCCGTTGAGCACGACGCCCGTGATGGCCATCGCCCGACCGGCGGGCTCGCGGCGGAGCCCCATGAGCCCGAGGACGAATCCGACGACCGGGAGCACGAAGGTGAACCCGAAGAACAACGACACCAGGCCGATGACCATGCTGGAGATGCTGAGCCCCTTCGGCGGCGACGCCGGGTACGGGTAGGGCGCGGGGTACACGGGCGTATACGGCTGCGCGTACGCCTGCATGCCGTACTGGGGCGGGTAGGGCTGCTGCGGCGGGTAGGGCGCCTGCTGGGCGTACGGCTGCACCCCGTACTGCTGCGGCTGGAGCTGCTGTTGCGGGTACGGATGCGGCGGAACCGACTGCTGCGAGTGTGCCTGCTGCGGCGCCGAGGGCTGCGGCTTCGATCCGTCCGGTGTGCTCATGCCCGTCAGCCTATCGACGAGCACGCACTCGGTACCCGAATCCGCGCCCCGACGGCAGCCTCCAGCTCTCTGAGAGCTCACGCTCAAGGGCGATGAGGGGCCCGGAAAGCGACTACCGTATTCGTGCGGTCCTCGCAGGGAACCCGGAACACGGACCGCGCCACACCCAGAAGGAGCACCGTGCAGAACGACGCGATCGCCGAGGAACAGGACCATCTCGATCGGCTGCACGACGTCATCCGGTCGCAGTCGGACCTCGAGGAACGGCGCTCCGAACTCGCCCTCCGCGCCTTCGACGGCGACGACGACTCGAGCTTCTCGGAACGCGACGCCCTGGTCGCCCACCACCGCCAGCGGATGGTCGAGCTGCGTTCGTCCAGCTACGGACTCCTCTTCGGCCTCCTCGAACGCGAGACCGACGAACGGCACCACATCGGCCGCATCGGGCTCCGCGACCCGGAGAGCGGCGACCAGCTTTTGTTGGACTGGCGCGCACCGGCCTCGCGCCCGTTCTACACGGCGACGCCACTCCGCCCCGAAGGCCTCCGCCTGCGCCGCCGCATCGGCACGGCCGGTCGCCGCGTCACCGAGGTGCACGACGAGGTCCTCGACACGACCATGCTCAGCGACGACGAGCCGAGCGGCATCGGCGAGTCCGGTGCGCTGCTGGCGGCCCTCGGTCGCGCTCGTACCAAGCACATGGCCGACATCGTCGACACCATCCAGGCCGAACAGGATGCGATCATCCGGGCGCCCCTCCCCGGCACGCTCCTCGTCCAGGGTGGTCCGGGCACCGGCAAGACCGCCGTCGCCCTCCACCGTGCCGCCTATCTCCTCTACGAGCACCGCGAGCGACTCATGCGCAGCGTCGTGCTCATCGTCGGGCCGAACTCGACGTTCCTCGACTACATCAGCCGTGTGCTGCCGTCACTCGGCGAGACCGCCGTCGTCCTCGTCACACCGGCGACCCTCGTGCCCGGACTCGACGCGCACGCCGAGGACTCGCTCGAGGCCGCCGAGCTCAAGGGCCGGCTGCGCATGGCCGACGTCGTCGCCCGGGCCGTCCGCGAGCGCCAGGTGCCGCTCGACCAGCCGGTCACGATCCGCATCGCCGGCGACGGCCCGCTCCGCGTCACGCCGGGCGTCCTCCGCCGGATCAAGGCCGGGATCGAGCGATCGGGCACCCCGCACAACGAGGCCAAGCTGCGGTTCGACCGCGCCGTGCTGACGCACCTCATCGGGCTCGAGGCGAAGCGCGACGGCTTCGAACCCCGCACGGGTGAGGACGCCGACGAGCGGCGACAGGAGCTGAGCGAGGAGCCCGAGGTCGAAGAGCTGCTCGACACGATGTGGCCGATCCTCGAGCCGGCCGAGATCATCGACCGCCTCTTCACCGATCCCGAGCTGCTGGCTCGCGTCGCTCCCGACCACACCGAGGAGGAGCGTCGCCTGCTGCTCCGTCAACCCGCCGCCGGAACGGACGGCGCGGGTGAGGTCGACTGGGCCGCGCGGCTCACGCCCGGCGACATCGCCCTCGTCGACGAGGCCGCCGAGCTCATCGGCGAGGATCAGCGCCCCGAGCTGGAACGGCAGCGCCGCGCCGCCTACGAACGCCGTCACGACGTCGAGTACGCGCGCAGTGTGCTCGAGATGATCGGTGACATCAGCATCGACGACGAGGCCCAGGACGACGACTACCTCCGTTCCGCCCAGGACCTCGCCGACCGCCAGACCGTGGAGGACGACCGCAGCCCCGCCGAACGCGCCGCGAGCGACCGCACCTGGGTCTACGGGCACGTCATCATCGACGAGGCACAGGAACTCACCCCCATGCTGCTGCGCGCCGTCCTGCGACGCGGTCCCAACCGCTCCATGACGCTCGTCGGCGACATCAACCAGCAGAGCACCTCCGCCACCCGCTCCAGCTGGCAGCAGCTGCTCGGCCCGCAACTCCCGCGCTGGACCGAGGAGCTGCTCACCGTCAACTACCGGACGCCCGAGCAGATCATGGCGCTCGCCGATCCCGTCCGGCTCGAACTCGACCCCGACTCCCCGGCGCCCGTCTCGATCCGACGCGGCGAGGAGGAGCCCGTGCAGCTCACGGTCGAACCCGCCGCGCTGGCCCCGACGGCGGTCCGCGCCGCCGTCGACGCGATCACCGCACACGCCGGTATCGCGGGTGTCATCGCTCCCCGCTCGCTCCTGGCGGAGATCGACGCCCTCCTCGCCGACGCCGGAGCCGATCGCGCCCGGGTGTGGACCGGCACCGCGCGCGAGAGCAAGGGCCTCGAGTTCGACAGCGTCGTCCTCGTGCAGCCCGACGCGCTGGGCGGGACGGGCCACGCGGCCCTGTCGCTCCGGTACGTCGCACTCACCCGCGCAACCCAACGGCTCACGGTCGTCGACTCGTCGAAGTGACCGTGGGCAACCGGCGACGCACCGTCGTCCGGACCGCTCCAGAGCACCGGGCGACGGGAAGGACCGTAGGCTTGGGCTCTGCCAACAGAATGTGAGGCTGGGATGAAGGTCATCAGCTACAACCTCCGCAAGAACAAGGCCAGCGGCGAGCTCGTCGCACTCACCGAAGAGTTCGGCCCGGACGTCCTCGCGTTGCAGGAGGCCGACACCCTGCAGCTGCCCGCCGAGCTCGGCGGCCTGCATCTCGCCGACAGCACCCACCGGAACCGGCTCGGCCTCGCGATCTACTACCGCCGCGACCGGTTCACCGCCGAGTCGACGCAGACGTTCGCGCTGAAGAAGTCGCTGCACGACATGGTGCTCGCGCCGGCGCACGAGCGGCTCATCGGCACCCGCCTCACCGACGTCGAGGCCGGGCGCGAACTCATCGTCGCCTCGTTCCACGCGGCCCCGCTCACCGCGCTCAACTCACTGCGTCGGCACCAGATCAAGGCCGCGCACGAGCAGCTGCACGCGATGGGCGACGTCCCGACGCTCATGGTCGGTGACTACAACTACCCGCTCTTCCAGAAGGGCCTCGGCACCAAGATGCAGGAGAGCGGCTACGATCTGAGCCTCAGCGACCGCAGCACCTACACGCGCTACAAGATGTTCCGTGGACACTTCGACTTCGCGACGTCCGTGGGCCTGAAGATCGACCGGGTGCAGACGCTCCGCCGCGGTATCTCGGACCACCTGCCGATCCTCGTGGACGCCACCTACGGTGCGGCCGTGCCGGTCGACGACGACGCTCCGGAGTCCGCCGCCCGCTGACCCGGTCGCCTGCCCCTGCGCGCGCGCCGTCCGGTTCGCAATTCAGGATGCGCTCGGCGCGGTGCCCTCCGCCGCGGCGTGTCACGCGGGACACGCCGCGCTCGTCCTGAGTTGTGAACTCGGAAGCGACGTCAGATGAGGCCGCGGAGGAACTCCTGGACACTCGTCCCGGCCTCGCGGGCGCGACGGACCAGGCGCTCGTGCTCGTCGGTCGTGAGGTCGAGGGTGAGCTGGTGCCACGTCGGCTCGACGTCGAGTGAGAACAGCGCGCCGTCGTCCTCCGCGTCGAACACGGGGGCGGTGCGTTCCTCCTGGACCTCGAGCTCGGCGAAGAGCTCCGGCTCGGTCGTCTCGGGAGCGTCTTCAGCGTCGGCATCAGCCTCGGGGGTGGACAGGGTCTCCGCAGCTCCGGCGCCGGTCCAGCCTGGTCCCTCAGGGACCGGCGTCTTGCGCTGGAACGCCTCGGCTGCCGTTCGGGCACGGATGTCGGCGGCCTCGTTGAGTCGGTGACCGACGTGACCCTTCACCCACTCGAACCGGTAGCGCCGCCCGGCGATTGCGGCGTCGATCTCCTGCATGAGCTCGAGGTTCATGACGGGCTTGCCGTCGCCCTTCTTCCAGCCCTTCTTCTTCCAGCCCGGCATCCACTTCGTGATCGAGTCGATGACGTACTTGCTGTCGCAGAGGATGTGCAGGTCCTCGTCGAGGTGCTCGGTGGCGCGGAACAGCTCGAGGACGGCGCGCAGCTCGCCCATGTTGTTCGTGCCGTGCGGCCAACCCCCGGCTGCCCAGCAATCGTCGTCGACGTACCAGGCCCAGCCGGCGGGTCCGGGGTTGCCGAGGGCGGAGCCGTCTGCGGCAGCGGTGATCGTCATGAGCGCCTTTCGATGAGTGCCCTCCATCGTATCGACGCACAACCGACGCCCCGACGCCGGTCCCGCGGTGCCGGTGTCGGGCTGGCCGGCGTCAGGCGGGCGCGAAGACGCTGAGCGTGACGGCGACCGTGACCGTCGTGTAGCCGGGCAGGTCGGCGATCGCCTGCTCGAAGACGTCGTCGTCGAGGTGGTGGGCGCTCGGCCCCATGCGAACCTCGTCGCGCACCTCCTCCGGCATGAGTTCGACGGCGTAGTCGAGCGCGTCGCGGGAGCGGAGCGTGAAGCCGTCGAGCTGCGCGTCGAGGCGGGCGTCCTTGCGCTCGGCGATCCCGATCATGCCGAGCCGGTCGCGCAGCTCGGCGAGGTGACCGGGTTGCGGCGTCACGACGGTGAGCAAGCCGTCCGGGCGCAACACCCGACGCATCTCGGGACCGTTGCGTGGGCCGAAGATGCTCAGCAGGTGGTCGACCGAGGCGGTCCGGAGCGGGAAGGGTGCCCAGGCGTCGGCCGTGGCGGCTGCCGCTCGTCCGTGCGCACGCGCTGCGCGACGTGCTGCGAGCGGCGACAGGTCGAACCCGAACCCGCGCCAGGCCGGTCGGGCGTCGAGGATCCGGCCCAGGTAGTAGCCGGTCCCCCCGGCGATGTCGACGACGAGTGGGGCGCTGTCGTCGTCGACCGAGCCGTCCGGGAGGAAGCGCGCGAGCGGCAGGGTCGTGGCGACGTGGTCCGCGATCGGCTCGTAGTGCTCGGCCTCGAGGAACGCTGCGCGGGCCGCGACCATTTCCTGCGTGTCGCCGGTCTTCGGCGTCCGACCGCCGACGACGAGCGAGGCGTACCCCTGCCGGGCGATGTCGAAGCTGTGACCGGCGGGGCAGCGCAACACGCGGTCGCCGAGCTCGAGGGTCGCGGTGCAGATCGTGCACGCGAGATCGGGGGCGACGAGGCTCAGCCGATCGTGCTGCGGGACGTCAGCGAGGATCGGCATGCCTTCGAAACGCTCCGCTTCCAGCTGCTGTGTCCGTCGCTGCCGCGATGCTTCCGGTTGTCGCACTTCACCCACACGGTGAGTCTAGGCGCGTGCCGCATGGTGCGTGCGCCGGAACATTCGAGCGGCGATCGGTCGCGGCGGGGCTTCGGCACCGCGGTGACTCGATCAGCTCGGTGACTCAGTCCTCGAGCGCGCTCCGCAGACGCTCGACGTCCTCGTGTGCTGCGTCGCTCACACGCTGCGCCCGGTCAGCCTCTCGTTGGCGTCGGGCCCACTCGCGCTCGGCGTCGGCGATGTCCGCGTCGAGCTCCTCGAGCCGCCTCGCGAGGTCCTCGCGGTCACGCAGGAGTCCCGACCGCCGGACCGCCGACTCGTCCAGGAAGGCGGTCGCCTCCTCACTCGCGCTGGACGCTGCCTCCTCGTCGCGCTCGGCCGCCTCCAGCCGGGCCCGAAGGCGTCGGCGTCGGTCGTCGTCTTCGCCGGAATGGTCGCCGTCTCCGTCGCCCGGCCTCCCGACGGAGCCGTCGGCGGTGGAGCGCCTGCCGGGGGTGCCGGCCCCGCCGACCACACCACCCCACCCCGCTCCGCTCGAGGTCGGGGCGTCGGTCAGCCGCCCGGACGACACCTGCGCGGCGAGGTCGGCGTCAGCACTCGCCGCTTGCAGACTCTGGCGGACGGTCTCGATCACCGCGCCCGAAAGCGACGCCCCCTCCGCTGCGGCGGCTTCGACGGTGGCGGTGACGAGCGTCGCGATCAACGAGCGACGTTCGGTGCCGAGCGTGCGGAGCGCTGTGGCGTCCCCGGAGCGTTGAGCGTCGCCGAGCGCGGAGCCGAGTTGTTCCAGTTCGCTGAGCAGGTCCGGGCGGTGCGCCGTCAACACGTTGAGCGCCCAGGCGGCGACCGTCGGTTTGCGGAGCGCGAGGATCGCCGTCGCCAGGTCGTCGTACCCGTCGTCGCGCGCTGCGACGGCCAGGCGTCTGCGCTCCGCCACGAAGCCGCTGAGCGGGACGCGCAGTAGCTCGACGGCGGCAGACGCCAGGTCCGTCGGGGCCGGCGTCCCGGTGTCGCGGTCGTCGGGCACGGTGCCGCTCCCTCGCATCATTTCACGTCAGGCTAGCGCCCTCTTGCGCCAGAACGGAGTCCGACTGTCGCCTTTTCGGGGGACGCTACCGACAATGTGGACATGGATGCCAGACCTTACCCCGACACGGTGGAGCCGCCTGAAACAGCGGCCTGCGCCGATTTGAAGTCACTCCTCAGGACCGTGGACTTCCCGATCTCACGCCGCGAACTGCAGTCGATCGCCGTCCGTTCCGGACTCGACCGCGGGACCCTCGCCGCGCTCAACACGCTCACCGAAGAGCACTACGCCGGCTCGTTCGGCATCCTCCGCGAACTCCGCCATCACGGCGAGCTCCGTCGCTCCGCCTGACCGCCCGTCCGACACCTGGTGGATTCCCCAGCGCGGTGCGCTGACGTGAGCGCGGGTCACAGACGCGGGCGCGGGTCTCCGGAGGGACGCGCTCACGCCTACGGGGCGCGGTGACGTCAGCGCACCGCGCTGGCGATTCCGACAAGCGTCGTGCAACGCAGAAACCCCCGCCGAGGCGAGGGATTCGAGCTGAGATCCAGTGCGGAGACGGCGGGATTTGAACCCGCGGTCCCCGTGAGGGGACTCCACCTTAGCAGGGTGGTGCACTAGGCCGAACTATGCGACGTCTCCATGTGCGCTCGCAAGCGGACGCACGACGACCAGCATAACCGGAGATGGGCGTGGTGACGAATCCCCGGGTCCGCGACGCCCTTCGACACCCTCAGAGAACGAGGTCGGGACGCCTACTGGTCGTCGAGGGTGCGACCGCGGGAGCAGGTGCGCTGGTCGGCGGTCTGGCCCGTCACCGTCGACGGGAGGACCACCGCACCGCCGGCGGACGTGTCGGTCGCATCGGCAGGCGGAGCCGTCGCGGCAGGATCGCCACCTGCATCCGCACCTTCGGCGGGATCGACCGCGGTCGGGTCGGTCGGATTCGCCACCGCACCGGCGCCGGTCGCGCCCGAGAGCTGGATGGGCTGGTCGTTACCGAGTGCCTCGAAGAGCGCGGCGGCCGCGTCGTCGATCGGTTCGACCCCGCCATCGACGGCGGCGTTCGGGTACTGCACGAACGCGATGTTCGACAGGTCGACGTCGCGCAGCGTCATGGCGATCGCGATCATCGTGTCGAGGCTCGTCAGGCTGTCGGACAGCTGCATGTTCTGCGCCGCCGCCTTGGCCAGGGAATAGAGGGTCCCGGGGTTGGTCAGCGTCTCGGCACTCTTGACCTGCTGCATCATCGCCGACAGGAACACCTGCTGGTTGCTGATGCGACTGAGGTCGCTGCCGTCCCCGACACCATGCCTGGTGCGGAGGAACTGCAGCGCCTCGTAGCCCTCGAGGGTGTGCTCGCCCGCCGAGAGGAAGGTGCCCGTGTACTCGTCCTCGATCGGGTCGGCGACGCACACCGTCACCCCGCCGAGTGCGGTCGACATCGCCATGACGCCGCTGAACTGCACCTCTGCGGCGAACGGGATCTCGAGACCGGTGAGCTGCGACACCGTCAGCGCCGTGCACGCGAGCCCGCCGTAGCTCAAGGAGGTGTTGATCTTCTGCCGGCTCATCGAGTCGAACGAGCCGCCGGCCGGGTCGGGGCAGGACGGGATGGGGACGAACATGTCGCGCGGGAAGCTGACGACCGTCGCGTTGCTGTGGTCCTCCGAGATGTGCACGAGCATCGTGACGTCGTTGAGGTTGCCGGTCTCCTCCTCGGCGTCGCCGAAGACGGGGTCCTGGCCGGCGCGGGAGTCGCTGCCGACGATGAGGAGATTGACGCCGCCCGGATACGCTCCGATCGCCGGGAGGTCGGTGACCGCCTCACCCTGCGAGTCGACGAGCGCGACACCGGGCTTCACCGAGGCGGCGACGTCCCAGAGGGCGATCCCCGCGACGATGCCACCGCTGACCAGCGCGACGGCCAGGGTCGAAGCGATGATCTTCAGGCCGGTCCGCACGGCGCTCGGTCGCTGCAACCGCCCGTGACGGGCGATGGTGCTGAGCTTGCGGGAACGTCCCTCACGACCGGTTGCGCCACGGCCCGTGCGGTTCCGCGCGGGCTCGACGGCGTCAGACGTGATCGGGGGCATCGGAACAGTAAAGCAGGTCCGGCTGTGAACGAGGGTGCGCGACCGGGTTTCCGCGACGCATCAGTCCCAGCGCACCACCGGGGTTCCCGAGGTGAAGTCCACCTGCGGCGAGCCGAGCGAGGGACCGAACAGGATGTCGCAACCGCCAGTCGCTCCGTTCTGCGTGCAGCTCGTCGAGGACGCCTTGACGCTCCCGATGTAGTCGCCGTAGACCTGGAGCGGGTTGACGAACGTCTCGCGGGGCTCGAGGTTGGCGAGGTTGGCCTGCGCGTCCGCACTCAGCGTGCGCGTGATGGTGCCGTCCGCGACCGCCGTGCCGTCCGACAGTGTGGCCGGGATGTCGAGACCGCACCCTGCGGTGAGGCTGGTCGAGGCGATGCAGGCGTTCACCGCTTCCGTCACGGCGTCGCGGAACTGCTTGACGCCTGCCTCGTTGAGCTCGACCTTCACGTCCGAGAGGAGGTCGTAGGAGTCACCGGCGGCGACGAGGTCGTCTGCTCCGGAGATCGAGAACGATTCCTCGAGTGTCTTGGGGAGCGCGAGCTGGTAGGCGCCGGGGAACACCGTCCAGGAGTCGCCCTTCGCCTCCTGTCCGTTGACCGTTACGGTGACGCCGTCGAGCATCGACGGGTACAGGCTGACCGTTCCCCCCGAGAGGATGGAGTAGCCACCTTTGTACGCCTTGTAGACGGTGAACTCCTGGGTCACGGGGGTGGAACCGACCGAGAACGTCGCCGTGACCGTGGTGGTGGATCTGGATTCCTTCGCGGAGGTCAGCTTGACCTTGCTGATCTTGCCGAGCTTCGCGGACGCTTTCAGGACGTCGTCGGTGAGCAGCGTCTTGTCGCTGATCGACTCGTCGAGGTAGCTCAGTGCCTGCTTGGCGTCGCCGTCCTGCAGGGCGGTGAAGTAGTCGGTGACGATGCTCTTCGGGTCACCCTGCGCCCCGCGGATCGCGGAGCTGATGCCGATACCGGCGGCCGTGACCACGATGATGACGAGGACGACCGCCCCCGCGATGATGCCGATGAGTCCGCCGCGGGACAACTTGCGCCGCTTGGCGGGACCGGCGACTCCGGGGGCGTAGGGGGACGGTGCACCGGCGTAGGGGTTCTGGGACGCACCGTACGGATTCTGCGGAGCGCCCGCCGGGCTCTGGGACGCACCGTACGGGCTCTGCGTGGCACTGACGGGGTACTGGGACGCACCGTACGGATACTGCTGGGCCCCTGCACCGTTCTGCGGCGCATCGGCGCGCGGCGTGGATCCGTCGATCGACGGGTGCTGTGGAACGGGGCCCTGAGGCGGCGGCACCTGCCCGCCCGTCTCCTGTGGTTTCTCAGGCTGGTCGGATGGCTCGGTCATCGCTGGTTCTGCTTTCGAATCGTCCGCCGACACGAGTCGACGAGTACGAACTCGAGCCGCTCCATGTCTGCATATCAGTCGATGAATATCATACCGATGAACTGTGCAGCGCAGGCCCACCCGGCCATCTCGAGTACGTGCGGAGGGCGTGGGATTCGAACCCACGAGACATTTCTGCCCACCAGTTTTCAAGACTGGCTCCATCGGCCGCTCGGACAGCCCTCCTGATGGTCGATCGCCCGCGATGACGCAGCTGACGACCAGGATCGAGTGTATCGGATGGGGCCAGCGGCGAGGCGGCCCCATCCGATCACGCGGTGACTACTGGTCTTCCTCCGGACGACCGGCCGTGCAGGTGTTCTGGGCCGCGTTCTGGCCGGTGATCGTGTCGGGCAGGGCGACGGGGCCGGCGGCGGACGGATCCGCGGGCGCAGCCGGGTCCGCCGTGGCAGCGGGATCCGCCGCGGCGTCGGTCGTCGCCGGGTCTGGCGTGACCGGTGCGTTCGGGTCAGTCACGACGTACTTGCCGGTGGCGGACAGCGCCACGGCCTGGTCGCTCTGCAGCGCCGTCCACAGCACATCCGCATCGGACGTCGCCTCCACGCCACCTTGGACCGTGGCCGTCGGCGTCTGCACGAACGCGACACGGTCGAGCGGGATGTCCTTGAGCGCTGCGGCGATCGACACCATCGTGTCGATGTTGTTCAGGCTGCTCGACAGCGTCACGTTCTTCAACGCCGCACGGGCGATCGAGTAGAGCTTGATCGGGTCGGAGAGCGTCTCACTGCTCTTCAGGGTGCGGACAAGTGAGGAGAGGAACACCTGCTGGTTCGAGATGCGCGAGAGGTCACTGCCGTCGCCGACGCCGTGACGCGAGCGGAGGAAGGCGAGGGCGGACGCGCCCGAGAGGTCGTGGGTGCCGACGTCGAGGTTGATGCCGCTCCAGGCGTCGTTGAGGGGTTCGGTGACACACACCGGCACGCCGCCGACCGCGTTGGACATCGAGATGACACCGTCGAAGCCGATCTGCGCGGCGAACGGGATGGAGAGCCCGGTGATGCCCTCGACCGTGGAGACCGCGCAGGCGAGCCCGCCGTCGGCCCCGCCGTACATGAGGGCGGTGTTCATCTTGTCGCGACCGTTGCCGCCATCGGCGCAGTCACCGATCTGCACGTACATGTCGCGCGGGAAGCTGACCACGGTCGCGCTCGAGTGGTCTGCCGAGATGTGCATGAGGATCGTGACGTCGTTGAGGTTCTCCTCGCGATCGCCGTACGCCGCATTGCCGTCGCCCGAGTCGCTACCGACGAGGAGCAGGTTGACGCCGCCCTCGATCGCGCCGATGTTGGGCGGCGGTGCACCCGGCGTCTCGTTGTCGAGGTGGGCGACGGGCTTCACGCTGTTGGCGAGGTCGAGTGCGGCCACACCGGCGACCGCGATACCACTCACGCCGACGACGGCGGCCGTCGCGGCGACGATCTTCGCGACGGTGACGAACGGGTTCGACTTGCGGAGTCTGCCGTGACGGACGGCGGCGCGCGGTTTGGACGCGTCGGCGTTGCGGGTCATGGATCTCGCTCTCGTCTCAGGAACAGGGGTTGCCGGAACCCTGGAGACCGGGCTGCGGCGAGTCGTCCGGCGGACACCTGCAGCAGGCTCGCACCGACGCCCCGTGCCCACCGGAAACGGCGTGACGACACGGAGCTTTGGACGATGCTAACCCGAAATGCTCCTCAGGAGCTGAGAGAGACCGTCGTCGGTGACCGTCCCGGTGACCTCCGACGCGACCGCGAGGACCTCCTCGGGTGCCTGGCCCATGGCGACACCACGTCCTCCCGCTGCCGCCCAGCCGAGCATGTCGACGTCGTTGCGGCCGTCGCCGACGGCGACCATCTGCGAGCGCTCGAGCCCCAGCCACTCCCGGACACGCTCCAGCGCGGTCGCCTTGTTGACGCCCTTCGGCGCGATGTCGAGCCACGCCGTCCACCCGATCGCGTAGCTCACCTGGCTGAGCCCGATCTCGTCGACGATGCGGAGGAACTCCTCCTCGTCGTGGCTCGGGGACACGACGACGACGCGCGTCACCGGGCTCGTCACGAGTTCCTCGAACGGCACCTCGATCGCGTTCTCGAGGTTCCAGTCCTCCATACCGACCGTGTACTTGCGGAAGCCGTCGGGGTACTCGACCATGTAGCTGCCCTCAGAGAGGTGCGGCTGGATGAGCCCGAGGACCTCGGTCGGGTCGAAGGTCTCCGTGAAGAAGCGCTCGTAGGAGTCGGGCTTCGACTCGTCGCGCTTCATGATGAGCGCACCGTTCGCGCAGACGACGTACTGCGGCGTCAGCTCGAGCTCCTCGAGCACCGGGCGCGTGCTCTCCCAGCTGCGACCGGTGGCGAGCGTCACGATGTGGCCGAGTGAGACCACGCGACGCACCTCGTCGGCGACCGACAGGCTGAGCGAACCGTCCTCGTGCAGCACGGTGCCGTCGATGTCGAGGGCGATGAGCAGCGGGGTCGCGGTGGTCGTCGTCTCGTCCGTCATCGGATCGGCCTCGCGACCTCGATGCCGCCCAGGTACGGACGCAGCACCTCGGGGATGACGACGCTGCCGTCCTCCTGCTGGTGCGTCTCGAGGATCGCGACGATCCAGCGGGTGGTCGCGAGCGTTCCGTTGAGCGTCGCGACCGGCGTGGTCTTGCCCAACTCCGTGCGGTACCGGGTGTCGAGGCGACGTGCCTGGTAGGTGGTGCAGTTCGAGGTGCTGGTGAGTTCGCGGTACGCGTCCTGCGTCGGCACCCAGGCCTCGACGTCGAACTTGCGTGCCGCACTCGACCCGAGGTCGCCGGCGGCCGTGTCGATGACCCGGTAGCTGAGGCCGAGCGACTGCAGCATCGCCTCCTGGTACGACAGCAGGCGCTCGTGCTCGGCGGCGGCGTCCTCCGGCTTCGTGTAGACGAACATCTCGAGCTTGTTGAACTGGTGCACCCGGATGATGCCGCGGGTGTCGCGTCCGTAGGACCCGGCCTCCTTGCGGTAGCAGGTCGACCAGCCGGCGTAGCGGAGCGCGCCCTGCTCGAGGTCGAGGATCTCGTCGGAGTGGTACCCGGCGAGCGCCACCTCGCTCGTGCCTGTGAGGAAGAGGTCTTCGCCGGCGATCTGGTAGACCTCGTCGGCGTGTTCGCCGAGGAAGCCGGTGCCCTTCATGATTTCAGGGCGCACGAGCGTCGGGGTGATGAGCGGGACGAAGCCGGCCTCGATCGCGCGGTCGAGCGCGAGGTTCATGAGGGCGATCTCGAGGCGGGCGCCGATGCCGCGGAGGAAGTAGAAGCGCGAGCCGCTGACCTTGGTACCGCGCTGCATGTCGATGGCGCCGAGGAGTTCGCCGAGCTCGAGGTGGTCGCGGGGGGCGAAATCGAAGGAGGGGCGTTCGCCGACCTCGCGGAGCGTGATGAAGTCGGCCTCGCCGCCGGCGGGTACGCCCTCGAGGACAGGGTTCTGGATGCGGCCGGCGACGTCGGCGAAGTAGGCCTCGGCCTCCGTCGCGACCTGCTGGGCCTCCTTGACGCGGGCGGCGAGCTGCTGCGCCTGGGCGACGAGGGCGGCCTTCTCCTCCTTGGGGGCCTTGGCGACCTGCTTGCCGAACGCGTTCTGCTCGGCACGGAGTTCCTCGAACCCGGTGATCGCGGCGCGGCGTGCGGTGTCGGCGTCGATCGCCTGGTCGACGAGGTCGACGGAGGACCCTCGCTTCTGCTGCGACGCTCGGAGGACTTCTGGCTGTTCGCGGAGGAGTACGGGATCGATCACCCGGCAAGTCTAGCGATCGAGGTCGATGACGAGGCCCCGGGACAGTACCGTTGGGCCATGCCGACTCCCGCGCACGCCGCGCTCGTGTACAACCCGGTGAAGGTCGACGCCACCAGGCTGCGGAGCGCGTTGGAGGCGCGGTCGCAGGAGGCGGGATGGGCGGCTCCGCACCTGTATGAGACGAGTGTCGACGACCCCGGTGTCGGTCAGGCGCGGCGCGCGGTCCTCGACGGCGCCCGGGTGGTGCTCGTGGCCGGCGGCGACGGGACCGTGCGGGCCGTCGCCGAGGGGCTGCGCGGGAGCGGTGTGCCGCTGACCCTCATCCCCTCGGGGACCGGCAACCTGCTCGCGAGGAACCTGAAGCTGCCGCTCGGCGACCAGGTTGCCGCGATCGGGACGGCGTTCACCGGCGACACGCGCGCGATCGACATCGGCGTCGCCATGATCACCCGCGCCGACGGGTCGGAGGAGGAGCACGCGTTCGTGGTGATGGCCGGCATGGGCATCGACGCGATGATGATCGCCACCGCGAACCCCGACCTCAAGAAGTCGCTCGGCTGGCTCGCCTATGTCGAGTCCGGTCTCCGCTCGATCGCCACGGCCGCGCCGTTCCGCATCCACTACCAGTTGCGCGGGCACCGTCAGCATGCGGCGACCGTGAGTTCGGTGCTCGTCGGGAACTGCGGCACGTTGCAGGGCGGCGTGCAGCTCATGCCGGACGCCGAGCTCGACGACGGCTTCCTCGACGTCGCGGTGCTGCAGCCGAAGGGTGCCTTCGGCTGGCTGCTCGTGTGGCGGAAGGTGACGTGGGAGAACCGGGTCCTGCGGCGGACGGCCGTCGGGCGGCGGATGATCCGGTTCACCGAGGGCCGTGGTGGGAACACCGTGACGAACCTGCGTGCTGAGGCGTTGACCGTGCGGGTCGACGAGGCGCAGGACCTCGAGCTCGACGGCGACGCGTTCGGCATGGCGACGATGGTCGCGTTCGACGCGCACCGCGGCGGGCTGCTCGTCAAGCTCCCGTAGTCGGCGACACCGCTGAGCCCGGCTACCCTCCTTCGACGAGGTCCGCGATCTCGGCGAGGAGCGCCGTCGCCCGCTCGAGGTCGGGACGGAGGTCGCGGTCGGCGTCGTCCGAGCCGAGCGACGTCAATGCCCGGGCGAACACCTCGGCGAGCGCCCCGGTCAGTCGATCGGCCACACCGCGACGCCGCACGACCCGCACCGCTCCGAGGAGTTCGCAGGCGATGAGCGTCCTCGTGGCGACGAGCGCGTCCTCCAGCTGGGCGACGGCCTGCGCGGCGAACGGCGCGTCCTCCTCGGCTCCGCGCGACAGGACGACCGTGCCGAGCGCCGCCGGTTGCGCCGCGTGTCGGATGTCGGCGACCGCGCCCGCCGCGACGTACTCGACCATCATCAGTCCTGAGGCACCCGGTTCCCCGTCGCCGAGGAACGGCGCCAGCCCCGTGAACGCGGGCTCGTTCAACAGTCGCAGGCGGGAGAACGTGACCGTCGACGTCTGCGCGAGCGCGAGCGCGGTCGCGTCGAGCTCGGCGGCGAGCTGCGCCTGGAAGAAGGCGCCATGGTGGAGGACCGCGCGTGATCCGTCATCGGCACCGAGGACGTACAGCGGGTTCTCCTGCGCGGCACCGATGAGCGCTTCCACCTGGTCCGCGAGCCGGTCCGCCGCCGTCACCACCACGCCCTGCGTGATCGCCGCGATGCGGAGTGCGAACGGGTCCTGGATCCGGGCCGGTTCCGGCACGGGTCCGATGAGCGCGCGCACCGCCGCAGCAGCGGCTTCGACACCGGGTGCGGCGGACGCACCCGCGGCCGCCTCGGCATACGCCTGCGCGTTGCCGTCCAGCGCGTGGAAGCTGAGCGCACAGACCGCCGACCAGACCTGGTGGAGCTTCCGCAGCTCCGTGACCGCGAGCGCCGCGCGCGCGATGGTCAGGGCGCTGCTGCTGATGAACGACAGGGCGCTCTCCGAGCCCCAGGCGCCCAGCGGCTCCAGTGGCGTCGACGCCGGCCGTTCGCCGAGGAGGGTCAGCGCCGTACCGGCGAGCGCGGTGAGGTCGCCGGTCCCGATCGACCCGAGGGTCCGGACGGTCGGCAGTGCGTCGCGGCGCAGCATCTCGGCGAGCGCCGCGACGACCGCGGGCTCGACACCCGATCCGCCGACGGCGAGCTGGTTGAGCCGGACCGCGAGCATCGCCCGCACGACCCGGTCGGGGACGACCTCCCCCGCGTCGACCGCGTGGCTGCGGAGCAGGCGGCGTGCGTGGGCATCGCCGTCGTCGGCCACCGCGGTGTCCTTGTTCGCCCCCACGCCCGTGCTCCTGCCGTAGACGGCCGCGTGCTCGGCGAGGTCCCGCGCGTCGTCATGAGCGGTGGCCAGCCGGTCGAGCACCGCGCGAGGCACCGAGGCCTCCTCCTCGAGGTCCGCGATCCGCCGCAGCTCGTCGATGCCCAGTGCTCCCGCGATCTCGATCATCCCGACACCCTCTCTTGCGCTCCGCCGTCGTGTGCACCATCCTTGCTCACACGGCGAACGTCCCACCAGATGAAATTCGAGTTTTACCTGACGGAAACATTCGAGGCGGTTCGCTGAAACGGCGGAGCCATAACGTGGTGGCTCGACAGAGAGGGATCTGATGGCTGAATCATCGACTCGAACCGTGGAGCGTGCACTCTCGCTCCTCGCCGTGGTGTGCGACCGCGGCCGCACGACCCTCGCCGAGAGCGCGCGACTCGTCGACCTCTCGCCGAGCACCGCTCTCCGGCTCCTCCGCACCCTGGAGTCCACGGGGTTCGTCCGGAAGGACGCCGACGGCAGCTACCGACCCGGCAGCCGCGTCGTCCAGCTCGGCACGCAGGCACTCAGCAACGAGTCGCTCGTCGGCTTCTGCCACACGGAGATGCTCGACCTCGTCGAACGCACCGGCGAGTCCGCCTACCTGAGCGTCGAGGGTCACGCGTCCACCGCGCTCTACCTCGCGATCA
The DNA here is from genome assembly GCF_001650455.1 of Plantibacter sp. H53. Lineage (NCBI taxonomy): Bacteria > Bacillati > Actinomycetota > Actinomycetes > Micrococcales > Microbacteriaceae > Plantibacter > Plantibacter sp. H53. Next base: position 153,662 of record NZ_LWCT01000049.1, read on the forward strand.
CCGAGGGCACCCACTCCGTCCGTCACGCGAGCTGGGTCGGTCGCACGATCCCCCTCGACGGGTCGGCCGCGGGTGCCGCACTCACCGGTCGGACCCCCACCGCCGGCTACGTCACGGTCGAGCGGGGCGTCGAGTCGGACGTCACCGCGATCGCCGCACCCGTCCGCTCGGGAGCTCGGGTCGTCGCGGCGCTGAGCCTCGTCATCCCGAGCTACCGGATGACCGACGACCTCATCGCCTCCTACGGCGAGCTCCTCGTCGCCGCCACGGACCGGCTCTCCAGCGGGCTCGCCTCGTACACCGGCCCCATCGACAACACCGCCGCGACCGTCCCCGACGACGCCGCTGACCTTCTGGAGGGACGCGCATGATCCGCTTCACGAACGTCAAGAAGGCCTACCCGGACGGCACGGTCGCCGTCCACGACCTCTCCTTCGAGGTGCCGACCGGATCCCTCACGGTGCTCGTCGGCCCGTCCGGCTGCGGCAAGACCACCTCGCTCCGGATGATCAACCGCCTCATCGATCCGACCTCCGGGTCGATCCTGCTCGACGACGTCGAGACCCAGTCGCTCGACCGCGTCACCCTCCGTCGTCGGATCGGCTACGTCATCCAGAACGCCGGTCTCTTCCCGCACCGCACCGTCGTCGACAACGTCGCAGCCCTCCCGCGCCTCCTCGGCGGCTCGCGTCGGGAGACGCGCACGGCGGCCCTCGAACTACTGGAGCGCGTCGGTCTCGACGAGAAGTTCGCGAAGAAGTACCCGTGGCAGCTGTCGGGCGGTCAGCAGCAGCGCGTCGGCGTCGCCCGCGCCCTCGCGACGAACCCGCCGTTCCTCCTGATGGACGAACCCTTCAGCGCGGTCGACCCGATCGTCCGGACGCAGCTCCAGGACGAGTTCCTGCGTCTGCAGGCCGACATCTCGAAGACGATCGTCATGGTCACCCACGACATCGACGAGGCACTCAAGCTCGTCGACCAGGTCGCGGTCCTGCGCGAGGGCGGCCTCCTCGCGCAGATCGCGCCGCCGGTCGACCTCCTGACCCGCCCCCACGACGCGTTCGTCGCCGACTTCGTGGGCGAGGCCCGCGGCTACCGTGCACTCGGCTTCCTCGGACTCGACCACGACGACGCCCTCCACCGTGAGCCCGTCGCCCGGCTCGGCGACACCGCCGTGACCGGCGTGCATGCGAGCGGCTGGGTGGTGGTGACGGACGACGAACGCCGTCCCCTCGGCTGGTTCGACACGGCAGCCGGTCACGGCTCCGTCTCGACCGACACCATCAGCGGTCACGGCCTGTTCGTCCCGCGCACGGCGTCCCTCCGCATCGCGCTCAACGCAGCGCTCGCGCACCCGAGTCGACGCGTCGGCCTCCTCAACGACGACGGCCGACTCACCGGCACCATCGCCGCCAGCGAACTGCTCGAGCGTCCCGCCCCCGAGCGGAGCCTCCGATGACGATCGACTGGATCTGGGAGAACCTCCCGCTCATCGGCGACCTCACGCTCAACCACCTCTGGTTGACACTCACCCCGACGGTGCTCGGCCTCCTGGTCGCCCTCCCGTTCGGCTGGTGGGCGCACCGCTCGCGTCGCGGCCGACCGTTCATCGTCGGTACCGCCGGGCTGCTGTACACGATCCCGTCGCTCGCGCTGTTCATCATCCTGCCGACGATCCTCGGCACGAAGATCCTCGACCCGATCAACATCGTCATCGCCCTGACCGTCTACACGGTGTCGCTCCTCGTCCGCGTCGTCTCCGACGGACTCTCCTCGGTGCCCGTGGACGCGGTGCAGGCGGCCGAGGCCATGGGCTACCGGTCCTGGCAGCGACTCGTGCTCGTGGAACTACCCGTCGCCGTCCCGGTGATCGCCGCCGGCCTACGCGTCGCGGTCGTCTCCAACGTCAGCATCGTGACGATGGCCGCCCTGCTCGGCATCCCGCAACTCGGGACGCTGTTCACCCAGGGCTTCCAGCTCCGCCTGTTCGTGCCGCTCGTCACCGGCATCCTGCTCTGCGTCCTCCTCGCCGTGATCCTCGACCTCGTCATCGTCCGGCTCGGCTCGCTCGCGACGCCCTGGCGTGATCGGACGGTGGTGGCATGAGCGTCATCGACTGGCTGACCGACCCCGCCAACTGGACCGGCCCCGACGGCATCCCCTCGCAGATGGGCTACCACCTGCTGTACACGGGCATCGCGCTCGTGATCGCCGCTGCGATCGCCGTGCCGCTCGGCATCCTCGTCGGCTACACCGGCAAGGGCGAGCGTCTCGTCGCCGGATCGGCCAACGCCCTCCGCGCCCTGCCGACCCTGGGCCTCCTCATCCTGCTGTTCCTCCTCATCTCGCCGGTGGTCCCCGGGCAGCTCGTCTACGTCATCCCCACGATCGTCGTCCTCGTGCTCCTCGCCGTCCCGCCCATCCTGACCGGGACGTACACGGGCATCCAGAGCGCCGATCCCGACGCGGTGGGCGCCGCCCGCGGCATGGGCTACACGAGACTGCAGATCCTCTGGCACGTCCAGCTCCCCTGCGCCCTCCCCCTGCTGCTGTCCGGCATCCGCTCGTCCACCCTCCAGGTCGTCTCGACCGCGACGGTCGCCGCCTACCTCGGCCTCCAGGGGCTCGGCCGGTACATCATCGACGGCCGCGCCCAAGCCGACTTCTTCCAGATGGCCGGCGGCGCGATCCTCGTCGCCGCCCTCGCCTTCGCTCTGGAGATCGCCTTCACCCTCCTCGGCACCCTCATCGTCTCCCCCGGTCTGCGGCGCACCAGCCGCAGGCGGCGGACGGCGGCCCCGACCACCGTCACCGGGGCGATCCCCCGGCCGGCCTGAGCCGCACCCGCACCGCACGACCACCTCCGCACGACCGCACCACCGATCCGTCCATCTCACCGAATCGAGGTCCTCATGCCCTTCCCCACCTTCCCCCGTCGACTCGCGGCCATCGCCGCGACCACCGCAGCCGCCGCTCTCGTCCTCACCGGCTGCGGCGGCCAGGACGCCCTCAGCAGCGACGGCGCGTCCGGCTCCTCCGGCGACGCCGTCATCATCGGCTCAGCCGACTTCACCGAGAGCCAGCTCATCGCCACCATCTACTCCCAGGCGTTGCAGGCCGAGGGTGTCACAGTGAAGGAGCAGTTCAACATCGGCAGCCGCGAGGTCTACATGGCCGCGCTGCAGGACGGCTCCATCGACCTCCTCCCCGAATACTCGGGCGCACTGCTCAAGTACCTCGACTCCGAGTCGAAGGCCAGCACGAGCGAGGACGTCGTCGCTGAACTCGGCGACAAGCTCCCGAAGGGTGTCAGCATGCTCGACATCTCGCCCGCGGAGGACAAGGACGTGCTCGCCGTCACCCAGGAGACGGCCGACAAGTACGACCTCAAGACGATCTCCGACCTCGTGCCGTACATGTCCGAGCTCAGCCTCGGCGGCCCGCCGGAGTGGAAGACGCGCGTCAACGGCGTCGTCGGCCTCGAGCAGGTCTACGGTCTCACCTTCAAGGAGTTCGTCAGTCTCGACGCCGGCGGGCCGCTCACGATGACCGCGCTCACGAGCGGCCAGGTGCAGGTCGGCGACATCTTCAGCACCGACCCCGGGCTCACCGCGAACAAGCTCGTCGCCCTCGAAGACGACAAGTCGCTCTTCGCGGCCGAGAACATCGTCCCGGTCATCAGCACGAGCAAGCTCGACGACACGATCTCGAAGACGCTCGACAAGGTCTCCGCGGCCCTCACCACCGAAGACCTCATCGAGATGAACGGCAAGGCGTCCGACGGCACGAGCCTGAAGAGCATCGCCGAGGAGTGGCTGAAGGACGCCGACCTGGGCTAGCAGCACCCCTCGACGGGCTCAGGGGCCGAGAAGCAGCTCAGGGCCGAGAACCGGTTCAGGGCCGGTGACCCGCCCCTGAGCCCGTCGGAACCGCACCACCACCACCGCACCGCAGACGTAAAGGACCAGCGCATGCCGACCATCACCCGGACCATCCGTGCCGCCCGCGGCACCACCCTCACTGCCAAGAGCTGGCAGACCGAGGGCCCGCTCCGGATGCTCATGAACAACCTCGACCCCGAGGTCGCCGAGCACCCCGAGGACCTCGTCGTCTACGGCGGCACCGGGAAGGCCGCGCGGAACTGGGAGGCGTACGACGCGATCGTCCGCACGCTCGAAGGGCTGGAGGCCGACGAGACCCTGCTCGTGCAGTCCGGCAAGCCCGTCGGCGTCTTCCGCACGCACGAGTGGGCGCCCCGCGTGCTCATCGCGAACTCCAACCTCGTCGGCGACTGGGCGACGTGGCCCGAGTTCCGCAAGCTCGAGGCCGAAGGTCTCACCATGTACGGGCAGATGACCGCCGGCTCGTGGATCTACATCGGCACGCAGGGCATCCTCCAGGGCACCTACGAGACCTTCGCCGCCATCGCCGACAAGCGGTTCGGCGGCACCCTCGCCGGGACGCTGACCCTCACCGGCGGCGCGGGCGGCATGGGCGGGGCACAGCCGCTCGCCGTGACGCTCAACGAAGGCGTCGTGCTCATCGTCGACGTCGACCCGAGCCGCCTGGAGCGACGCGTCGAACACCGCTACCTCGACGAGATGACGGACGACCTCGACGACGCCGTCGAACGCGTGCTCGCCGCCAAGGCCGAACGGCGCCCCCTGTCGGTCGGTCTCGTCGGCAACGCCGCGACCGTCTTCCCCGAACTGCTGCGGCGCGGTGTCGCCATCGACATCGTCACCGACCAGACGAGCGCTCACGACCCGCTCGCCTACCTGCCCGAGGACACGGCGCTCGCCGACTGGCAGACCGAGGCGGCGGCCGACCCGGTCGACTTCACGCGCCGCTCGCGACTCGCCATGGCGAAGCAGGTGCAGGCGATGGTCGACTTCCAGGACGCCGGCGCCGAGGTCTTCGACTACGGCAACTCCATCCGCGCCGAGGCGAAACTCGGCGGTTGCGAGCGCGCCTTCGACTTCCCCGGCTTCGTGCCCGCCTACATCCGACCGCTCTTCGCCGAGGGCAAGGGCCCGTTCCGCTGGGCGGCCCTCTCCGGCGACCCGGCGGACATCGCCGCGACCGACCGCGCCATCCTCGAACTGTTCCCCGAGGACGAGAAGCTGCGCCGTTGGATCACCTCGGCCGGCGAGAAGATCGCCTTCGAGGGGCTGCCAGCCCGCATCTGCTGGCTCGGCTACCAGGAGCGCCACCTGGCCGGCCTGAAGTTCAACGAGATGGTCGCCTCGGGTGAGCTGAGCGCACCCGTGGTCATCGGCCGCGACCACCTCGACTCCGGTTCCGTCGCCTCGCCGTACCGCGAGACGGAGGCCATGGCCGACGGCTCCGACGCGATCGCCGACTGGCCGCTGCTCAACGCCCTGCTCAACACGGCGTCCGGCGCGACCTGGGTGTCGATCCACCACGGCGGCGGGGTCGGCATCGGCCGGTCCATCCATGCCGGTCAGGTGATCGTCGCCGACGGGACGCCGCTCGCCGCCGAGAAGATCGCGCGCGTGCTCGTCAACGACCCGGGCACCGGCGTCATGCGTCACGTCGACGCCGGCTACGAGCGGGCGGCCGAGGTCGCCCGCGAACGCGGCCTGCGGGTGCCGATGTGGGAGGGCGAGTGACCGACGGCCTGATCGCCCACGGTCGACTCGCCGGGCTCGACGAGATCACCGGCGTCGGGGTCGATCCGGCACGCGGCGGGTACTCCCGGCATGTCTGGACGCCGGCAGAGTTCGAGCTTCGCGAGTGGTTCACCGCTCGCGCCGCCCGACTCGGTCTCGACGTCGAGACGGACCGGAACGGCAACCTGTGGGCGTGGTGGGGCGCGCCTGGGCCCGACGCGGTCGTCACCGGCAGCCACCTCGACTCCGTCCCGGGCGGCGGCGCGTTCGACGGGCCGCTCGGCGTCGTCTCAGCGCTGGACGCCGTCGCGCGTCTGCAGGCCACCGGGTTCCAGCCGTCGCGTCCCGTCGCCGTCGTGGTGTTCGCCGAGGAGGAGGGGTCCCGGTTCGGCGTCGCCTGCCTCGGATCCCGGCTCCTGTGCGGGGCGATCACCGCGGACGCCGCCCGAGCGCTGACGGACGCGGACGGGGTCACCGTGGCGGAGGCCGCAGCGGCCGCCGGGCTCGCTCCCGAGCACCTCGGCCGCGACGACGAGGCGCTCGGCCGCATCGGACTCTTCATCGAGTTGCACGTGGAACAGGGTCGCGGCCTCATCGACCTCGGCTCGCCCACCGCCGTCGCCTCGTCGATCCTCGCCCACGGCCGCTGGCGCCTCCGGGTGAGCGGTCAGGGGAACCACGCCGGCGCTACCGGTATGCGCGAGCGCCGTGATCCCGTGGTCGCCGCAGCACGTGCTGTCCTCGCGGTCGAGCAGGCCGCCCTCGCGACGGACGACGCCCGCGCCACCGTCGGCCGCCTGCGCATCGTGCCGGGTGGCACCAACGTCATCGCCTCCCAGGTCGACGCCTGGGTGGACGCCCGCGCGGCCACCGACGCCGGCACGCGCGCCCTCGTCGCGGACATCGAGGGCCGGGTGCAGGAGGCCGTCGTCGACTCCGGCTGCGTGGTGGAGCTGATCGAGGAGTCCTGGTCGGGCGTCGTCGAGTTCGACCCCGAGCTCGCCGCGCGACTCGCCGGCACGCTCGGCGGGGTCCCACTGCTGCCGGCGGGCGCAGGCCACGACGCCGGGGTCCTGAGCGGCGCGGTGCCGACCGCGATGGTCTTCGTCCGGAACCCGACCGGTGTCTCGCACTCGCCGGAGGAGTTCGCCGAGACGGCCGACTGCGTCGCCGGCGTCGAAGCGCTCGAAGCCCTGCTCCGGGGCGTCCTGTGACGGTCGCGAGCGTTGACCCCGGCGCGGCGGACGCGCGGGCTCCCATCTGGGCCGCGACGGCGATCATCGACGGTCGCCCGACCGGCCGCGTGCGCTTCACGTCCGACGACTCCGGACGGATCGCGACCGTCGAGCGCGGCGTCGAGCCGGAGGCGGGCGACCGCCGCCTCGGAACGGTCGTCCCGGGCATGGGGAACGCCCACTCCCACGCGTTCCACCGTCTGCTGCGCGGACGCACCCACGCCGACGGCGGTGACTTCTGGCAGTGGCGCGAGGCGATGTACGCGGCGGCCGCGAGCCTCGACCCGGACCACTACGGCCGGGTCGCACGTGCCGTGTTCGGCGAGATGCTCGTCTGCGGCTGGACGGCCGTCGGCGAGTTCCACTACGTGCACCACCAGGCCGACGGCACCCCGTACCCGACCGCCCACGCGATGGAACTGGCGGTCGCCGAAGCCGCCGCCGACGTCGGCATCCGGCTCACCCTCCTCGACACGGCCTACCTCGCAAGCGGCCTCGGGCCCGCCGGGGGTCCTGCCGCACCGCTGCTCACCGAACAGCTCGCGTTCGGCGACGGCGACGCGGCCGACTGGCTCGCCCGCTGGCATCGACTGCGCGACGCACTGTCCGGCTCCGTCGGTACCGCCGCACTCGTCACGCTCGGTGCCGCGCTGCACTCGGTGCGTGCCGTGCCCGTCGACGCCATGCGCACGATCCTCGCCGGCCTGCCCGACGACGTCCCGCTGCACGTCCACCTGTCGGAGCAACCGCAGGAGAACGTCGACACGCTCGCGAAGACGGGCAGGACGCCGACGGGCGTGCTCGCCGCGCTCGGAGCGCTCGCCCCGCGCATCAGCCTCGTCCACGCGACACACCTGACCGACGCGGACGTCACGGCGATCGGACGGTCCGGCGCGACCGTCGTCATGTGCCCGACGACCGAAGCCGACCTCGGCGACGGCATCGGACCGGCCCGCCGCCTCGCGGACGCGGGGGCCCGGATCGCCGTCGGCTCCGACCAGAACGCGGTGGTCGACCCGCTGCTCGAACTGCGTGGTCTCGAAGCCGGGGAACGGCTCGCCTCCGGCAGACGCGGCCGGTTCTCGCCCGCCGAGCTCCTCCAGGCGGGCACCGACCACGGCTACCGTTCGCTCGGACTCGGGCGGCACGCGCTGGATCCGGGTGATCCGCTCGACCTCGTCGAGGTGTCGACGTCGAGCCTCCGCACCACCGGCATGGACCCGGCGCAACTCGCCCTCGTCGCGACCGCGTCCGACGTCGAGCGTGTCGTCGTCGGCGGGCGGCTCGTGGCGGAGCGAGGTCGGCTGCTTGCGACATCACGGGAGTCGACGCCGGAACAGCTCCTCGCGGTGGCGCTGACAGAGCTGGCAGCATCGACGGAGACGCCCCGGGCGGCCGCCTCGCACCCGACACCCGATCACCCCTCGCAGGAGAGGCAGCCATGACCAGCGAACTCATCACCGGCATCGCCGAGCTCACGACCAACGCGGGCTCCGGGCCGGGCGACGTCGACGGCAACCGGATCACCGCTGCGGCGGTCGTCATCGAAGACGGCCGGATCGCTTGGCTCGGCGCAGCGGCCGACGCACCCGACGCCGACACGCGGACCGACGTGGGCGGACGCGCCGTGCTCCCGGGTTGGGTCGACACGCACACGCATCTCGTGTTCGCGGGCGACCGCTCGGCGGAGTTCGAGGCGCGCATGGCCGGCGGCCGGTACGCGGCGGGCGGGATCGCGACGACCGTGGCCGCCACTCGGGCCGCATCGGAGGAGCAGCTCGTCGCGGGTGCGCAGCGGTTGCGAGCGGAGGCGCTCGCGCAGGGGACGACCTTCCTCGAGGCGAAGACGGGCTACGCGCTCGACGTGGAGGGCGAGGCGCGATCCGCTCGGGCGGCGGCCGAGGTCGCCGACGTCGTCACCTTCCTCGGGGCCCATCTCGTGCCGGCCGGCGTCGACCGCCGCGACTACCTCGACCTCGTGACCGGACCGATGCTCGCGGCGGTGGCCCCGTTCGCGTCGTACATCGACGCGTTCTGCGAGGTCGGGGCCTTCGACGTCGAGGAGTCGCGTGAGGTGCTGCTCGCCGGTCGCGCTGCGGGCCTGGGCGTCCGGGTGCACGGGAACCAGCTCGGCGAGAGCGGCGGGGTGCGCCTCGCGGTCGAGCTGGAGGCTGCGAGCGTCGACCACTGCAACCACCTGTCGGACGTCGACGTCGACCTCCTGGCCGGTTCGTCGACGGTCGCGACCCTGCTCCCGGCCTGCGACCTGTCGACGCGCGAGCCGTTCCCGCCGGCGCGCGCGCTCATCGACGCCGGTGCTTCGATCGCGCTCGCGACCAACTGCAACCCGGGCACCTCGTACACGACGTCGATGGCGTACTGCGTGGCGACCGCCGTGCTGCAGATGCGGCTGACGATCGCCGAGGCGGTGTGGGCGGCGACGCGGGGGGCCGCGGTGGCGGTCGGTCTCGAGCACGGTGCCGAGGCCGTCGGATCGCTTCGCGTGGGTGGTCTCGCGGACCTGCAGGTGCTCGACGCGCCCTCGGTGTCGCACCTCGCCTACCGACCCGGTGTGCCGTTGACGGTCGGCGTCCGGCACCGCGGCGAGCGTGTCACGGCAGGGACGACGCAGCGGTGAGCGGCGCGACGGAGGGCCACGCACTCGTGTTGCTGCCGGCCGACCGGCATCGGAGCTACCGCTGGCGGAACGGGCTGGGGACCGCGACGGAGATCGCCGTCGAGGCCGTCGGGCTCCGGACCGATGGTGGGCTCGGCGACGGTGTCGGTGACGCACCGGCCGCTCCGGGGTGGACGCTGAGCATCGCGACGGTCGAGTCGGACGTCGCCTTCTCGTCGTTCCCGGGCGTCGACCGTCAGCTGATGGCGTTGTCGGCGGGTGGACTCGGACTCGTGATCGATGGTCAGCCGGTCGAGTTGGACCGGTGGCGGGTCGCCGCCTTCGACGGGGCCTCAGCGGTGTCGTCGCGGGGCGTGGTCGGGCCGACGCTCGATCTCAACCTGATGGTGTCGCGGGACCGGTTCCGTGGATCGCTCGAGGTCGGCGTCGTCGACGGGTCGAGGCTCGTCACCACGCCCCCTGGTGCCACCACGTTCGTCGTGTTCCTCGATGGGCTGCTGTCGGCGGAGGGGCCAGGTCTGGACCCTCGAGCGCTCCGGCGGCACGACACCCTCCGACTCGAGGCCGGCACCCTGTCCCTGACCGGCGATGCCACGATCGCGCTCGCCCGGATCCTCCCCCGTCGGTGATGGGTGCCAGCGCGGTGCGCTGACGCGAGCGCGCCCCACAGCCGCGAGCGCGGGTCTCCGGAGGGGTGCGCCGACGTCGCTGACCCGCACTCACGCCGACTCGTCAGCTCTCGCGCCAGCGCACCGCGCTGACCTGAGACCTCCCCACCGGGTGCCGGCGCGGTGCGCCCGCGTGAGTGGCGCACACCCGGCGTGGGCGCTCCCCACGCGCGTGAGCGCGGGTCTCCGGAGGGGCGCGCTCACGTCACAGACCCGCGCCCACGTCAGCGCACCGCGCTGGCGCAACCGGACCGGACTACTTCGTTCGGTCGAGGACCGCGAAGCGGAAGGTGTAGGTGGCGTCGAGCGTGTCCTCGAGGCCCGTCACGTTCTTCTGGGCGAGGACCGTCTCGGTGCCCTGGAGGAGCGGGATGATCGGAGCCGCGGTCGCGGTCAGCGCCTGGATCTGCTCGATCGCCGCGATGCGCGCCGCCGGGTCGGTCGCCGTCGCCTCGGTGTCGATGAGCGCGTCGACGGCCGGATCCGAGTACCCGTTGGCGACGGACGCCCCGGTCGTCGAGTACGCCGAGCGCAGGAAGTTGTCGGGGTCCGGGTAGTCCGGGAAGAACCCGAGCTGGTACGCCGGGTAACCGGACTCCGGGTTCAGCTCCTTCACGTAGCTCGTCCACTCCGTCGACTGCAGGTCGACGGTGAACAGACCGGACTCCTCCAGCTGCGACTTGATGAGCGCGTACTCCTGGTCGGAGTCGGGGCCGTAGTGGTCGCTCGTGTACTGGATCGGCAGGGCGACGGGGGTGCTGACGCCCGCGGCCGCGAGGATCGCGGCAGCCTTCGCCGGGTCCGGCGCGTCACCGTACGCGGTCTGGAACGCGGGCGTCGCCCCCGTCTGCCCGTCGAGCACCACCGAGTAGGCCGGCGCGTAGGTGCCCTTGTAGACCTGGTCGGCGATCTCCTCACGATCGACGAGCGACGCGACCGCCTGCCGGATGGCGAGCTTCTGCGCGTCGTTCGCACCCGGCTGGGTGTTCAGGTTGAACGTGAGGAACCGCACCGAACCGCCCGGCCCCTCGACGACCTGCAGGTCGGAGTCGCTCCGGAGGTCGGCGACGTCCGTCGCGGTCAGCGAGCGGTAGGCGATGTCGACGTCGCCCTTCTCCAGGTCGAGCCGCAGGTTCGACGCCGTCGTGTACGGCTTGAGCACGACGTGCTGCGTCTTCGCGCGGGTCCCGGAGTAGCGCGAGTTCGCCTCGAGCGAGAGCAGCCCGCCCGCCTGGTAGCTGTCGACGGCGTAGGGGCCGGAGCCGATCACGTCGTCGTCGCTCAGCAGCTCGTCAGCCGGGAAGACCTCTTCGTCGACGATCGGCCCGGCCATGCTCGTGAGCACGTAGGGCCAGGTCTGGTCGTTCGGCACCGTGAGGTGGAAGACGACCTGGTTGTCGTCACCCTCCTCGACGCTGTCGAGGTTCGCGAGCAGCGGCGACGGGCCGTTGTCGGCGGCGATCTCACGGACGCGGGTGAAGGAGTAGACGACGTCCTCGGCCGTGAGCGCGTGACCGTTGGAGAAGGTCAGCCCCTCCTTGACCGTGCAGACGTAGGTGGTCTCGTCGGTGAAGTCGCACGATTCCGCCGCGTCGGGCGCGGGGACGACGTCGCCCTCGTCGTAGCTGAGGAGGTGCTGGTAGATCTGGTTCTGCGGCGTGAAGGATCCGCGATCCCAGGCACCGGCCGGGTCGAGCGAGACGATCTGATCGGTGGTGCCGATGACGAGCGCGGTGGTCGTGGTGGTGCCGCCCTGGGCCGTGCAACCGGTGAGGGCGGCGACGACACCGAGGCCGACGGCGACCGTGGCGAATCTGGCGGATCGGTTCATGGAGCGGTTCCTTCGGGTGACTGCGGGAGAGCTGATGCTGATGGCGCGACGGGTACCGCGTGGGCGGCGAGCGCGAACCTCGGGTGCGGTTCGGCTCCGTCGACGAGATCGGCGATGAGGCGTCCCAGTACCGGGCCGAACTTGAACCCGTGACCGGAGAATCCCGTCGTGACGATGATGCTGTCGATCCGGTCGATCACGAAATCCTCGCTGGGGCTCAGATCGTAGAGGCAGCTGATGGTATGGGGTGCGGACGCGTCGACACCGGGCACCCATTCGGCGACGTAGGCGGTGAGCCGCGCGAGTTCTTCGGGTTCGGCGAGGCCGTCGCGTTCGTCGGGGTGGGCGTGGACGGCACCGCCGTGCAGCCCGACCTTGACCCCCTCGCCCGGCGTCAGCAGCCCGTACACGCTCGACCCCTCGGCGGGGTAGTGGACGAAACTCGGCCAGGCGTCGGCGTGCAGTCCGCTCGGGAAGTGCGCGGGCTGGACCTGCGTCACGACGATCTCGGGCAGCGGACGACCGACGCTGCGAGCGAGTGCGCCGACGAGGTCGGGCGCCCAGGAGCCGGCCGCGACGACCACGTGGTCTGCGACGACGTCGCCCAGCTCAGTGCGGACGACGGCACCGCCGACACCGGCGGTCGGATCGTTCGACGCAGTCGGATCGACGCCCGCCACCCGCACGCCGAAGCGCAGGGTCGCTCCGGCCACCTCGGCGAGGTCGAGCAGGGCCTCGATCGCTTCGGCGGAGAACAGTCGACCTCCGGTCGCGTGGTGGAGGACCTCGCGGTCGAACCGCAGTCCGGGCCAGCGGTCGCTCGCCTGATCCGGGGTGAGGCGCTCCGACGCGACCCCACCTCGGGTCATCGCCGCCTCGATCGCTGCGAGCATCTCGGGGCGGCCGTGGTCGAGCGCGCCGGTGAGGTCGAGCAGCGTCCGCCCGCTCGCCGATTCGAGCTCCCGCCAGGCCGAGAGCGCCTCCGACGTCAGGGCGACGTAGTCGTCGGCGTCGTAGCCCTGACGGAAGATGCGGGTCGCTCCGTGGGAGGAGCCGTGCTCGTGACCGCGCGGGTACCGCTCGAGAAGCAGGACGTCGCGGCCCTGCTCGGCCAGCGAGCGTGCAGCCGCCGCACCGACGATCCCGGCACCGATGACGACGACCTCGGCGCGCGCCGGCAGCGCGGTCTGCGTCGCGTCCGCTGCCGGACCCGGCGCGGTCATCGGCCCGACTCCGCAGGCAGGCCCGACTCCGTCGTGACGCGCTTCGCTGCGTTGGCGCGCGCGTCGACCGCCCGACGAGCCGGCATCGCGGCGGCCACGGCGGCCTCGTCGGCGAACGGACGGGACGGGAACCGACCGGGGGCGTACCGCGACGCGTCGACGAAGGGGCTCTCACCTGTGACGATCAGCTCGGCGAGCATCCGGCCGAGTCCAGGGCCGTGCGTGACCCCGGACTCGTTGTCGCCGGCCACGACGAACAACCCGTCGAGCTCCGGGACGGACCCCGCGATGAAGCGGCGGTCCGCGGTGTACGACACGATCCCCTGCACGGCTTCGGCGTCGTCGACGACGGGCGCGGCGGCCGGGATGAGCTCGGAGACGATCGGCGACAGGTGCTCGCGCATCGCCTCGACGAGGTCGGGGCGGTCCGGACGACGATCCGCGGGGCTGTCGCGCACCGCGAGCGCCTCGTAGCCGACGCCGTTGCCGTACGTGAGACCACCGAGGTGTTCCCTGATCCACAGTCCGTCCAGCTCCGGGATCATGAGGGTCGGCACCTCGCCGAGGCCGAACGGGGCGGTGGTCAGGCGGCTCGCGATCACCCGCGCGAACGGCAGCACGCGGTCCGTCGCGGCGAGGAGCTCGTTCGTCCAGGACCCTGCGGCGAGGACGACCTCGTCGCCGAGGACGCGCTCGCCGGTGGCGGTCAGCACGCCGACGGCTCGGCCACCTTCGGCGAGGAGATCGACGACGGGTGTCTGCTCGATGATCTCGACACCCTCGGCCCGGGCGAGCGCCGCGAGCGCGATTCCGGCGTCGGGCGCGCTGATCTGGATGCCGTCGGGATGGATGAACGCCCCGACGATCGCTTCGGGGTCGAGACCCGGAACGAGTTCAGCGGTCTCGACGGCGGTGAGCAGGCGGGCGTCCTCGGGGCGGAGCGGGTGCTCGGCGAACGGCAGCAGGTGGTCGAGCACGGCCTGCTCGGTGAGGGCGAGCCACACGTTGCCCGTGTTCCGCAGCCCGATGTCGTATCCGGCAGCGTCGAGCCCGCGGTAGAAGTCGAGGCCGGCCTGCTCGAGGGCGAGTTCCGACTCGTCCCAGTACCAGGCGTAGCCCGCCGCCCAGAGGCCGACGAAGCCCGCTCCGGCTGCGGTCGTCGCACCGGCGGCGGTGCCCGACTCGAGGACCGTCACCCGTCGACCGGCGCGGGCGAGGTGGACGGCGGTCGCCAGGCCGAAGAGGCCGGCGCCGACGATGACGGTGGTTGCGGGGCGGGGGTCGGTCACCCTTCGAGGCTAGTCACTCGCCGTCCAGGGGCCGACCACCCCGTCGCAATCCGACACCCGCCGCGTCCCTCGCCGGCGGGTTCCGCGTCCCCGACTCAGGAGGTGTACGGCGCGCCGGGCCCCTCAGCGGTCGACTCGCCGCGGGACTCCTGAGTCGGGGACAGAGCGGGGCTAGATGACCCCCTGGGCGAGCATCGCGTCAGCGACCTTCACGAACGCGGCGGTGTTCGCCCCGACGACGTAGTCGCCCGGCCGGCCGTAGCGCTCGGCGGCCTCATAAGCGGCGCGGTGCACGCCGTGCATGATGCCGCGCAGTTTCACCTCGCTGTCATCGAAGGACCACCGCTGCCGGGCCGCGTTCTGACTCATCTCGAGCGCCGAGGTCGCCACACCACCGGCGTTCGCCGCCTTCCCCGGGCCGAAGAGGACGCCGGCCTGCTGGAACACCCGCACGGCCTCGGGCGTCGACGGCATGTTCGCGCCCTCCGCGACCGCGATGACGCCGTGCTTCACGAGGGCGATCGCGTCGCGTTCGTGCAGCTCGTTCTGCGTCGCGCTCGGCAGCGCGATCTCCCCTGGGACGTCCCAGACACTGCCGCCGGCGACGAAGTGGGCGCCCTGACGGCGGGCGGCGTACTCGGAGATCCGGCCGCGCTCGACCTCCTTGATCTGCTTGAGGAGCTCGAGGTCGATGCCGGCGTCGTCGACCACGTACCCGGAGGAGTCCGACGCGGTGACGGCGGTACCACCGAGCTGGTGGACCTTCTCGATCGCGTACGTCGCGACGTTCCCGGAGCCCGACACGATGACGCGCTTGCCCTCGACCCCGCGGCCGTCGACGGCGAGCATCTCGTCCACGAAGAACACCGTCCCGTACCCGGTCGCCTCGGTGCGCACCTCGGCGCCACCCCAGCCGACGCCCTTGCCGGTGAACATGCCCGACTCGTGACGGTTGGTGATCTTCCGGTACTGGCCGAAGAGGAAGCCGATCTCGCGCGCGCCGACGCCGATGTCGCCGGCCGGGACGTCGGTGTGCTCGCCGAGGTGGCGGTAGAGCTCGTTCATGAAGCTCTGGCAGAAGCGCATGATCTCGGCGTCCGATCGCCCGTGCGGGTCGAAGTCGCTGCCGCCCTTGGCGCCGCCGATGCCCTGCGCGGTGAGAGCGTTCTTGAAGATCTGCTCGAACCCGAGGAACTTCACGATCGACAGGTTCACACTCGGGTGGAAGCGCAACCCGCCCTTGTACGGGCCGAGCGCCGAGTTGAACTGGACGCGGAAGCCGCGGTTCACCTGCACCCGGTTGCGGTCGTCGGTCCACGGCACGCGGAACACGACCTGCCGCTCGGGTTCGACGAGGCGTTCGAGGATGCCCGCCTCGAGGTACTCCGGGTGTTCGTCGAGGGCCGGGCGGATGGACTCGAGGACTTCGAGGAGCGCCTGGTGGAACTCGGGTTCGCCCGCATTGCGCCGCAGGGCGGCCTCCGCGACGGCGTGGACGGGGTCGGTGGACGTGGTGGTGCCGGTCACTGTGGTGCTTTCTGATCGGCCGACCAGGCGTCTCCGGCTGTCGCTCGACGGTGGTCGGAGGCAGTGGAGCGCGACTCGCCGGCGGGGAGGTACACGGGCCGTCGTGGGGCCTCGGCAAGCCTGGCAGCCGCGATAGATATCCGTCAAACGTCGACTAGACGAGCCGACCGGACCGGTGGGACGACGGCCTAGAGGTGGTCGTGCTCCGCGGCCTCGCTCGGGATGATCGGGATCGCGAGGGCCGGGAGCACCGCGACCGCGAGGAAGGCGAGCGGATAGCCCACCAGGCCGATGAGCGCACCGACCGCCGGCCCGACGACCGACGCGGCGATGAACTGGCCGGTGTTCTGCGCTCCCAGCGCCCGCCCCGCCCAGGTGGGGCCTGCCATCTCCGCGACCGAGGTGAAGGCGAGCCCGTTGTCGGCGACCGTCACCGCACTGGCGACGACGAGCGCGACGGCGACCGCCACCGGCCACTGCAGCAGCCCCACACCGGCGAGGAGCAGCATGACGACGACCGCCGACACCGCCACCCAGCGCAGCGGTCGCACCCGGCTGCCGAGGCGGTCGCTCAACACCCCGACGCCGATCCGGCCGACGGCGCCGACGAACTGCGCGACACCGACGAGCGCGCCCGCCGCGAGCGCATTCCAGCCCTGGTCGGCGACGAGCCAGACGAGTGCGAAGGTCGTGAGCGTGAACTGCGGCACCACGAGCAGGATCGACACGGCGTGGATGCGCCAGAGGAAGCCGTCGCCTCGGTAGGGGTTGCGTGGTCGCGCGGTCACGGGGTTCGGCGTCGTCTCCGTCGGGACCGGCTTCGACACCACGGTCCGTGGCGGATTCCGGAGTCCGATCGTGCAGGCCACGGCGAGGACACCCGTCGCGACGAGCGAGATCATGAGGGCGGCGGAGATGCCCGACGCCGCCGCCACGGACGGCACCGTCACCGCGGCCGCCGTAACGCCGAGGGGCTGCGACATCTGGCGGATCCCCATCGCGAGACCGCGGCGGTCCTTCGGGAACCAGCCGACGACGATCCGGCCGCTCGCCGAGTTCGTGCTCGCGGAGGCGGCGCCACCGAGCAGGAGCAGGATCCCGAGCGGACCGTAGCCGAGCGACGGGATGAGGCCGTCCGCGGCGATCGCCCCGGCAGCGGCCAGAGCGGTGAGGGCGAGGCCGCCGGCGATGACGATGCGCTCGCCGACACGGTCGGCCAGCCAGCCCCAGGCGATGAGCGTCAGCACCATGCCGAGTGTGGGGGCGGCGGCCAGGACGCCGGCCTCGGCGAGCGACATGCCCCGCTCGGCGTGCAGGAGCGGGATGAGGAACGCCGGGGTGCTGACGAAGAGCGTGCCGGCGGTCTGCGCGGCGACACCGAGCCCGAGGACGGTCCAGGCCCGACCGGCGTTCGGCATCGGTGGACGCGCCCCGCGAGCGGTCGCCGGGGCCTCGGGGGCTGGTGTCGATCCGGTCATCGTGCCGCTTCCTGCGGTGGGTGTCTCCCGCTGCTAGCATGACGGTACACCATTTTGGTATACCAATTGTCACCGGCCAGATCGGGAACACGCATGAGTACTCCGACGCAGACCACGCAGCTCTACGAGCGCCTCCGCGGGGCGATCCTGACCCTCGACCTCGCGCCCGGGCAGCCGCTCACCGAGCGCGGGCTCGAGCAACGGTTCGCGGCGTCACGGACGCCCGTGCGCGCCGCACTCACCCGGCTCGAGGCCGAGGGTCTGGCGCGTCGGGACGGCCGCGGCTGGATCGTCGCACCCATCGACCTCGAGGAGATCGGGCTCATCGCCGAGGTCCGTGAGGCGCTCGAGACCGCCGGCGTCCGGCTCGCCGCCGAACGCGCGACCGAAGCGCAGCTCGCCGCGATCCGCACCCTCCTCGACGAGCCCCGCCCCGACGACGAGCACACGGTCCTCCGCGTCGGCGGCGACTTCCACGAGGAGCTCGCGGCGCTGTCCGCGAACCACCTGCTCGCCGAAGGGGTGCGCGGCGCGATGGTCCGGCTCGCCCGCACCCGTTGGCTCGAGGTGCGGACGCCTGAGGCCCGAGAGCAGGCCGCCACGGAGCACCGCGCCATCCTCGATGCGGTCGCGGCGCGCGACCCCGAGCGCGCGGCGGACCTCGTCGCGCGCCACATCCGCGGGACGAACGAGCGGCTCATCGCATCGCTCACCGCCGACCAGCGGCGCCTCCGCGGTCACGGTGTCGACATCGTCAGCTGAACCCCGGCGACACCTCGTCGGCGCTCACAACTCCTGCACCCCGCTGCGGATAGCGCCGACACGCCGTCCCCGACGTCGACCCCGTCCTCGAATGCGGACCGACTGCAGGAGCTCCGCGCGAGCGTGACGGCTCAGTCCTCGAGTGGCTCCGCCGACAGCAGCCCGCGCAACCAGTCACGGGCCTCGATGAACACCTCGTCGTTGTAGCGCGAGTGGTAGTCGACGGCGGTGCGGTCGGCGCTCGGGTACGAGCCCAGGAAGATCACGTTCGGGCTGAACCGCCGGAGCCCGAGCAGGGCGTCGGCCATCCGCTCGTCCTCGATGTGGCCGAGGGCGTCGATCACGAAGCGGTAGCGGCCGAGCGCGTCGCCGATGGGCCGGGACTCGATGAGACTCAGGTTCACACCTCGCGTGGAGAACTGCTCGAGCATGCCGAGCAGCGAGCCGGACTCGTCGTTCGGCAACTCGACGATGAGGCTCGTCTTGTCGGCGCCCGTCCTGGCCGGGATCTCCCGTGAACGGCTGACGACGACGAAGCGGGTCACGGCGTTCGGGTTGTCGCCGATGTTCTCCGCGAGGACGTCGAGGTCGTAGTGGTTCACGATGCCGGGCGGGGCGACCGCGGCGTCGGCGGTCGAGGTGCCGTCGAGCAGGGAGGCTGCGGCGGCGACGTTGCTCGACGCCGGGATGTGTCCGTGCGAGGGCAGCTTGGCGTCGAGCCAGAGGTGGCACTGCCCGTAGGCGACGGGGTGCGCGTTCACGACCGCGACGTCCTCGAGGCGGGTTCCGGGGCGGGTGACGAGTACGAAGTTCACCGGCACGAGCACTTCGCCGACGATGCGGAGACCGGGCATCGTGGCGAGTGCATCCTGCGCCACCGACACGCCCCCGTCGACCGAGTTCTCGATGGCGATGACCGCGGCCGTGCTGCGGCCCTCGAGGACGTCGCCGAGCGCCTCGCCGACGTTCGACACGGGCTTCCAGATCTGACCCTTGGCCTCCTCGACCTGGCCGAGCGCCACCTCGGTGAAGGTCCCGCTCGGACCGAGGAAACTGTAGCTCCGGAGGGCGTCGTCGGCGGGTGCGGCTGGCATGCCTCCGAGCGTACCGTGTGCTTTGCGACACGCTCTGGAACGGCCGTTGACTCCCATCCAGGTCACATTCGGGTGATTTCCAGGAAGATCGGGCCGTTTCGGCCCCGATACCCCCCGTTTTGAGCTATTCAAATCACGCCAATACCCGCCACAATGGATACAAGGGTGTATTGAGCGCTGCCGCTCGTCTCGGGAAGCGAGTTCACGGCCGTTCGTCTCCCCGATCTCGATGCGTGACCCATGTCGCGTGAGGCTCCACCCGACGGGCTGAGACAGGAACAGGAGTGACGTGACGAGTGTCTTCACCGACGCCGCCCCGCGGTCCACTCCACGGCTGAACCTGGCGAGCGGCGGCGAGGCCGTGTTCAGCCTCGGCTCCTCCTGGAACCTCCCGTCGTTGTCGCTGCCGGCCTGGGTGCACCGGCCGATCTCGGCGGCCCGCGCGACTCTCGTCAAGTCGCTCGTCATGACCATCGCGATCGCCGCGATCCTGGCCGGCGTCGTCACGGTGACGCAGACCTCGACCGCCGGCGCGACCGCGATCTCCGCCACCGACTTCGCACCGGCGGCCTCCTCCGTCCCGACGATGACGGCCGCCGCCTTCACCACCGCCTACGCCGGCGACCTCGCTGCGGCGGCGACGGCCCTCACGACGATGTCCTCATCGCAGGTCGCGCAGCTGTGGACCGAGCTCGCTCCCGGCTACCGCGCACTGCTCATCACCGGTTACCCGGCGGTCATCGGCAACCTCGAGGGCGTCGCCTACACGGACCGGGCGACGGCCAACGTCTCCCGCCTCGCCGGCCTCCTCGCCGACACCGAGGCGAGCTACCGCTCGCTGACGGTGAGCAGCGACCAGGTCGACGGGCAGGCGGACTCGGCGGCCCTCGCCACGACCCTGTCGCGCCTGGACGCGATCAAGCTGCTCGTCGACCGGTACTCGCCGGACGCGATCGCCGCCCGCCTCCAGCCGGAGTACCTCATCACCTTGCAGGCGGGCGGCTCCGGACCCCCGCGGGTCGCTGTCGCCGTGGGAGACGTGGACACCGCCGCCTACGTCACGGTGTTCGTCCCCGGGATGAACAGCAGCGCCCTCGAACTCGACGACTACCTGCGCGGGGCGAAGCGCATCCAGAGCGCCGCAGCCGACAGCGCGGTCATCCTCTGGATCGGCGGACACAGCCCGAGCGCGCTCGAGGTGCCGTCGAACGACCGGGCGGTCGAAGGGGCACCCCTGCTCGCCGGAGTGCTCGCCGGATACGACGCCGTCCGTTCCGCGCGCGGCATCGTCTCCCAGTTGAGCGTCGTGGCGCACTCCTACGGCACGGCGACGGCCTCGCTGGCGTTGGCGTCCGGCGACTACCACGTCGACGACTTCGTCATGCTCGGCTCGGCCGGCATCCCGACGGAGATCGGGATCGAGGATCTGCACGTCCCGGCCGGCCGCGTGTACGCCTCCCAGGCGAGCGCCGACACCCTCGCCGGTCTCGGCCAGTTCCTGTCCGGTCGAGCCGATCCTGCGATGAGCTCCTGGGGCGCGACCACCTTCGGCTCCGACGGCCTGACGCTCGGCGACGGCGACCACCTCGGCGCCGTCGACGGGCACAACGCGGTCGGGTCGAGCAACGCCGACGACCGGGGGAAGTACCTCGGGCCGGCGACCGAGAGCCTCTACGCGATCCAGCGCATCGTCACGGGTCAGGCGTCCGCGGTCGCCGATCTGACGACGCCCGGGTCGTCCCACCAGCGCGGCTCCGTGCCGGATGCCGCGAGCGTCGGGGCGGGCGCCTCCACGACGAGCTCCTCCACGACCACCTCCGCTTCCGCCTCGGCCGCGGCGCTCCTCGCCACGCACTAGTCGACGGCCCTCCACAGGTACCTGGAGCAGCGCCCACTCCACAGATCCGTGTCGGCTCACCCCTGCACCGATGGGAGAAGGTAGCGTCGTTGACATACCGACATACGCCTTCGTAGGCTCGGGTGATGCGAACGACCATCCGACTCGCCGACGAGTTCTACGAGGCCGTCCGCGAGCACGCCTCGCAGGAGGGGAAGACCGTGACCGCCTACATCGAGGAGGCCCTGCGCGCGAAGCTGGCCGCAGCAGCCGCACCGCCCGAGCGGGAGCCGTACAAGGTCGTGCCGTACGGCCGGGGAGGACCCCACCCAGGAATCGGCCTCACGAACAACGCGCAACTCGAGGACATCATGGACGGTTTCGAGTGAAGGTGGTCGACACCAACGTCCTCATCGGCGCGTTCCGACCCGACTCACAACACCACCGCACGCTCGCAACCTGGTTGGAAGA
The DNA here is from genome assembly GCF_001650455.1 of Plantibacter sp. H53. Taxonomy (NCBI): domain Bacteria; kingdom Bacillati; phylum Actinomycetota; class Actinomycetes; order Micrococcales; family Microbacteriaceae; genus Plantibacter; species Plantibacter sp. H53. Next base: position 175,348 of record NZ_LWCT01000049.1, read on the forward strand.
TGCCGTCCGATCGAGAGAGCCCCTGGGCGTCAGCGAAGCCGTGCTCGCGGGGTACATCCGGATCGTGACCCAGCGTCGGATCTTCGTCGATCCCACTCCGATCTCCGTCGCGCTGGACCAGATGCAGCGACTCCGCGACGAGCCCGGGGTCCAGGTGGTCCGCCCTGGCCCGTCGTTCTGGACGGTCTTCACCTCGCTCTGTGCAGCGGTCGAGGCCCGAGGCAACCTCGTCTCGGGCGCGGCCCACGCCGCACTCGCGATCGAACACCGGGCCACCTTCGTGACGCTCGATCGCGACTTCGCGCGCTTCCCGGACCTCCGGTGGGAATCGCCACTCGCCACGGGTCAAGCGCCTTCCTGACATCGGTCGTTCCTGCCAGACTGGTGCGATGAACGATCGCGCAGGTACCCCCGCCACCGAAGCAGATCTGATCGACGTCCCGTCGCTCATCGACGCCTACTACACGCTGAAGCCGGACGTCTCGATCCCCGAGCAGCGGGTGGTGTTCGGCACCTCCGGCCACCGCGGCTCCTCGCTGAACACCGCGTTCAACCAGGACCACATCGCCGCGACCACGCAGGCGATCGTCGAGTACCGCACGAGCCAGGGGATCACCGGGCCGCTCTTCATCGGATCCGACACCCACGCGCTCAGTGGGCCGGCGCAGACGACGGCGCTCGAGGTCCTGGTCGCCAACGGTGTGCGCGTCCTGGTGGACGAGTTCGACGACTTCGTGCCGACCCCCGCGCTCAGCCACGCGATCCTCAAGTACAACGCCGAAGGCAACGGCGACCAGGCGGACGGCATCGTCGTCACGCCCAGCCACAACCCGCCGGCCGACGGCGGCTTCAAGTACAACCCCCCGCACGGCGGACCTGCCGACTCCGACGCGACCTCCTGGATCGCGAACCGCGCCAACGAGCTCATCGCCGGTGGGCTGCACGACGTCAAGATGGCGGAACCGTCCGCCGTCGAGACGTACGACTTCCGCGGCAACTACGTCGACGATCTGAAGCACATCATCAACCTCGACGCCATCAAGCGCAGCGGGATCCGCATCGGCGCCGACCCCCTCGGCGGTGCGAGCGTCCACTACTGGCAGGCGATCGCCGACCGTTACGAGATCGACCTCACCGTCGTGAACCCGCACGTCGACCCGGCCTGGGCGTTCATGACGCTCGACTGGGACGGCAAGATCCGCATGGACCCGTCGTCGCCCTCCGCCATGGCGGCGCTCGTCGCACGACGCGACGAGTTCGACCTCCTCACCGGCAACGACGCCGACGCCGACCGCCACGGCATCGTCACGCCCGACGCCGGGCTCATGAACCCCAACCACTACCTCGCCGTCGCGATCGACTACCTCTACGCGAACCGGCCGGGCTGGCGCGACGACGCCGCCGTGGGCAAGACCCTCGTGTCGTCGTCGGTCGTCGACCGCGTGGCCGAGTCCCTCGGACGCCGCCTCTGGGAGGTCCCGGTCGGCTTCAAATGGTTCGTCCCCGGTCTCGTCGACGGTTCGGTCGGCTTCGGTGGCGAGGAGAGCGCCGGCGCGAGCTTCCTCCGCTTCGACGGCTCGGTGTGGACCACCGACAAGGACGGCATCCTCCTCTGCCTGCTCGCCGCGGAGATCCTCGCCGTGACGGGCAAGACCCCGTCGGTGCTCTACCGCGAACTGACCGAGCGCTTCGGCGACCCCGTGTACGAGCGTGTCGACGCCGCAGCCTCGAAGGAACAGAAGGCACGGCTCGGCAAGCTCGACGGCGACGCCATCACGGCGACCGAGCTCGCCGGCGACCCGATCGTCGCGAAGCTCAGCCACGCGCCGGGCAACGACGCGGCCATCGGCGGTGTCAAGGTCGTGACCGAGCACGCGTGGTTCGCCGCGCGTCCGTCCGGCACCGAGGACGTCTACAAGATCTACGCCGAGTCGTTCAAGGGCGCGGAGCACCTCAAGCTCGTCCAGGCGGAGGCGAAGCAGATCGTCGACGCCGCCCTCGGCGCCTAGCTCATCTCCTGGTTCCTGAGCCTGTCGAAGGGCGCACTTCGACAGGCTCAGTGACCGGTCTTCCCTGACGCTACCCCGGTCCCTGAGCGGACGCCCGGTCCCTGAGCCGCTACCCGGTCCCTGAGCCTGTCGGAGGGTTAGTTCAGGTATCCGGGAGCCGCCGGGAGCCCGAAGAACTCTTCGAGCGTCGTCACGCCCGTGTTGTGCATCTCGGTCGCGAGCGGCACGCCGATGTAGCGGTAGTGCCACGGCTCGAACGAGAAGCCGGTGACGTCGACCTTGTCGGCCGGGTACCGCAGGATGAACCCGAAGCGGTAGGCGTTCGCGGCGAGCCACTGCCCCTCCGCCGTGTCGCCGAAGCAGGTGTTGAGCGAGCAGTTGCCGCTCTCGGCACCGATGTCCATCGTCCAGCCGGTCTGGTGCTCGCTGTAGCCGGGGCGCGCGGTCGTCGAGTCGTCGGGTTCGCTGTCGTACACCGACACCTGGCTCGAGTAGCTGCGATACGCGCTGTTCGAAGCGAGCGACAGGCCGGCCTCGGCTGAGGCGGTGTCGAACAGCTGCACGATCGCGGCGGCGGCCTCGGCTCGCAACAGCGGGTCCCAGGTGTGGGCGACGGGGACGGACACGAGGTCCGGTGGCGTGTAGTCGACCGGGTTCAGCGGCCGGGTCTTGTTGACGACCACCCACGGGCTCAGCGGGTCATCGATCGAGTAGGCGGCCTTGTCGAACGCCGGCGGGGCGGGGGGCGCGACCGGAACCGTCTCCGTCGGCGTGGGCGTGGGG